>PQAN01000176.1 GCA_003105285.1 Methylocystaceae bacterium
TCTCGACGAAATCGCCGACGCGCGCCTCTGTGTCGAACACGGCCGCATAGCCCTCGAGCTTGCGGGGATTGCTCCCCGCGAGCCGTACCTCGATTTGAAACGCGCGCCGTTCCATCATTGCAATCCTGTCAGGATTTCCAACTGTGCCGGGCGCGAAACCGTCACGTCCGCCGTGGCGAGCGCCGTGAGGCGAAGCCCTCCGGACGCGGCGTCGGAGAACGGATCTCGGATCAGATCGATCGCGCCCCACAATCCGACGAAGATCGGCGCGACGCCGCCGGCCTTGGTCGTGAGAAGCGCCTTCGTCGCGGCGGGCGATCCGGTCGGCGCGGCGAGCGCGTTCGAGGAAATGACAACGCCGCCGAGGCTCTCTCGCATCTTGTCGAACTCGAATTTGAAAGCGCCGGTCGCGACGAGGCTCGCGTCCAGCTTGTCCCACACCTCGGGGCGGATCAGCGCCGTCACATCGCCAGGCCCGGCCGCCGCGTTCGCGTTCATGAAGCGCACGACGGCGGCGCGGAACGCGGCCCAGGACGCCGTTGCGGCGATCGCCGTGGACGTGATGCTGTAGCTGCCGATAAGAACGCCGGCAGGCTCGCCGTTCGCGCCAGCGCCTTGGAACACCGCCTTGTCGAGCGCTTCGAGAATCGTGCCGTTCATGTCGCGGCGCACGGCCTGCTCGAGAGCGTCGCCGCTCTGCTTCAGGCTCTTGCGCGTCAGCTTCATTTGAACGCCCAGCGTGCTGTTCGGCTTGAGCGGCCGGTCGGTCGTCTGATAGGCGCTCGGCGAGCCGACTGCGCCCGTCTCTGTCGCGGCCCACGCGGCAGAAACGGCGCTCGTCGCGACGGGATACTCGGCCTCGCCGCTATCGATCGTGATGATTTGCGCGCCGACGCGCGTCGCGACGGATTCGGCGAACAATCGATCGATGATCGGCGCCATTCGGAACGGATTCGGCGTTCCGCTCGCGATCGTCTCGCCGGCGCGCTTCTCGAGCGCCGCCCAAGGAACGGGAACGCCGCGATAGCCGCCGCGATTGCGCAGCTCCGTGACGATTTCATTCGTCGGTCCGCTCAACGCGCGACCTTCGTCGAGAAAGAGCGCGGCTTGACGCAATTCGAAGCGCGAGACGAGATCATTCCACTCGCGATCGCCGCGAGTTTCCAGTTCGTTTTTCGCCTCGCGGCGCTCGCTGTCTTCCGAGATCAATGCGGCGCGATATCGTGTTTCGTTCGTGCGATATTCAGCGTCCAGCGCGGCCATCGATCGCGTCTCGTCTTCGCTCGGCGCATCCTTGCCGACGATCGTCGAGAGGGCTTGTCGAATCTCGCTTTGACGGCGAGAGATTTTGACAGATTCGAGCATATCACCTTGTCCTTTCGGTTTGAGGCCGCGCGAGTTCATCGACGGCGTTTCGCCACGCGGTTTGCGCGGCATTAGGCGCGCGGCCTAATTCACGATCGGTCTCGACTGCATGGCAGTCGCGACACAATGTTTTCAGATTGAAGAGATCGAATGCGAGTTCTGGCGCATCGCGCACGCGCTTCACATGATGCACCTCGAGCTTGCTGCGCGAGCCGCATTGCACACACGCGAAATTGTCGCGGCGCTTCGCGAGAAAGCGCGCGCGATCCCATCGCTTGGACGAATAGAATGCACGGCCTGCTACACCCATAGCGCGGGCCTCGCTTGTTTGACTGGACGTGCGACTCGGCGCATTCCTTCGGCGACGGCGAGGATCGCGGCGCAGGCCGCATCGATGCGGCCGCAGCTACGGCTTTTCGTTACCTTGTGATTGCCGGCCGGATCGATCAGCGTGATGCAATCGGCGAATGCGCTGCGTAGCAATAGCGACGGCGCCACCTTGATCTTGCGTTCGAACAGCGCGGCGCGGAATCGCTCGATATCTTCCGAGCCATCCTTGAAGCCCATGCCGCGCGCGATGAACGGCGCACGAATGCCGGCTTTCTGCATCGCCTCGAGAAATTCAGAATGACGGAAACGATCGCCGACGATGCAGGAGATCGCCGCGTCATCGGCAAGCCTGAGAACCGACGCCAGCCACGGCCCGGCCGGCACCACGTTCTCGCCGAGCACGGATAGCTCGCCGCGATCTTTCATTTCTGAATAGCGCGCGCCGACGCCATCGGCGGCGCCACGATCGGAGAGCGAAGGATTTCCGGGGAAGGTTCCCACGGCCTCGAGCCGCCCTGTGCGGGGCCAGAACAACGCCGCAGCCGACATGCTCCTACTGCCGCCCAAATCGACGCCGAGAATGCACTCGCCTTCGCGCGGCGGGAGCGCATCCGGCGCGACCTCGGCGCTCAACCATTCGTCCGTAGTTATCAGTACGGATCGATTGTCGGCGCAGACGCGCTCATTCCGGTTCAGATTTCTGAACGACGAAAGCGCATTCCCGCCGCGCGCGATGGCGCGCCTCGCCTGCGCGAGAAGCCATTCGGGAGAGGAGCCGATTCCCTCGAGGGCGCCGGGATTGGCGACCAGCAGGCTTTCGAGATCATCCGCCGGCAGACCCGGCGTCGGGCGATGCTCTTGGATGAACGTCCCGTCAGGCGGATTGTCCAGCCATCGAGAGAAGCTGTTTGCGTCGTCGGCGCCGCTCGTCGAGATAATCAGCGCCTTGCCGCCGCGCTTGCCGAGCCCGGACAGAATGCCGTTCTCCAGCTCGTCGCCCTTGTCTTTCTCCCAGGCCGCGCGCTCGTCGAGGATCGCCAGCACGGGCGCGCCGCCGAGGATTGATCGGCCATCGGCCGCGACGCAGCGCGCCAGGCCGCCGCCATTGCCTTCGAACTCGACCTCGAGCCGCGATCCCCGCCTTATCTGGAATTTGTCGCGCTTTGCCTTCGGCAAGCCGCCGATGTATCCGCACACGAAATTGAAGGCGATCTTGGCTTGATCGCGGTTGCGCGCGGCGAAAATGATTTCGCGACGTGGTTGCTTGTCCCATTCGCCCATCACGGCCCCGAGCGCAAGGCCGCTCGCCAACGCGGTTTTCGCATTGCCGCGCCCGATCGAGAGCGCCGAGACCATGTTCGCTGGGTCGAGAGCGCCGGCCACGAAGCTGCGTTGAAAGCTCGCGAGACGCAGCGGCTTTCCAGCGTGCGGCCCCTCGGGAATTTTCAGCCCTTCGAGGAAAGAGATCGCCCGATCAGCGTCATGAACCTCCCCCGATTTTTTTCCAGCCGGGAGCGAGAAAGGAAAACCCCTGTGCCGGTTAGCGCCCCCAAATCGATTCGCCGGCATTGGGACCATTGGGGCGAGACCCGTTCGTGAACGGCGTTCAATCTATCGTATGAACGCAGTTCAAGCAAGCAAAGTCAATTGGTTGTGGGCAACCAATGCTCTGGCAATGCTCTGGCAATGCGAACGCACGCGAACGCAATGCGATCGCTCACGCCGTCAGACTGTCTTTTCTGTGCTGGGCCGGTTGCCACCCGATCATTTTTGCTGGCGCGCTTTTTTTTATTTCGTTCGTGGACAATCTGCTCGGCGGCTGTTTCCGCATGGCTGTTGTCCTCCTCTCAGTGCGCCCGCGCTTACGGTCCTGCGTTCGATATCGGATCGGATCAGCTGCGCCAGCGGATGGTATACTATATGTGTAGGGCAGGCCCTACTATGCGAGAGGCGGAAATGGCCATTACAGTAGGGCAGGCGCTACTATTGGAGAGCCATAGTAGGGTATAGCCTACTACATAGTAGGGCAGGCCCTTCTATGCGTAGGGCAGGCCCTA
>PQAN01000177.1 GCA_003105285.1 Methylocystaceae bacterium
TCGAACCCGAAGCTCTCGCCGCGTTGCACCGTAACTCGGCTCTATGATCCGGGCAGGGAGTTCGAACTCATGTGCCATCTCGAATTCGAGGGAAAATCCGTCACGCCGGCGATCTTCGTCGCATCGATCATGCAATTGAACTTCGATCGCGAGCATCCGGCGTCTGTCGAGATCTTCGCATACAAGAAGATGCGCAAAGAAAGCGGGGTTCCAGGAAAGCGGTCGTCGATGTCGGCGTCGGATCGGCCGCTCGCGCATGAAGCGCTTCCGATACGCCCATCTTCGATGGCAGGAGAAAGGCGAGAAGCGACGAGCATGAGTGCGTTCTGGCGAGCTCCTCATGATCGGACATCGCCGAAGGATGGAATATGAGCAGCGAAAGGATGGTCGGCGGGACGCCTCGAAGCAGAGGCGAAATCGCTGCGATCCATGGTCTGCGAAGGTGGACGACAAAGCGGCGTGCATACATTTGGGCGACGGCGATCGTCGTGTTTTGTGGCTTGGCGGCTCTCGTGACCACAGCGTGGCGCGCTCGACCGGCGCTGTCGGTCCGCAACGGGGTGGGTACGATTCCCGTGGGTCTGGGAGTCGCGGCCAGGGGCGACCTTCGCATTATGATCGCGGCGCTCGGAACGATCACTCCGCTCACCACCGTCTCCGTGAAAAGTCAGATTTCCGGGCGAGTGACGCAGATCGGCTTCCAGGAAGGGCAATTGGTCGAAGAAGGCGATTTTCTCGCCGAAATCGATCCTCGTCCCTACACGCACGCGCTTCGTCAGGCTCGAGGACAGCTCATGCGGGACAAGGCGCTGCTCGAAAACGCCCGTCTCGATCTCGAGCGATACGCTCGTCTCGTCAAGCAGAATTCGATCTCTAGGCAACAGCTGGATACGCAGGTCTCGCTCGTCCGCCAATATGAGGGGGCCGTCGAGATCGACGAGGGAAACGTCGAAATCGCCGAGCTCAATCTGGCCTATTGCCGCATCTCGGCGCCTGTCTCCGGGCGGGTCGGACTGCGGCAGGCCGATCTCGGGAACTACGTGCAGGCAGGAGTGGAGAGCATCGTCGTCCTTACGCAGCTTCAACCAATTTCGGTGGTGTTTCCAATTGCGGAGGATCATCTCCCGGCCGTGATGGGAAAGATACGGGCGGGCAAGCGCCTGCCGGTCACGATCTATGATCGCTCCGGTCGAAGAGGCCTGGCCGAGGGAACGCTTACTAGTCTCGACAGTCAGGTCGACCCGACGACAGGAACGGTGAAATTCAAAGCGGAGCTCGAAAACCGAGACCTGTCATTATTTCCAAACCAATTCGTCAACGCACGACTACTGGTCGAGACATTGCATGACGCGACGGTCATTCCGACCGCCGGGGTGCGATATGGCCCGAAAGGCCCGTTCGCATTCGTTGTTTCCGAGGATGGCGCAGCCCGCGCGCGAGCCATCGAACTCGGGCCCGCCGAAGGCGAAAAGATGTCGGTGCTTTCCGGGCTTTCGTCGGGCGAGCGAATAGTGATCGCCGGCGCCGATCGATTGCGCGACGGAGCAAAAGTCAAGGCTGTCGAAGAATGAACCCCTCTTCGTTCTTCATCTTGCGTCCTGTCGCCACAACATTGTCGATGCTCGCGATTTTTTCATGCGGCGTCGTCAGCTTCGCTTTCCTTCCTGTCTCTGCGTTGCCGACCGTCGACTATCCTATCATCGAAGTCTGGACGTTCTATCCGGGCGCGAGCCCGGAGGTGACGGAGAGCGCGATTACGACGCCGCTCGAGCGGCAGCTCGGCCAGATGCCGGGCCTGAACCAGATGAGTTCGACGAGTTCCGCCGGCGTGTCGATCATCACCTTGCAATTTTCCCTGGACATTGCGCTTGATGTCGCCGAGCAGCAAGCGCAGGCGGCGATCAACGCGGTGCAGAATCTGTTGCCGAACGACCTGCCGACGCCGCCGACTTACTCGAAAATCAATCCGGCGGACGCGCCAGTGCTGACGCTCTCCGTCACTTCCGAGACCTTGCCGCTCGAGCGGCTACAGGAGATCGCGGACACCCGTCTGGCGCAAAAACTCTCACAAGTCGCGGGAGTGGGTTTCGTGGGGATCGGAGGAGGGAAGCGGCCTGCCGTGCGCGTCAAGGTCAACCCAAACGCCGCGGCGGCCTATGGCCTCGATCTCGACGATCTTCGCACGATCATCGGCAACGCTAATGTCAATACCCCCAAGGGAAGCTTCGCGGGGCCGGCCCGCGCCTATGCGATCAACGCAAACGACCAATTGAAGAACGCGGAGCAATACGGCGGGATCGTCGTCGCTTATCGTAACGGCGCGCCAGTGCGGCTCGCTGAAGTTGCGTCGATCGTCGAAGGCGCCGAGAACGAATATCTATCCGCATGGTCGAACACGACGCCCGCGATCATCCTCGATGTTCGCCGCCAACCGGGAGCCAATGTCATCGCAGTCGTGGATTCTGTGAAAGCGATGCTGCCTAGGCTCGAGGCCGCATTGCCGGCCGGTGTCGACGTTTCGGTGCTGACCGATCGCACTACGACGATCAGGGCCTCGGTCCGCGACGTCGAATATGACCTCTGTCTCGCGATCCTGCTGGTCGTCGTCGTGATTTTCGTTTTTCTCGGCGATCTTCGTGCGACGTCGATACCTAGCCTGTCGGCGCCGCTTTCGCTGGTCGGCTCGTTCGCAGGCATGAGCCTTCTCGGATTCAGCGTGAACAATCTGACGCTGCTCGCTTTGACGATAGCGACAGGATTCGTCGTCGACGATTCCATTGTCATGATGGAGAACATTGCGCGTCATCTCGAGCGAGGGAAGTCTCCGCTCGAGGCCTCGCTGGTCGGATCGAAGCAGATCGGCTTCACAATTCTCAGTCTGACGGCGTCGCTGATCGCGGTATTGATTCCGCTCCTCTTCATGTCCGATGTGATCGGCAGGCTATTTCGTGAGTTCGCATTGACACTCGCAGTGACGATCCTCGTGTCCGCGGTCGTCTCGCTCACCCTCGTCCCGATGCTCTGCGCAAGAGTCATGCGGCCGGAAATGGACCGACCCGGACGGACTCGCAGCCGAGGATTTGATGCGATCGTTCGATTTTATGCTCGGCTCCTCGACGCCGTGCTCGAGCGGCAGGGGCTCACGCTCGTCGTCGCGGCCGCCGGGTTCGTCGCAGCCGCGTCGCTCTATGTCGCAATTCCCAAAGGCTTCTTTCCGCTTCAGGACGTAGGCGTCATTTACGGCGTGTCGACGGCGCCTGGCGACATCTCTTTTGTGGCGATGGCGGAGCGTCAGCAAGTCCTCGCCAAGGTCATCCTTGCCGATCCTGATGTCGAGAGTCTATCTTCCTTCATCGGCGTCGATGGCGTCAATACGACGTTGAACTCCGGCCGTTTCCTCATCAATTTGAAGCCCCACGGGCAGCGGAGCGCGAAAGCGGTGGAGGTGGCGCGACGCATCGCCCAGAGGAGCGAAAACGTCTCCGGGATCGCGCTCCACCTGCATTCG
>PQAN01000178.1 GCA_003105285.1 Methylocystaceae bacterium
CAGGGGCAACGACAAGAAATTCCAGCCGTAGCTCTGGATTTCCGATCGCTCGCTTCGCGAGCGTCGGGAATGAGCCCCTGCAAACAGGGCCAAGGAATAAAATTTCGGCCGGCCTCTGAAGGCTCGCGGTTCCAGGAGCTTCCTCGGACTGTGAGCCTTCAGGCTTGCTTCGCGTCCGCGCCGACTCAGCTCCCGCATGCGGCGCGCAACCCATATTCGAAGTCGGCGATGAGATCGTCGACATCCTCCAGGCCGACCGAGAGCCGGAGAAGCCCCTCGCCGACGCCGATGCGCGCGCGCGCCTCGGGCGTCAGGCGCTGATGCGTCGTCGTCGCCGGATGCGTCAGCAGGCTCTTCGCGTCGCCGAGATTATTGGAGATTTTCACGATCTCGAGCGCATTGGCCAGGCGGAATGCGGCGGCCTTGCCGCCTTCGACGTCGAAAGTGACGAGCGTGCCGCCGCCGCTCATTTGCCTCTTCGCGAGCGCCGATTGCGGGTGATCGTCGCGGAACGGATAGAGCACACGCGCAATGCCTTTCTGTTCGGCGAGGAAATCGGCGATTTTCGCCGCGCTCGCCGTCTGCTGAGCGACGCGCAGAGGCAGCGTCTCGAGGCTCTTCAGCAGGACCCAGGCGTTGAAGGGCGACATGGCCGGCCCGGTCTGACGTAGAAAATTGTGGATGTTCTCCTCGATGAGCGCCTGCGAGGCGAGAATGACTCCGCCGAGGCAGCGCCCCTGCCCGTCGATATGTTTCGTCGCCGAATAGACGACGACGTCGGCGCCGAGCTCGAACGGTCTCTGCAGGAGCGGGGTGGCGAAAACATTGTCGACGACGAGTTTCGCGCCGGATTCGTGCGCGAGGTCGGCGATGGCGCGGATGCCGTAGACCTCGAGGCCGGGGTTGGTCGGGCTCTCGAGAAAGAACAATTTGGTTTCCTTGCGGACGGCGCTTTTCCACTGCTCGAGATCGGCGCCGTCGACGAGCGTCGAGGCGACGCCGAAGCGCGGCAGCAGATCCTCCACAACGTAGAGACACGAACCAAACAGCGCGCGCGCCGCGACGACATGGTCTCCGGCTCTCACCTGAGCGAGCAGGCTCGCTGTGACGGCCGCCATGCCGCTCGCCGTGGCGCGCGCCGCTTCGGCGCCCTCGAGCAGCGTCATGCGCTGCTCGAACATCGCCACGGTGGGATTGGAGAAGCGCGAATAGATGAAGCCGGGGTCCTCGCCCTTGAAGCGCGCTTCGGCCGCCTCCATCGTCGGATAGGCGAAGCTCTGGGTGAGGAACAGCGCCTCCGACATTTCGCCGAAGGGAGAGCGCAACGTTCCCCCATGGACGAGGCGGGTGGCGGGCCGTAAGTCTCTCTTCCTGTCGTCTATGCTCATTTCGAATCGTCTCCCCGTGCGGCGCGAGGGCCGTGACACGGCGGCAAAAAACGCGGATTTCACGAGGAAACCCGGCCTTTTAGCGCCTTGTTTTACGTGGCGGCAAGCCGGCCGGCTCAAAGAACCACGTGGTCCGTCCAAAATGCCAAAAGGCGCGGCCAAGTCAACCTCGAGCCGACGACGCCGGATTTCTCCTCGGGGCGCTCGATCGGCGGTCCGTCGTTCGTCATCGCGTCGGCATTGACGACGATCGACAAAGCCGATTCATTTCAGCCTCGTTCGAGGCGACTGGCCGGTCGCTCGGTGGGGAATGCTCATGTCTGCCGCTTCGACGCGCTGTTTCGCTTGGCTGTTCGGTCTGATCGCGATCGTCTTCGGGGGCGCCGCCTTGGCGAGGCCGCCGGTCGTGGACAAAGCCGGCGCGACGTCATGCGCTTTTCACGCCCGGTCGGAAGACCGGGATCCCGCCGGTCAGAACATTCGCGCCGCGCCGCGCGGCGATGCGGAGGTGGTCGGCCGCCTGCCTGCGATGCGCAAGAGCGAGAGCGCGGGCGACTATTTCGTCGAGGTGCGCGTCACGGGCTCGAAGGACGGCTGGTTCCTCATCGATCGCGCTGAGTTCGAGGACTATGACGGCGGCAAGGAGATGGCGCTTCGCATGGAGGGATGGATTTCCGGCCGTTATCTGCAATTCGATGTCGAGGATGCGCCGGTTCGCGCCGCGCCCGCCAAGGCGGCGGCGGTTCTCGATCGAGCGCAATCGGGCGCCTCGGTCGCCGGAAAGAGCGAGTATCTCCAGGTCGGGCGGGCGCTGTCCTGCAAGGGCGCCTGGATCGAAATCGAAGGCGACATCCACGACGCCGACACGAGAAAACCCTTGCGCAAAGTTCGCGGCTGGGTGACCGGCGCTTGCTCCAACCAGGTCACGACCTGTTCCTGAGCCGGTCGTTTTGCGCGGCGGCGGAAGGCGCTTAAAGTCGCCGGCCAACCGCAGCGACGAAAGGAAACATCCAAATGGCTCGAGCGCCCGCCTCCGCGAACGCCTCTCGCGAGCCGCTCCTCGAAGGCGTCGGCGCTGCGGACGCCGCGCTCGGAGAGGTCTTCGGCGTGCTCGCCTGCGAGCACATCCGCATATTGGCCGATGTCGGCGCCATCGGCGCGGCGCGGCCGATCGAGGAGGGGCAATATCAGCCGGCGAGCCTCGATCTGCGCCTCGGTCCGAAGGCTTATCGCGTGCGCGCCAGTTTCCTGCCGGGCCGGCGGCGCAGCGTCGAGGCGCTGCTGTCGGAGTTTACCTATGACGAGATCAGTCTCGAAGGAGCGGGCGCCGTGCTGGAGCGCGGCTGCGTCTATGTGATTCCGCTGCTCGAGACGCTGCGTCTGCCCAAAGGCGTGTCGGCTGTCGCCAATCCCAAGAGCTCGACCGGCCGGCTCGATATCTTCACGCGACTCATCACCAATGACACCGAGATCTTCGATCATGTGGCGGAAGGCTATCAAGGACCGCTGTTCGCCGAGGTGTCGCCGCGCAGCTTCAGCGTCCGCGTCCGCCAGGGCTCGCGTCTCGATCAGATGCGCTTTCGGCGGCGCGCCCCTCTCGCCTCGGCGTTGGATTTCATTCTCCCCGATGCGGCGTTGCGGACCGAACATGAGCGCGCGCCGCTCGTCGACGGCGAATTGACGCTGCGCGACGGCCTGATCCTGCGTGTCGCGCTCGAGGCGCTCGGCGCCGGCGACGTCGTCGGCTATCGCGCCCAGAAGCATACGGACGTCGTCGACGTCGATCGCGTCGATCATTACGGCGTCGAAGATTATTGGGAGAAATTGCACGCCCGCCCCGGCAGGAAATTGATCCTGGACCCTGGCGATTTCTACATTCTCGCCTCGCGTGAGAGAATTCGCATCCCCTCGCATCTGTCGGCGGAAATGGTGGCGATCGACCCCGCAATGGGCGAGTTTCGCGTGCATTACGCAGGCTTTTTCGATCCCGGCTTCGGCTATGCGGCCGGCGGGCGTCCCGGCAGCCGAGCCGTGCTCGAGGTGCGCAGCCACGAAGTGCCGTTCATTCTCGAGGACGGGCAGGTCATCGGCCGCCTCGTCTACGAGACGATGGCCGCCGAACCGGCGGCGCTCTACGGCCATGGCGGATTCTCCAATTACCAGGGACAAGAGCTGAAGCTCTCGAAGCATTTCAAGGCGCCATAATTGCATAAAGACCGCGCGGCGGATGGCTGTCCGACCGCCGAGCCGGCGTTCAGCGCGCCGACCGAGGGTCGAGCGGCTTTCCCTGCGTCATTTTGCTGCATTGCATAAGAGTGGAAGGCTGGTCGAGATAAGCAGGCATGCGCGGATTTAACTAGGCTTTGCCCGAGACGGCATAAAATTTCCTTGCATGTTTTTGTGCACTGCAATATTTACTGTTTGCAGTGCGGTTCATTCGGTCGAGACGGCCGACCCGAGGCTCTTCGCCGGACGTCCGAGTTCAACGAGCTACGCCTTTGTCGCTTAGCGTCCATTGTGTCGTATCGTGACCCGAAGCGAAGGCAAGACGAGGTTAGAGATGGAATCGATCAAGCTCTGGTTTCAGGACTGGTCGGACGCCTGCGAATACGCGAAAGAATGCGTCCCCGATCTGTCGTTCGTCGCTCCGGGCGAGCCGTTTTCGGCGCTCGCGAGCATTGCGGCGGCCTGTTTTGCTCTCTGGTGGTGGAACGAGAGAGCCGGCGAACAGCCGCGACAGCTCGAATCCAGCGTCCCCTCGGCCGACGAAGGGCGACATGGCGAGCTGGAACGCCTGCTCGACCGGGCGAGGGCCGTGCGTTTTGCGCTGAAGAAGGCGGCGTGAAGGCGTTGGGTCGCCAGTGCGAGCCTCGAGGTTTGCGCTCGCTGGACTTTTGTCCGGAAAGACTTCTCGTGTCCCGCCTTTCCGGCCCGGGCCCCGCTCGAGCGTCTTGCGCCGATCGACTCGAAATTCTATACAAATCGGGCGGTTCTCGCGTCGTGCGGGCGTAGTTCAGTGGTAGAACGACAGCTTCCCAAGCTGTATGTCGTGGGTTCGATTCCCATCGCCCGCTCCAGATATTTGTAATCAATGCCTTGAGTTGGCCGCTCGGCGGCACTTCCGAGCCTTGACGAATTTCGAATATCGGGCGCCTTGCCGTGAGCTGATGGGCGTTGCTGACCATCGAGATGATTGAGCGCTTGTCGGACAGGGGCCGACGCTGAACGCGATCCGCTCTGATAGAGAGCGGACTGATTCTCGTATTCACTCATAAAATAGGAAAAGAGAGAAGCGAGGCTCAGAAGGCGCACGTGCGACTTTGCGACCCGTCGCAAAGGGTCGCATGTTCTCTTCATGTTCTCATTTTTGATGTTCTAACTACTTGTTTTTATTGGTGAGCGCGATGGGACTCGAACCCATGACCCTCTGATTAAAAGTCAGATGCTCTACCGACTGAGCTACGCGCTCGCTCGAAAGCTATCGTCGAACCGTTGACAAACGCTCGGGTAGGCCGGCGATTGGGCAAGTCGGTCCTCTGAGTGCTCGTCGCGACTTCGGCCGACAGACTATATCGCTCTGCCGTCGTCGAACCCACTAACGGTTGCGGAGGGGCGGGTCAACCCCGTGAGATG
>PQAN01000179.1 GCA_003105285.1 Methylocystaceae bacterium
AGGCTCGACCGGTCGCGCCGGCTCGGGGGCGGGCGGCGGCGCTCGAGGCGCCGGCTCGGGCGGGGACGCCGCCGCCTCCGTCTCCTCGCGCGGTTTGCCTCTCACGACGACGAGCGGCGGCTTCTTCTTCGCCGGAACGGGAGGGGAGGCCGCGGCGGTGAGCAGCTTGGCCCCGCCGCCGATCGGCAATCCGAGGCCGTAGGCGCCGAGGATGAGCAGCGCCGTCTCCAGAGCCAATCCGGCGCGGCGCGGAACCGTTTGCAGATTGGCGAGCAGAAAGCCGCCGGCGACGATGAAGATCGCCGTGACGGTCGCGCCATGACCGGAGAATTGCGTATCCTTGTCACGCGTCGTCGTCAGAAAGCCGACGACGAGTCCGATGAAGAGCGCGACCGCGAACCACTCCCAGAAGGCGGTGAGCAGATAGAGCATGGGCGTTCTCCTTCCCCGAAAGCTGCGGCGTCACTTGATCGAGAATTCGATGCGCCGGTTTTGCGCGCGGCCTCCGTCGCTGTCGTTGCGGGCGATCGGCCGCGCGGAGCCGTAACCCGTCGCCGTCAGTCTCGCCGGATCGACGCCCGCCCTGATCAGATAGTCCAGCACTGTCTGCGCGCGGCGTCTCGCGATATTTTCATTGTCCGCCTCGGAGCCTGCGTCGTCCGTATGGCCGGAAATCTCGATCGCGACATTCGGGCTGCGCAGTAAGGCGAGAGCGAGGGCGTCGACGACCGGCAGCGACTCCGTGTCGATCGACGAATTGTCGGCGCTGAAGAATATGCCCTTGGCGGCGATTTCCGACAGCACGCCGTGCAGCCGCCTCGGGTCGATGGCTTCGTCGAGCGGCTCCGCGCCGAGCCGAGCCACGATCTTGAATCCCTCCGGCAGGCTCCTCGACAATTGCGACTGAATATCGAACGGCGCCTTGGCGATGAAAGCCGAGCCGTCGAGGGCGACCTCCTGGTCGTTGATCTCGACGACGCCCGAGCTCAGTCGCGCGAGCGCGCGCAACGACGCCGTCGCCGCGTCGACGAAGCCTTTGGGCGCGCCTTCCGCGACGACGACATCGTCGACGATCCTGCCGTCGAATCCGCGCTTGGCGCGCTCGACGAGCGTCGCGCGGACCTCCTTGTCCGGCGCATGGCCCGACAGCGCGAGCGTCGCGCCGGCCTTGCGCGCCGAAAATGTGTAAGGCGAGACGATTCCGGCGGCGACGTCGACCGGCCCGAGGGCGAAGCCTCGCGGCAAGGCGGCGCGGGCGCTCGCCTCGATGGCGGCGGAGGTGACGTTGGGCTTGCCCGCGCCTTCGATCGACAGACGGGCGTCGGAGAGCGTGGCCTTGCCCTGCGCCAGTTTCGCGAGCTCGGCCAAGGCCGTCGATGCGGCCGCGGCGAAATCGCCGCTCGGCGCGCCGCTCGCGACGCGGACTTGGTTCGTCACCTCGCCTGCCGGGGCGGAGGCGGCGGCCTTGGCGGCGAGCGACGCGCCGATGTCGCCCGAGGGAACATATCCGGACAGGACGATGGCGTCGCCGGTCTTGTCGGCGCTCCAGACGAACGGCGAAACGAGTGGCGGCCTGACGTCGATCGCCTTCACCACGACGCCGGCGGGCGGCGCCTTCAGCGCGGCGAGCGTGCTGTCGTAGATCTCGGATGTCGCCGCGTCGC
Source organism: Methylocystaceae bacterium (assembly GCA_003105285.1). GTDB lineage: Bacteria > Pseudomonadota > Alphaproteobacteria > Rhizobiales > Beijerinckiaceae > Methylosinus. Next base: position 1,665 of record PQAN01000179.1, read on the forward strand.
CGCTGACCGCGAGCGTCGCGTCCGCAAAGGCGATCTTGCCGTTCTGGAGCTGCGCGAGCAGCGCCACGCCGTAAGCCGCCAGCGCCTCGAAATTTTGCGGAGCGCCGGCCGCATAGGCGGCCGCGTCGGCGATCTCCAGGCCCTTGCTCGCGGCCGCCGCGCGGATTTTGTCGCGTTCGCCCACAGCCGGCGCATGGCCCGTCAGAGCGAGCTTTCCGCCCTTGCGCTCCAGTACGAAAACGAAAGGCTTGGCCACGGGCGGCGCGGCGGTCGCATCCGCGACCGAGCGCACGCCCGCCTGACGTTCGACGGTCTCGAGGAGCTTCGCCGTCGCATCCTTGGAGAGCGCGACGCCGGAGACGGAGACGTCTCGGCCCGCGACCGCGACCTGCGCATTCTCGATAGCGCGCGGAGTCTGCGCCAGCGTCGCGCGGACGCGATCGCCGATGTCTTTCTCGATCGTGTCGATATTTTGCGTCGCGGCGAGCGCGAACAGGATCGCCAGCGGCGGCAGGCCGACCCACCATTTTCTGGGTTGCAGCATCGCGGTTACGACTCCCATGGCGTGAGAATCATCACGTAACGAACTTCGTTTCTATCAGCCGGCCGGCCGGAGACCAACTCGCGTCCGACGCGGCGTCGCCCGTGGGCCTTTTTCGAACGCGACGCGACTTTACGAACCGATACTTACGTCAACGCTTTTTCTTGGCGCCCGGCTGCTCGCCGGGCTCGGGCGGCGGCGGGGGATAGAGATCGATCGCCTTCTCATAGGTCCAATAGCAATCGAGAGCGCCCGACGGCCTCACGCACCACAATTGGCCGTCACGCTGGTCGACGAGGACTTTCTGATCGCGCAGGAGCTGCACGCATTCGCCGGCGCCGACTCGGCCTTTGAGATAGGCGGCATTGTCCTTGGCGTCCTTGTCGGATGTTGGGCGAAGCGCGCGCTTGATGTCCGCCTGATCCCTGCAGGCGAGAACGGGGCCGCGGACAGCGGCCGCCTTCGCCGCGGGAACGCAGAGAAAGAGAGCGATCGAAACGGCCGTCGCGACCAGAGCAAGCACGCGCATTCTCGAATGCCTTTCGCCGTCTTCATAGAACATCGCGGCGAAACGTCAAAGCTTCGGCTCGCTCCTGCCGTCTACGCCGCTCTCTGAAACAGGCCGATCGTCAGCAGCACGCCGATGACGATGACGATGATTCGCAACAGCCGGTCGTCGATGCGATGCAGCAAACGGGCGCCGAGCACGCCGCCGATGGTCGCGCCGAGCGAGGTGACGAAGGCCTGTTCCCAATGCAGATCCGGCGAGAACAGGAAAATCGCCACGGCCGACGCGTTCATGACGCCGGCGAGCACATTCTTCGTCGCGCTCGCCATGCGCACGTTCTGGCCCGCCATCGTCAGCGCGGCGACCATGAGGAAGCCGATGCCGCCGCCGAAATAGCCGCCGTAGATCGAGATGAGAAATTGCGCGACGCCGGTCCCGAAGGAGCCGAGATGGACATGCGCGTCGCCGGGTTTGCGCAGGAAGCTGCCGTAGCCGAAGATCGCCGTCGCGAACAGCACCAGCCACGGAACGAGCCTCGCGAAGAAGGCCGGCGGCGTGAGCAGGAGGATGGCGGCGCCGATCGCGCCGCCGATGACGCTGATGGCGAACAGGTTCCGCAGCGACAGGCCGCCCGCTCCGGACGACAGCTTGTGGCCGGCCCAGCCTGTCGCGACCTGCGCGGGAAAGAGCGCCGCGCAAGAGGTGATATTGGCGGCGCGCGCGTCCATGCCGGTCAACATCAATGTCGGCAGGATGAGGAACGATCCGCCGCCGGCGAGCGCATTCTGCGCCCCGGCCCACATGGCCACGAAAAAGAGAAGGATCAACAACATCGCCGGGCTATCACAGGTCGAGCCGCCAAATGCAAGCCTTCCGCTTCCATCAATCGCGATCTTGCAGGCCCGCCGCGAAAGCGCGCACCAGACATTCGAGCTGCGCGTCGAGCGTCTCCGCCGGCATCGGCGCGAGTTTTTCCTCGAGCCCGAGCGACACGACTCCATGCACGGCGGAAAACAATGTGCGCGCGAGCTGCGCGCGCGCCGGCGCCGGCTCGCCCGGCAGCAGCCGCGCGAGCGGCGCGTCGAGAAGAGCGAAGAGACGATTCTGATCCTCCAGGAACCAGGAGGGGACGGCGCGTCCGCCGCTCAGCCGATGTTCGAACAGCGCGCGCCAGAGAAGCTTGTGCGCGCGCGCGAAATCGAGATAGCCGCGCGCGAGGCGCACGAGCTCGTCCGCCGCGTCCGGCGAAGGGCCGGCCGCCGGCGCCGCCAGGACCTGCGCCAACCGCGCCAAGGTCCGCGAGCCGATGCGCAGGATCAGTTCGTCGAGATCGTCGAAGACATTGTAGATCGCGCCGACGGCGCAGCCGGCCGCGGCGGCGAGGTCGCGGGCCTTGAGGTTTTGCAGGCCGCCCGCGGCGATCGCCTCGCGGCCCGCGGAGAGCAGCCGCTCGCGCAGCTCGGCGCGGCGGTCCGGTTTGTTCGTCGAGCGCTGTTCGGTCATTGGCCGTCCGTCTCTATCCAAGCCGATCTGTGACGGACAGCAGTCCTCGCCCTCATGCCGAGGAGGCTCCACGGGAGCCGTCTCAAAAGCGCGAGGGCGAGCTCCAGGTGGCTGTCTTGCAGGTTTCCCCGTCCTTCGAGACGGTCCCCGCGGGACCTCCTCAGGATGAGGAAACCTTCACCCGATCGAGCTGATCCGTCTCGAATGTCAGCGTCGAACGCCGTTCGGATTTATCTTGAACGATGTTCATATCGTGCTATGCTGCGATCATGAACAGTGTTCATAACAGGAGCGCCGCAATGTTGAAAGTCTCTGCCCGCCGCTCGCGCGAATTGGCCGCGCCGCCGCCTCGCCCCAGATAGATGCAGGATGTGCGCGCGCGCATGTCGGCGCGTCTCGTTTCGGGGCATTCGAATGGGGCGGCGCCAGGCGAGCTTTTAGAGTCCGGCCGAAATTTATTCCCTGATCCTGTTTGCAAGGGCGTCATTCCCGACGCTCGCGAAGCGAGTGATCGGGAATCCAGAGCCACGGCCGGAGTTTCTGGTTGTTGCCCCTAGATTCCCGGTCAGGCCTTCGGCCCGCCGGGAATGACAACGGTGAAGGCTCTCGGTTTTCGGCCGGATTCTATAGGCTCGCCTAACGCAGCGCTCTTTACCGATTCAACGCATCCTTAAACCAAATCGGCGACATCTCGATCCTTCTCGCCGTGCGCAACGGAAGCTTCCAAATGTCCGATCATTTGCTCGTCTCGAAACGCTTCGCGCCCTTGTTCTGGTGCCAGTTCTTCGCCGCCTTCAACGATAATTTCCTGAAGAACGCGTTGATCCTGCTTATCCTGTTCGAGATCGGCGGTTCGCAGGGAGAGTCGCTCGTCACCCTGGCGGGCGCGATCTTCATCGCGCCTTATTTCGTCTTGTCCGCGCTCGGCGGCCAGATCGCCGACAAATTCGACAAGGCGCTCGTCGCGCGACGCCTGAAGCTCGTCGAGATCGGCGCGGCGGGCGTCGCCGTGGCGGGGTTCCTGTTCGCTTCGGTTCCGGTCCTGCTCGTCGCGCTCTTCGCTTTCGGCGTCCTCGGCGCGCTGTTCGGCCCGGTAAAATATGGAATTTTGCCGGATCACCTGCGTCAGGAGGAATTGCCGGCCGGCAATGCGCTGGTCGAGGGCGCGACCTTTCTCGCGATCCTCGCCGGCACGATCGCCGGCGGACTGGCGATGCAGAACGGCGGCGAGCCGATCGTCTCCGCGCTCGGCGTCATGGCGGCGGCGCTCGCCGCCT
>PQAN01000180.1 GCA_003105285.1 Methylocystaceae bacterium
TTCAATCAGCAAATCCATGGGTCGAAGCGCTCGCTGCGCTCGGTCGAGGATTTCACCCAATTCGAGCAGCGCACGGCCTATTTCAACGGCGATCATGTGAGCGCCACCCGCAAGGGGGCGCATCTGCCCGATCGCACCGAGCACGTCGCGATGATGGCGCAGATACAGAATATCATCGACTTTCCGCCCGCCCCGAAGCTCGATCCCAGCGGACGGCTGGACCCGGCCAAGGCGAGCGAGACCGAGCTCGCGGGCGAGCGCGTCTTCTTGGGCAAGGGCCGCTGCGCGGAATGTCACATTCCGCAGACGGCCTTCATGGACAACAATATGCACGACCTGAAGCTGGAGCGCTTCTACAAGCCCAAGCAGGTCGCCAATGATCTCGCGATCGTGCCGGACGGGCCGATCAAGACTTTCACGCTGCGCGGAATCAAGGATTCGCCGCCCTATCTGCACGACGGGCGGCTGCTGACGCTGCCCGACACGGTGGAGTTCTTCAATCTCGTGCTCGGCGTGAATCTGACGCAGCAGGAGAAGGACGCGCTCGTCGCCTATCTGCTCTGCCTGTGACGCCGGCGCCCTTTCGGTCCGCTGGAGTCTTTCCGCGTTTCATTGAAACACGGAAAGACTCCAGCTTCTTGTTTTGACGCGTTCCCGACGCCGAACCGGTTTCCACTTCGGCTGGAGACGCTCTAGCCGCGGGCGGCGGAGTCGAGCGGCGCGTTCAAGATCCATCTATGGCCGAAGGGGTCGCGCATCGCCGCATAGCGCGTTCCCCAGAAGGAGTTGGTCGGCTGCGTCTCGACTTTCGCGCCGAGGTGCGAGGCGCGCGCGACGATGTCGTCGACCTCCTGAGCTTTGTCATATTCCAGGCTGACGGATACGGTGACCTGCTCGCCGGGCAGGGGCGGGCGCGAATGGCCGAGTTCCGGGAAAGCGTCCGCCAGCATCACCGAGCCGCCGTTGATCGTCAGCTCGCAATGCGCGATGCGCAGCCCGTCGACTGAAGGCATCAAGGCTCTCTGCTGCGCGCCGAAGGCGGCGGTGTAGAAGGCGATCGCGCCAGCGGCGGGCGATACGGTCAGATAGGGCGAGACTCTCGGGCGCTGCATGTTCATTCCCCCGCCGCCATTTCCTCCAGGGCGTCGACATCGTCGCCCCAAGCCGTCTTCTTTATAGAATCGAATCTGTGCCTATCGCGTTTCAATATTGCAGTCTCTTCTATCCCTCGGCGCGTGCAAAGGCGTAACCTTACCGCATATTTGAGCGCCTCGGGCCGCATGAGGACGCGAGTGGCGGCGGGCGCGAGCGACGCCTCTCGCCGCGCGGCGGCCAGATAGGCGAATTTCTCGTCCTCGAAGGGCGCGGCGGCGCCCTTGACGAGCTTATGGTCGCGCGAACGCGCGAGCCGCACGGCGAAATGGCACCAGTCCGGCGCGACCAGCGGGCAGGGCGCGGAGTGCGGGCAGGGCGCCGAAAGATGTGCGCCGGCGTCGACGAGCAGCGTCCGCGCGCGCATCAGCCGCGCGTAATCGCGCGGCGTGCCGGGTTCGACGATCGCGAGCGCGCCGCGGCAGTTCCGCCAGGCGGCGTCGAGAACCTCGGCCAGTCGCGCGTCGGGAATTTCCGTCACGGCGTAGCTCGAGACGATGAGATCGAACGGCTCGCCGAAATCCGGCGGATCGCCCATGTCGCCGGATACGACTTGCGCCCTGGCGAGCGCCGGACCGCCGCTCGCGGCGAGACGCCGGGCCAGCGACAGAAAATCTGCGCTGCGGTCGAGCATGACGATCGTTTCGATGTCCGGCCAGAGCTGCAGCGCCGCCCAGCTCGCGACGCCGAGGCCGGCGCCGAGATCGAGAAGCCGCCTCGGGCGGAACGCCGGCGACCGTTCGCTCAGTCCGGCGAGAACCGAGGCGGTCGCGGCGTAGGTCGCGGGCAGGCGGAACAGAGCGTAGGCGAGCGCGTCGTCCTCGTCCGCGATCGCCTCGCTGGTGCGCCGGCGTTCGCGAAAAAGAGCGGAAATGCGCGCGACTCGCGCCGCGAGTTCACGGCGCGAGCGCTCGTCCAACAGGCTCGCTATCGCCGCCCGAAGGTCGGGCGGCGTCGAAAATCGCGTCACTTTCTACAAGCCCTCCCGGCTGGCCGTCGCCGCGATTACATACTTCCAAGCCGCGCGGCTTGCGAGTAGAAGACGCGACGGGTCCGGGCAGGGCGATCGAATGAAGGTTTCCTCATCCTGAGGAGCGACCGGAGGTCGCGTCTCGAAGGACGAGGAAACCTTCATGCGCCGCCTGGAACTCGCCCTCGTGCTTCGAGACGGCTCCTGCGGAGCCTCCTCAGCATGAGGGCGAGGGATGCCGCCTTTCACCCGATCGCCCCGGGCGGGTCGGGTGTGGTTCGAAGACGAGCGCTGGAGACGCGCCGCCCGCGAGGAATTTTGGAGCAGGAACGAGACAGATGGCAGGGAATCAGGCTGCGCCGCGCACGCTCTACGACAAGATTTGGGACGATCACGTCGTCCATGAGCAGGAAGACGGCGCGTGCCTCATCTATATCGACCGCCATCTCGTCCATGAGGTGACGAGTCCGCAGGCGTTCGAAGGCTTGCGCCTCACGGGGCGCAAGGTTCGCGCGCCCGCCAAGACTCTCGCCGTCGTCGATCACAATGTGCCGACGACCGACCGCTCCGAGCCGATCGAGGATCCGGAGAGCAGGGCGCAGGTCGAGCAGCTCGCCATCAATGCGGCCGAGTTCGGCGTCGAATATTACAACGAGCACGACCGGCGCCAGGGCGTCGTTCACATCGTCGGGCCGGAGCAGGGCTTCACTCTGCCGGGCACGACGATCGTCTGCGGCGACAGCCACACCTCCACCCACGGCGCCTTCGGGGCGCTCGCCCATGGCATCGGCACCTCCGAGGTCGAGCATGTGCTGGCGACGCAGACGCTCATTCAAAAGAAGGCCGCCAATATGCTGGTGCGCGTCGACGGCAAGCTGGCCGAGGGCGCGACGGCCAAGGACATCATTCTCGCCATCATCGGCGAGATCGGCACGGCCGGCGGCACCGGCCATGTCATCGAATATGCGGGCGAGGCGATCCGCGACCTGTCGATGGAGGGCCGCATGACGGTCTGCAACAT
>PQAN01000181.1 GCA_003105285.1 Methylocystaceae bacterium
GGCTCGCCCGCGAGGCTCGCGAGATAATAGACCCGGGCGAGCGCCTCGAGCTCGACGGCGCGCCACATCGCCTTGTCGAGATCGGCGGCGGTGACGATCATGCCGTGATTGCCGAGCAGCACGCCATGCGCGCTCCCGAGGCCGGCGACGGCGAGGTCGGATAACGCCTGCGTGCCGAAAGGCGCGTAATCCGTGCAGCGGATCTTCGCCGCGCCGAAAGCGGCGATCATGTAATGCACGGCCGGAATGTCGCGCCGCAGCACGGCGAGCGTCGTCGCGTATGGCGCATGGGTGTGAACGACCGCGTTCACGTCGGCGCGCGCGCGCAAAATGTCGCGATGGATGCGCCATTCGCTCGACGGGGCGAGCGGCCCCGACGCGGCGCCCTCGCCCTCGAGCGGCACGACCGCGATCATCTGCGGCGTCATCGCCTCATAAGCGACGCCGCTCGGCGTAATCAGCATCGCATCGCCCGCGCGCAGCGAGATATTGCCGGCCGTCCCCTGGTTGATCCCGAGCGCGTTCGTCCGGCGCGCGGCTGCGACGATCGCTTCGCGCGGGTCGGCGTTCGTCATCGCGATGTCCTCCTCCTAAATTAAGGGGCGCGCTCGCCCGTAGGAGGCCTCTTAGCAGAACCCTCCCCTTGCCGATAAGCTCGACAGCCCCTACATCCGCACGACTCATTTCAGCCGAGGCTTGGATGAACCCGGAACAAAATACGAAACCCGTGAGCTGGCACGCGACGACGATCGTGCTGGTGAAGAAGAGCGGCAAAACGGTCATCGCCGGCGATGGACAGGTGAGCCTCGGGCAGACGGTCATGAAGGCCAACGCCAAGAAGGTCCGCAGGCTCGGCAAGGGCGACGTGATCGCCGGCTTCGCCGGCGCCACGGCTGACGCCTTCACGCTGTTCGAACGGCTCGAGGGCAAGCTCGACCAATATCCCGGCCAATTGACGAGGGCTTGCGTGGAGCTCGCCAAGGATTGGCGCATGGACCGCTATTTGCGGCGGCTGGAGGCGATGATGCTCGTCGCCGACAAGGAGGCGGGCCTCGTGCTGACCGGCTCGGGCGACGTGCTGGAGCCGGAGGCGAGCGAAAACGGCGCCGTCGCGGCCATCGGTTCGGGCGGCAATTATGCGCTCGCCGCCGCGCGCGCGCTCATCGACACGCCGCTGGAGGCCGAGGCCATCGCCAGAAGGGCGATGGAAATCGCCGCCGAAATCTGCGTTTACACCAATACGAACATCGTGCTCGAATCGATCTGATCGGCACTGCGCCAGGGACAAGAGATATGGCCGATTTCTCGCCGCGCGAGATCGTTTCCGAGCTCGACCGCTTCATCGTCGGACAGAAGGACGCCAAGCGCGCCGTCGCCATCGCGCTGCGCAACCGCTGGCGCCGCCAGCAGCTCGAGGGCGCGATGCGCGAGGAGGTGCTGCCGAAGAATATTCTGATGATCGGCCCGACCGGCTGCGGCAAGACCGAGATCGCCCGCCGCCTGGCGAAGCTCGCCAACGCGCCCTTCCTCAAAGTGGAGGCGACGAAATTCACCGAGGTCGGCTACGTCGGCCGTGATGTCGAGCAGATCGTGCGCGATCTCGTCGAAGTCGCCATCGTGCTGGTGAAGGAGAAGCGCCGCAAGGACGTCGAGGCCAAGGCGCAGCTCGCGGCGGAAGAGCGCGTGCTGGACGCGCTCGTCGGTCCCGCCGCCTCGCCGCAGACGCGCGATTCCTTCCGCAAGAAGCTGCGCGCCGGCGAGCTCGACGACAAGGAAATCGAAATCGAGATCGCCCAGTCGGGCCCCGCCGTCCCGATGTTCGAGCTGCCGAACATTCAGGGCGCGAGCGTCTCGGCTTTCTCGCTCGGCGATATTTTCGGCAAGGCGTTTCAGGGCAAGGCCAAACGCCGCAAGACGCTCGTGAGGGACGCGCATGGTCCGCTGATCGCCGAAGAAAGCGAGAAGCTCATCGACCAGGAGGAGAGCGTCCGCGAGGCGATCGCCGAGGTCGAGAACAATGGCATCGTGTTCATCGACGAGATGGACAAGATCTGCGCGCGCGAGGGGCGCGGCGGCGCCGATGTGTCGCGCGAGGGCGTGCAGCGCGATCTGCTGCCGCTGATCGAGGGCACGACGGTCGCGACCAAGCATGGGCCGGTGAAGACGGACCATGTGCTGTTTATCGCCTCCGGCGCCTTCCATGTCGCCAAGCCCTCGGACCTGCTGCCCGAGCTGCAGGGCCGCCTGCCGATCAGGGTGGAGCTCGCTTCGCTCGACGAAGAGGATTTCCGCCGCATCCTCACCGAGACCGAAGCCTGCCTCACCAAGCAATATGTGGCGCTGATGGGCACGGAGGGCGTCGAGCTGGAATTTGCGCCTTCCGCCGTCGACGCCATCGCCCGCGTTGCGGTGCAGGTGAACACGTCGGTCGAGAATATCGGCGCGCGGCGCCTGCAGACGGTCATGGAGCGCGTTCTCGACGAGGTGAGCTTTGCCGCCTCCGACCGCTCCGGCGAGAAAGTGTCGATCGACGGCGACTATGTGGAAAAGCACATCGGCGATCTGGCGAAAAACCGGGATTTGAGCCGGTTCATTCTGTGAGGCTCGGTCGTTCGAACAAAAATCGGCGGCGGGCTTGCAGGGAACGGCAGGCTGAACTATACACCGCCCGTGCTGCGGCGAGAGCCGCCTGGACATCCTGCCCTCTCCCCAATGAGGGCGGCGAAAAAACGTGGGGCCATAGCTCAGTTGGGAGAGCGCTTCAATGGCATTGAAGAGGTCGTCGGTTCGATTCCGTCTGGCTCCACCAAAGAAATCAAAACATTTGACGACTTTTGGATTCGAGCGGCGGCTCACACGGAGGCGCCTCGGCTATCCGCCAGCGCCGCTGATTCAGATTCGCTGATGCAGCTTATTGCGTCAAAGAGACGCGACGCTGCGGCGGATCGCGCCAATTATCCACTCTGGGAATTCTGACCGGTTTCGGGAGGGGAAATGGACGATCAGATCAAAGTCGAGGTCACGCTCGAGAGAACCGAGGCGGCCGCGCTGCTCGAAAGTCTCGACCATCGCCTGGAGACGCTGCAGCGCGTCGAGCATAGCGACGGCTCAGAACTCTATGCCGCGGCGCAACGGGAGAAGGCGGCCATCATTCCGGTCATAATGGCTTTGGAAGCCGCGTTGAAGATGCCGGCTCGGCACCACTGAGCGTCGGCCCGACAAATGAGAACGGCCCGCCAGTACATCCGTGGCGGGCCGTCCGTGGCTCGAGGCCGCAACGGCGGTCTTTCGCCTCGAAGAGCCGAGATAGGGCCGAGGGCGCCGTCCGCCGAGGATCGGGGCCGGCGAAACGGATCCTCGTCCCGCCCAGCTCAGTAGACGGCCTTGGACGCGGCGTCGCGCCCCTTAGGCGCCTGCCCGCTCTGCGTGCCCGGCTTGCCGGCGACGCCTGGCGAACCGGCCGAGAGCGCGCTCGCGTCCAACGCGGCTTCGATGTCCTCACCGGCGAAGCTGGAGCGCCCTTCGAACAGCTTTTGAGTGACCGTGCTCGGCGTCACATTCCTGCCCACGGCGGGGCCGGACGTGTGACCGCCCACCGGCCGCTGCTGGGCGAGAGCGGCGCCGCAGAACGCGAGCAGGATAATGGACGAGAAAGCAGCTCGCCTACGCATGGCGCTTTCCTCCTTTGCTCGAGCGAAACAGCCCCACCGCCCCGTGAGTGGAAACATAAATCGCGCCCGCCGCCCATTCGGCAAGGCGCGGAGGCGCGACCGCCGTGGTCTTTCCGTGCTTCATCGAAACGCGGAAAGACCATGGTTTCCCGTTCTTGTGCATCCGCCGGCGCTATTGGATCACCAGATCGGCCTGCAGCGCGCCCGCCGTCTTTATGGCTTGCAGAATGGAAATGATCCCCGTCGGCTTCAGGCCGATCTGATTGAGCCCGCGCACGAGAGTCCGCAAGGTCGGACCCTGCAGCGTCGCGACCTGGCCCGTTTCCTCCGTCGCGGTGATGCGTGTCTGCGACGTGACGGTCGTTCTGCCATTCGAGAACGGCGCCGGCTGCGACACCTCCGGCGTCTCGGTGATGCGCACGGTGAGCCCGCCATGCGTCAAGGCGATGGGCGATATCTGCACATCCTGGCCGATGACGACCGTTCCCGTCCGCTCGTCGATGACGACCCGCGCCGGCGAGCTCGGCTCCACCCTCAATTCGCCGATTTCCGCCAGCAGACGCGTCGCGCCCCTGCGCTGCACGCCTGTCAGCGCGATGCTGCGGTTGTCGCGCTCGCGCGCGATGGCGTGACGGTATTTCTGCTGGCTGTACCGATTGATCGCATCGGCGATGCGGACCGCGGTCTCGAAGTCCGGATTGCGCAGCTCGAGGATCAGCGAGCCATCGTCGGCGGAAGGCCGCGGCAGCTCGCGCTCGATCGTCGCGCCGTTCGGCACGCGCCCGGCGGTCGCGACGCCGTGGGTGAGCGTCTCGCTCTGGCCGGCGACCGCAAATCCGGAAACGGCGATCGGTCCTTGAGCGATCGCGTAGACATTGCCGTCGATTCCGGAAAGCGACGTCAGGATCAGCGTGCCGCCCATGAGGGAGGTCGCGTCGCCCATCGCCGACACGGTCACGTCGATCGTCGATCCCCAGCCCGCGAAGGGCGGAAGCGCGGCCGTCACCATGACCGCCGCCAGATTGCGCGTGCGCAAGGCGCTGTTGCGCACATTGACGCCGAGGCGATCCAACATGGACGAGACGGATTGTTCGGTGAAGGGCGAGTTGCGCAGCGTGTCGCCGGTGCCCTGCAGACCGACGACGACGCCATAACCGATGAGCTGATAGTCGCGCACGCCGCGCGCGAAGGTGATGTCCTTGATGCGCACAGAGGCGATTGCAGGCGCGCACACTAGGCAGAGGAGCGCGGCCGCGAGAAGTCTGCGCATCATCCTTCGCTCACGCGGATCGAGCCGTCCGGCTGCACCTTGCCCGACACTGTCAGCCCGCTGTCCTGATTGCGCACGCGAATGAGATCGCCGACGGCGCCGGCCTGCAACGCCGAGCCATAGGCGATGATCACCAATCCGCCTTCGTCGAAGACGATTCTGACCGGCGCATTGATCGCGACGAGCTTGGGCGCGTCGACCGCATAGCTGGGGATCGGCTGGTCCGGCAGCAGCGTGCGCCGCGCGACCTTGCCGAGCAAGGCGCTCTTCGAGTCGACGACCGAGCCGTCCATCCCGCCGGCGAAAACCTTCTCGCCGAGCATCGACTCACGGATCGGATCGCCTGGATAAATGATCGCCAGAGGAACGGGCAGGATGCGCTCCTGCGCGAGAGACGAGGACGCGACCCACGCCTGCGCCGCGACCACGAGCGCGGCGAGCCGCGCGCGGCGCCGTTTCGAAAGCGAGGACGCGACGCCTCGCATCATCTGATGCCCTTCGAGATCGTGCCGGCCATTTCGTCGACGGCCTGGATGACCTTCGAGTTCAATTCGAAGGCGCGCTGAGCGGAGATGAGATTCACGAGCTCCTTGACGGGATCCACATTGGAGCTCTCGAGATAGCCCTGGTTGATGACGCCGAAGCCCGGGTCTCCCGGAACGCCGACGACCGGAGCGCCCGACGCCAGCGTCTGCCGGAAGAGATTTCCGCCCAGCGCCTCGAGCCCCGATTCGTTGGCGAAATTGGCGATCGTCAATTGGCCGAGCTGCTGCGGCGCGGTTTGGCCGCCGATCACCGCCGTGACGACGCCGGATTGGCTGACGGCGATGCTGACGGCGTTGTTCGGGACGACGATCGTCGGCGTGACGAGATAGCCGTCCCCCGTCACCAACTGACCATTGGCGTTGGTGCTGAACGAGCCGGCGCGCGTGTAGAGCGTCTCGCTGTCTGGACCGACGATCTGATACCATCCGCGCCCGCTGAGCGCGAGATCGAGCGAATTGCCGGTATTGGCGAGCGAGCCCTGCGTCTGCAGGCTGCGAATGGCGGCGGTGCGGACGCCGAGTCCGGTCTGCGAGCCTTCCGGAATCGTCGCGTCGCGCCCGCGGTTGGAGACGCCCTGCAGACGGTCTGTCTGATAGAGAAGATCGGTGAACTCCGCGCGCGCGCGCTTGAACGCGGTGGTGTTGATGTTGGCGATATTGTTCGAGATCACCTCGATATTCTGTTGCTGCGCGCTCATGCCGGTCGCGGCTATCGCAAGAGCTCTCATTGCATTCCCCTTCAGATCGCCATTCGGCTGATTTCCTGATAGGCGCTCACCGCCCTATCGCGCACGGCGACGGCCGTCTGCAGCGTACGCTCCGCCGACATGATCGTATCGACGACCTGCTGCGTCGACGCCTTCCCCTCCACGCCGGCGATCGCCGCCGCTTCGCCCGATTTCAGACTGTCGACGAGACCCGTCGACAATTGATCCAGCAATTGCCCGAAGGACATGCCGTCGACCGCCGGCGGCGCGGACGCTCGAGCGGCCCCGCTCAGAGCGGAAACGCCGGCGTTCGCGGCGACGGATGAAACGATGCCCGGTATCAGTCCGATCATGACGTTCCTTTCAGCAGATCGATGGTCATGGCGAGCAGGTCTCGCGCCTGCTTCATGACTTGGAGATTGGCCTCATAGGCGCGATTGGCCTCGCGCATGTCCGCAACCTCGGTGAGAAGGTTGACGTTTGGAAATTTGACATTGCCCTTGGCGTCCGCGGCCGGATTGCCCGGATCATATTCCACGCGAAACGGCGACCGATCGACGCCGACCGCGCCGATGTGAACGAGAGTGGCGCCGGACGCCCGATCCATCTCATCGGCGAAAGCGATCGTCTTGCGCGCATAAGGATCGGCGCCCGACGTCTGGCCGGTGGAGCGCGCATTCGCCATATTTTCCGAAACGACGCGAAGCCGGGCCGATTGCGCCTCGAGCCCGGAGCCGGCGATTTTGAGCGATGCGGCGAGAGCGTCCATCGGCTAGCCTTTCACGCTCATCAGCCACATGCCGTGGAACGCCTTCATGATGTTGGTGTCGAGCGAATAGGCCTCGCGAATGTCGCCCGCCTTGATCATCTCCTGCTCGAGACTGATCGAATTGCCGGAATGCGTCGTCTCCCAGCTCGCTTCCTGCCTCGCCGACACGGAGCGCGGATCCGACGCGGAGGTCTGCATGTGCAGTCCGTTCGTTCCCGACATCTGCAACACGCTGTGATCCAGCACTTTGGAGAACGGCGCGACGTCGACCGCGCGGTAGCCGGCCGTGTTGGCGTTGGCGACATTCTGCGCGACGAGAACCTGGCGGGCGGAGAGCCAGCTCCTCTGCCGTTCGATCAGATTGAAAAGATAGACGGGCTCCATGATGGTCTCTCTTTGCGCGGCGTCGTTCAAAATAGACTTTTCGACTTGCGTCAGGCTGGAAGATGGCGGGTATCGGCCGGCCGGTCACCTGCCGGCCGACCGGCCTGCGGCGCGATCGCTCTGAAGAAAATGAATGAGCTCCGCGACGGGGCGATAGAATTCCGAAGGGATCATCTTGTCGACCTCGACATGGTCGAACATCGAACGCGCGAGCGCCTGTCGCTCCAGCACGGGGACGCCGCTGGCCTCGGCGATCTCCCTGATCTTGAGCGCGATGATGTCCTTGCCTTTGGCGACCACCAAGGGAGCGCCGCCCTCCTCGCGCACATAGCGCAGGGCGATCGCGTAATGGGTCGGATTGGCGATGACGAACGTCGCCTTGGGCACCGCCGCCATCATGCGCTTGCGCGATCGGTCGAGCGCCAGCGACCGCAGGCGCGCCTTCACCAGCGGGTCGCCCTCCGACTGCTTGAGCTCGTCCTTGATTTCCTGCCGGCTCATCCGCATGTCGCGACGCCATTTGAAGCGGCTCCATGCGAAGTCCGCCAATGCGAGCAGCACGGCGGCGATGCAGACGACGCTCGTCAGACGGATCATCAGCTTCAAGATCAGCCTCGGCGCGAGATTGGGCTCTATGCGCATGGCGTCCATGATGAGCCCGCGATCGACGGTGAGCGAGAAAAAGACCGCGCCGCCGATGATGACGATCTTCATCAGCGCCTTGAGAAGCTCGACGAGGCCGGACAGGCCGAAGACGCGCTTCCATCCTTCGCGTATCGAAACCCGCGACAGGTCGGGCTGAATGCGCGTGAAAACGAGGCGCGGCGAACCTTGCAGAAAGGACGCAGCCAGGCCGGCGACCACGAACAAGGCGAGAATCGGCGCGATGAATCGCGCGCCCTCGACCAGGACAGCCTGCGAGTGAGTGAAGGCGTCCGCCCCTTTGGCGAGCGCGAACTGACCGACATTGGCGAGCATCAGCCCGAGCGCCATCGCGAGACGAGGACCGACGACATCGACGACGAAGCTCAGACACAAGAGAAAGCCGACGAACAGCGCGGCAACCGCCACATCCTTGGAGACGGGCGTCCTGCCCTGCTCCAGCGTGTCCATGATTTTCTTTTCGGTCGCCTCTTCTGTTCGCGACTCGCGGTCTTCAGAGTCGCTCATGGCTCACCCGGCGGTCACACGCCCTCGTCTTCTTCCGTCGAACTCGCGAGATCGATCTTGCCCTGCTCGGCGAGCTTCAGAACCGTCTGCGCGATCGAACGACGCGCTTCGGCAATGTCGCGCTTCGGCGGCGCAGCGCTGCTCGACAGCTCGCTCTCCACCATTCGCCGGACGCGCGAAGAGAGCGACGACAGGACGAACTCTCTCAGTTCCGGCTCCGCTCCCCGAAGCGCCAGTATCACGCGATCGGCCGAAACGAGATCGAAGAGAATCGTCCGCCCCCTCGTGTCGAGCTTCGCAACGTCCTCGAATGTAAACAGCAGTCCCTTGAGCGCCTCCGCCTGCCGAGGGTGGACTTCCGACAGGCTGCGCAGAGCGCCCTCCGCATGGTCGCGCTCCATCTTGTTGATGATCGCCGCCAGTTTCGCATTCTTGACCGTCGAAGCGTCGAGTTCGGCATTCTGCAACAGATCCTGCTGGATCGTCGTCTCCAGCAGACGGAGAGCCGCGTCCGAGACCGGCTTCAAGGCGAACATTCTCCGGATCAACGCATTGCGACGCTCGTCCGGCAACGCGCCGAGCGTCTTCGCCGCGCGAGATGGATCGACCTTCGACAATATCAGCGCGGCTGTCTGAGGATGCTCATTCGCGACATAGGCCACAAAAGCGGCGTCCGGCACATTCGACACGCGCTCCCAGATCAGATGATTGGGGCTGCCCAGCACATCCGACATGATCTCCGCGACCTGATCGGGCGGAACAACTCCCGTCAGCAACTGCTCGGCCTCATTGGCCGTTCCGAGAAGCTCCGAGCCCCCGCTCGACAACTGGTTCACGAAGTCGTCGATGAGCGGCTCGATCGTGCTGGCCGACACGGCGCCGAGGCCGGCCGCGAATTTGGTGATCTGCCGCAGCTCGTTCTGGTCGAAATGCTTGAGAACGCGTTGCGCGACATCCTTGTCTACGGAGAGAAGCAATGCGGCGACTCTCTCCGGACCGTTGAGCGCCCGCATCCGTTCGTTCGTCACCGCATTCGTCATGAACGCCCTCGCGACCTCTACGCTCGCCGTTGGGCGATTCCGGGCTCGATGATTTCCGTCAAGGAGACGCCAAATCGCGTATTGTCGTCCTCGACCACCACCACCTCCCCGCGCGCGATGAGACGTCCGTTGACGACGACATCCACGGGCTCGCCGAGCTTGTGATCGAGCGGCACCACCGCGCCGCGCCCGAGCTTCAACAGATTGGCGACCGGCATCGTCACGGAGCCGACGATGACCTGCAGCACCACCGGAATGCGCAGGATCGATTCGAGCTTGCGCTGATCGATCTCCTGCACGAGCGGGCGTTCGACGACGCCGTCCTCGGAGTCCACGCGCCGG
Organism: Methylocystaceae bacterium; assembly: GCA_003105285.1. Lineage (GTDB taxonomy): Bacteria > Pseudomonadota > Alphaproteobacteria > Rhizobiales > Beijerinckiaceae > Methylosinus. The sequence continues at coordinate 9,899 of PQAN01000181.1, forward strand.
CCGCCGATCGCCCTATCGAATTCCTCGCCTCTGTCGTCTTCCATCCTCACCTCTCTTTGCCCCCTCGAGTCCCGCTCCGCCGAGACGCGGAGAGGACGCCGGGAGGCGGACGATCACCCGCCGAGCACATCGTCGATGAATTCTTGGTCCTGATCGACCAGATCTTCGATCCGGATCGTGTAGACCCCATCCTTCTGGCCGAGTTCACACCAAAACAGCGCCTGTCCTTCGCACTCCAGCTTGATCAGGCTGGTGGGAGAGATCGGCAGTTCGACGATCTGCCCCACCTCGAGGCGAGCGATGTCGGCGAGCGTCAACCTGGGCTTTTCCATCACCGCATGCACGGACACCTCGGTCTGCGTCACGCGATTCTCCATACGCTTCGCCCAATCGGAATCGAGCAGCGGCGCGCCGACGAACGGCTCGCGCGAAAGAGCCTCCCGAAACGGGTCGAGAACCGTCTGCGGAATCGCCAGGACCATCTCGCCTTCGCGACCGAAAGCGGAAAGCCTGCATCTGCACATCATCGTCCAGGCGTTCTTACGACCGTCGACAGCGATGTCGGCCCCGATCGGAGTTCGAGTCGTGTCGAAAGAAATATTCGCGACCGAAGCAAAAGACGCCTCCAAAGCCTCGATCGATCGGCCGAAGGCGAACCGCGCCACGCGAATTTCGACTTTCGACAACTCTCGATCGTCCTCGAAAGGAGCCTCCGAGCCGTCGGCGCCGAACAACGCCTCCAGCAGAGCAAACACGAATTTCCGATCGATCCCCGTTAGAAGCTTCGACTCTTGCTCCAGGCCGACGAACGCCGCCGTCGACGCGCAACATTCCAGCGACTGGAGAATATCGTTCGTTCGGCCGGCCGCTATCTCGGCCACCAAAAATTTCGCCGACGGATCGCACACGCCGCGAAACGCCTCTTCGAGCCTGGAAGCCATGTCCTCGAACACCGTTCGCAGCAGCGGGAGCCGCTCGATCGACAGACCGCCTCCCGCGAGCAGACGCTCCCTCAAACCCAAGCGCGCGGAGTTTGCGACATCCTCCAAGTTCATTCTCAGGCCGCCTCCGCCGCGCCGCTGGAAAGCGTTTCGTTCTCGACCTCGTCGATCGTCGGCCGCTCATAGGACGGTATCGATTTGCGGCCATGCTCCACGGCGACCTGCGGCATGGCGCCATTCATGAACGCGAGCAGCGTCTGCTTGATGATGACGTAGATGTGGCACTCCTTGCCGCGCGCCACCTTGATCTTGAAGGCGAGCGGGGTCACGATTCCATACGAAATGAAAATTCCCGCGAACGTGCCGACCATGGCGGCGCCGATGAGCCCGCCGAGCAGCTCCGGCGACTGATCGAGCGCCCCCATCGCCTTGATGACGCCGAGCACCGCCGCGACGATGCCGAGCGCCGGGAGACCGTCGCCGACGGCGGTGAGAGCGTGATAGGGCTTCAGACGATCATATTTGATGGCCGTGATTTCCTCGTCCATCAAAGCTTCGATCTCGAAGGTCCGGACATTGCCGATGATGAACAGGCGGCAATAGTCGCAAATGAATGTCGTGACGTCCCTGTTGTCCAGCACTTTCGGAAACGCGTTGAAGATTTTCGATTCCGCCGGATTGTCGATGTGAACCTCGACCTCGTTGCGCGCCTTGCTACGCAACTCGCGCATCAGCGCATGCAGCAGGCCGAGAATATCGAGATAGTCCCTATGCCTCGGACTCTTGTCGAGGATCGCCTGGCCGATCGCCTTGCCGGTGTCCATAATGACTTTGGTCGGATTTGCGACGACGAATGTGCCGAGCGACGACCCCATGATGATGACGAATTCCCAAGGTTGCCAGAGCACGACCAAATGCCCGCCCAGCGCGGCGAAGCCGCCGAACATGCACCCCATCGTGATGACGAGCCCGATGAAAAAACCCATGGCGACGCGCCTTCCTGAGGGATTTCGCTGCCATCCGATTAGGTTTCTTGCCTTGCGCGAGGCTGACACCGCTCTATCAGCTTCACGCAAGCAAGACGACGCAAGATGCGAGGATGGCGCGAAGCCGATCGATCGCTTCGCCTTTCTCGTCACGGACCCGAGGCTATGCAGTCGGCATTCTATGTATCGCTCTCCGCGCAAATCTCCGTCGATAAGCGCATGGAGACGATCGCCAACAATGTCGCGAACGCCGGAACAGCCGGATACCGCGCCGACGGCGTCAGCTTCGAAACGGTGCTCTCGAAGACGAACTCCAATCCGACCGCCTATGTCTCGGCAGGCAGGGATTTCATCTCGCGATCGTCGGGCGAACTGACGAGAACCGGCGATCCCTTCGATCTCGGCGTCGTCGGCCGATCATGGTTCGCGATTCAGACGCCGAACGGCCCTGCTTATACGCGGGACGGCCGCCTGCGCATGACGGAGACGGGCGATCTGCAGACCGTCTCCGGACTCCCCATTCTCGACGCCGGCAATTCGCCCATCGTGCTCGATCCCAATGCGGGTCCGCCGACGATCTCGCGCGACGGCATGATCAACCAAGGCGGCCGTCAGATCGGCGCCGTCGGCCTGTTTGCGATCGACGAATCCGCCGAGCTCACGCGCGGCCCGAACTCCAGCGTCATTCCCTCGAGGCCGGCGACGCCGGTTCTCGATTTCGTACGGAACGGCGTCGTGCAGGGTTTCGTCGAAGGAGCCAATATCAATCCCGTCCAGGAAATGACGAGACTGATCGCGACGTCACGCTCTTTCGACAGCGTGAGTTCGCTGAGCGATCTCCTCGACAGTTCCCAGAGACAGGCTATTCGCACGCTCGGCGGCGCCGCATAAAGCCCGACGCCGCAGCGGCGGCGACTACTCGTAACGTCGCGCAACGAAAGCGCCGCTCCCCGATGACATTTCGGCAGCTTCTCCAATCCGTGGAACGCTATGCGCGACAGGCGGAGCGTACACTCGTTTCCGGGATCGTCACGGAAATATTTTCATCTCACTGTCGCGTGAACGGATTGTCCGATTTTCTCGAACTCGGCGACTGCGTTCGCATCGGCTCGGCGCGGGACGGGCATATCGGCCAGGTCGTGCGCGTGAGCAAGGACGGCGCCGCCGTCGAGACATTCGAGGGCCACACGCGCATCGCCCTCAACTCGCCGGTATATCGCGCCGGGCCGATCGAAATCGCTCCCCATTCCAGTTGGGCCGGCCGAGTGCTGAACGCATTCGCGCATCCGGTCGACGAAGGCGCGCCGCTTACGCCGGGCGACCAGCCTCGCGCGGTCGACTCGCAAGCGCCGAAAGCCATGCGCCGCGGCCGCGTGAGCGTCCCGATCCGCACCGGCGTCAGAGCGATCGACTGCTTCACGCCGATTTGCGCGGGACAGCGGATCGGGATTTTCGCCGGATCAGGCGTCGGCAAATCGACGCTCTTGTCCATGCTCGCCTGCGCGCAAGGGTTCGACACGGTCGTCATCTGTCTCGTCGGCGAACGCGGCCGCGAGGTTCGTGAATTCCTGGACGATGTCGTGGCCTCGCAAGCGCGCGACGCGATCACCATCGTCGCGACCGGAGACGAGAGCCCGATGATGAGGCGCCTTGCGCCTCTGACAGCGACGACGATCGCGGAACATTTCCGCGACATCGGCCGATCCGTTCTTCTTATCGTCGATTCCGTGACGCGTTTCGCACACGCCTCGCGCGAGGTCGCGCTCGCGGCCGGCGAACCCCCGGTCGCGCATGGCTATACGCCGAGCGTCTTCGCGGATCTGCCGAGACTGCTCGAGCGCGCCGGTCCAGGCGAAGAAGGCAAAGGCTCGATTACCGGCATATTCTCGGTACTGGTCGACGGCGACAATCACAATGATCCGATCGCCGATTGCGTGCGTGGAACGCTCGACGGACATATCGTGCTCGAGCGCGCGATCGCCGAGCAGGGACGATATCCGGCGATCAATCTCTCTGCATCGATCTCGCGGCTCGCCAACCAGGCGTGGAAGCCGGAGCAGCGGCACCTCGTCCTGAAGCTACGTTCGCTGGTTTCGCGTTTCGAGGACACGCGCGATCTGCGAATGCTCGGCGGATATCAGAAAGGCGCCGACGCCGAGCTCGATCAAGCGGTCTTGCTCGTGCCCAAGCTCTATGAGGCGATCTCTCAATCCCCACGCTCACCTCCGAGCATCGACCCATTTCGCGAAATCGCCGACAAGCTTCAAAGCGCCGCCGCCCAAAGCTGAGCGTCCCATTCTGGCGCGTTCCGCATCGCCGCCGCATACCAATCCTTATCCATTCGCCGAGATGATGCTTCCATGAGCCTTTGGCGAATAATGGACTATGACCGACTTCGAAGCGATCCTCGACCAATTGGAAGAGCTGTCCCGTCCCGTCGATCGAACAAATCCGCTTCGAGCGGCTTCGCTCGCGGATGCGTTCGACGGACGCGCGAACGACGTAGAGCGAGACGGAATGGTCAAGAGTCGCGTCGCCTTCGTCGCCGCCGCCTATGGACGCCTTTCGCCCGAGCCGCGCAAGGAAAATGACGACGCATCACGCGTGACGAAGGCGAGAGCGCCGCGCCTCCCGGACAAGGAGTCGCTCATTCGCGAATTGCGCCTCGCCGAAAACTCTCTCGACGATCTGCGCGCCCTGCGCCGCAAACTCGCTTGGCTATGTCACCCGGACCGGCACGAAAGCGTCGACGCCCA
>PQAN01000182.1 GCA_003105285.1 Methylocystaceae bacterium
TCGGCATGACGGAGTTCACGGGGCGAGATCTCCATCTCGTGAAGAAGGCGCTCGCCATCGCAGCGCTGGCGATCGAGGGGCAGCCCGGGCCGTTTCAGTCCAACTCGGATTTGAGCGACATGAAAGCGTTGCTCGATGAGATCATCGAGAATGATGCCGAGTTGGCGTATTACGCGCGCGCCGCGAGGATCGCCGTGCTCGGCGCTCCCGACTGAAATAAGGCTTTACGGAGACGCGGCGAAACGCTTTTGCGTTTCGGCGCATTTCCGGCTCTGAGGGTCGGCGGCGCTCACGCGTCGCCTACTCCGAAACGCCAAACCGGAATACCGAGCTTGCGAGCCTTGTCGGCGAGGTTCTCCTGGATACCGGTTCCTGGAAAGACGATGACGCCGATCGGCAGGACATCCAGCATCGCGTCGTTGCGCTTGAAGGGCGCGGCCTTCGCGTGCTTGGCCCAGTCGGGCTTGAAGGCGATCTGCGGAACCTTGCGGTGATCGGCCCAGCGTGCGGCGATCCGTTCGGCGCCTTTCGGACTGCCGCCATGCAGCAGCACCATGTCSGGATGCTTKGCGTGGACCTGGTCGAGCTTYGCCCAGATCAGSCGATGGTCRTTGAAGTCGAGSCCGCCGGTGAYGGCGAYCTTCGGACCRGGRGGCARCARCACCTCGTTTTCKGMGCGCTTCTTCGCTGCGAGRAAGTCCCGRCTGTCGATCATCGMCGAAGTGAGATTGCGGTGATTGACCATCGATCCGCCGCGCGGTCGCCAGGACGATCCGGTGTGGCGCTCGTAATGTTCGGCGGCCTGATCGCGCATCAGCTCGAAAGCGTCCCGGCGCTCGAGGACCGTCTGACCTTCGGCGGTGAGGCGCTCGAGCTCGACGGATTTCACCTCGCCGCCATCCTGCTCGCGCTGCGAGCGGCGTTGCGCCTGCTCGTTGTCGTCGAGCTCGCGCTCGATCCGCTCCACGGCGCGGTGAAAGAGATTGACGGTCGACCAGAACAAATCGCCGAGATCCGGCTCGAGGCGGGTGTCCTGCAATGCCGCGATCAGCGCGTCGAAGATGTCGGCGACGGCGCCCGAGACGATTCGTCCTTCCGGCAATGGCCTCGGATCGGGTTCGTCCTGAAAGGGGCGATAGCCGTAGAGCTGGAGTTCCTGGAGGATATGGTCGGTCGGGGATGACGCGTGCGGCTCGTGGCGGTCATCGTCGCGATCGGTGATCATGGCGCTTCCTCTCGTCGGATCGACCGCGCCCATCGCGGCCTTCATGGCGACGAAAGCGGCGGGCGGAGCGGACCTGCACCCGCAGCGAAGCGAAGGGCCGGAGCGCAGCGGAGGACAGCGGAGGCCGGCTATTTTGTCTCGCGATGGAAAGCGGCCGCAGGCCGCGCCGGAAAATAGCCGGCCGCAGCCGTTGCCGATCCGAGCCGCCTGCCGATCGATCGCCCTCTGAAGAAGGCCGTGGGGGCGGACCTCTCCGACCATTCAGGAAACGTCATCATTCATCGTGGTGTGAATCCGCCGGCAGCGAGATCAGCCCTTCAGCCCGAGCCTATGCCGCCAGCTCCATGAAGCGTGCGACGTCCTGCGGGGCGATCTGCACACGCACGGCGGCCCGAAGCGCATCGAGGCCGAGCAGCCGCAGATCTTCGTTGAAGTCGCCGAGCGCAGGAGACAGCACGATCGCCTCGATACCGAGCTGCTGAGCCCGGTCGATCAACGCCGTCACCGCGCCGTGGCCAGCCGGATCATCGTCTCGCGCGATATAGAGTCGGCGCAACGTATCGGAGAAGAGGATGGCGGAGAGATGCGCCGCCGACAGAGCCGCGGCCATCGGCAGGGTCGGAAGCGCCGATCGCAGCGACAGAACGGTTTCGATGCCTTCGCCCGCCGTCATGACCTCGCCTGCCACGCCGAAACGGACCGCATGGCCGTTGAGATCGCCCATCGCCCGTCTCGGCGTTTCGATCGGCGCCTTTCCGAGAGTCGTCTCCGAGAAGCCGCGAGGATCGAGCCATGTGCGATGCACGCCGGTCAGGCGCCCGTCGAGGTCCGTGACGGAGGCGATCATCGCTGGCCAGATTTCGGTCGGGGAGTGCTCGTCCGGCCGGTGATAGCATTGTGGATGAAAGCGGAGCGAGGCGGTTTCGTGCAAAGCTGTAATGCCGCGATTGCGCAAATACGCTTCTGCGAGAGTCCCGGAAATCGGCTGCGACATAGCGAAAAGCCGTCTTGCCGACTCCCGCGAGTCGGCAGTTGTCGAAGGTGATTTCGTCCTCTTCGTCATCGGCTCCGGCTCAGAGCGCGACAGTCTCAGGAATGAGCGCGCCTCGTCCACAGTTTCCTTGAAATCGGCGAAGCCGCAACTCTCCTGGATGACGTCGAGCAGATCGCCGTGCTCGCCGGTCGCGGCGTCGGTCCATTTGCCGGCGGCGCCCTTGCCGCTCTTCGTCCCGATCAGCCGGACGAACATGGAGCGGCCCGGCGTGTTACGAACATCGCCGACCAGCCAATAGCGGCCTTCGCGATGTCCATTGTCGAGATAATGACGGCACACCGCCTCGGCCTGACGGCCGAGACGCTGCGCGAGATCGGAGGCGTCGGGACGGACCATGTCACGCTGCCTCTTTTTCGCTGACGCGCTGGAGCGGATAGCGCTCCATCAGCTTCGCGAGGATCGCGGGGCCGCTCGCGTCGACCGGCACGAACATGCGCAGCTTCCAGGAGATGATCTCGTGGAATAGCCCATAGGCGGAAAGACGCTCGCGCATCGCGTCGGTGAATCCCGACAGCTCGATACGGTTCGCGCCCATGACGCGGACGCGGCGAAGTTGGAGGTCATCGGCAAGGTGGAGGACGGCGCGGCCGTCCGTCAGGGCGGCGAATGCGTCCTCCGCGGAGAGATCGACTGCGCCGCTCGCGAGGGCTCCCGCAACCCAGGCGGGAGTGACCCGGCGTCCGATGATGCGCTCGCCGTCGTCGGTCTGAAGGCGATAGACCCTTGTCGAATCCTTCGGCAACCGTTTCCAGATCGGCAGCAACAAGCCGGCGACGATGTGGATCGTGCTGTCGGAAAATTCTGGAACGGCGGCGACCTCGACGCCCCACGCGGCGGCGAAAGTGTGTCCGTCGGCCTCGGTCCAGTGGCTTTCCTCCATCATCTTCAGCGACGCATAATGCTGCTCCATCGGCCGGACGAGGCGCACGCGC
>PQAN01000183.1 GCA_003105285.1 Methylocystaceae bacterium
CGCCGCTCGCCGGGCGAGCGCTCCATCGGTGAGGATCGCCCGAAGCTCGATCCGCCGCCGCTCGAGGCATAATTGCCACCCTCATAGTCGCCTTCGCCGCGCCCTCTGCTGTCGAGCAGCGTGAGCTCGCCGCGGAAGCGCTGCAAGACGACGTCGGTGACTTTCCGCTGATTGCCGTCCTTGTCCTGATATTCGCGCGTCTGCAACTGGCCCTCGAGATAGACCTTGGAGCCCTTCCGGCAATATTGCTCCGCGATCTTGCCGAGATTCTCGTTGAAGATCGAGACATTGTGCCATTCGGTGCGATCCTTGCGCTCGCCCGTCTGGCGGTCGCGCCAGGACTCGGTCGTCGCCACCGAGAAGGACACGACGCGGTCGCCCGAGGGGAGCGTGCGCACCTCGGGATCGCGGCCCAGATTGCCGACGAGGATCACCTTGTTGACGCTGCCTGCCATGTCGCTTTTCTCCTGAACTCGTCTTCTCGCACGGCCGCGACCGCCGGCCGATGCGGCACACTAGAACAATCCGGCGCGCCGCAGCGCGCCATATGGCCCGCGCAATCGTCTTGTCCACAAAAGCTTCGCCGCCTGTAACGCTTATGTTCTTTTTTTGTTCTAGCATCGCGCAGTCGGTCGAGCAAGTTCGACCTGGTGGAGCGGACATCGCTAAATGTCGGCGGAGGTCAGAGCTATTTGTCGATCCGACCGACGATTAGCACATAAACTCAAGAGGATGATAAGGGCCGCAAATGGGAAACCTGTTGCGGACCCTGTTGCGATGGTCGGACAGAACTATTTGTCGACGACTGACAGAGCTATTTGTCGATCTACGCTAGAATGATGTTTGACGCTAATGGGTTAGCTGATTGTTGATTGCGGACCCTATTGCGGACCTCAAACGGAAAGCGACGATCTTGCGGACCCTATTGCGGACCCTGTCGAGTTGCCGCTAAGACAGCGCGGGGGGACGCTCGCAACGGGCATGGTCACGGCTCTGTCCCTTCTTCGTTTCCGCCAGCCTGATCCGTGGCGGACGATCGACCCAGAAAAATCGTTTCCGCAGCCACAATGGCAGCTTCCTCAGCGTCGCGGCGGCTCATCTTCATGCTCGTCTGGAGCTTTTCGATAAGCTCCTCTACATCATTGTAACGACTTGCTATTCTTCGCGCCAGCCATTTGGCATAGTCATTCGGCTCAAATCCCTTCGGATGGAAAAGTAAGGATTTCGCAAAAAGCTGTTTCAGCAAGATAGACAATATATTGTCATCGATGACCTTGATTGTCAAAAACTCGTGCCCCAAACGCTGGCCAGTAAGTAGATAATCTACAGATGTCTTATATTTGACTGAAAACTTAAAAACCTCCATATACGGCACGGAGTTACGCTTTCTCCATTTTGCAATATTTGACCTTGATGTGTTTATTGCGGTCGCCAGACTCGCGTCTGTATCGCATTCGGCAACCTTTTTCATCCGCTCGATGACGGCATCTGCGGGAGCGGAAGCCGCCTGCTCGGCACCTGCTGCCAATTCAGCCTCAAACTCCGTTGACATCTTAGCAGCTCCGTGTAGCCTTTATGGCACCGTCATAGCGCATATGTTGGTGTTACAATGGCAGATAATGTCAACCTCTTCAAAGCCGGTTTGGAAGCACACGGGCTGTCGATCGCCGATTGGTCACGGCAGCACGGGTTCAACGTCCGAACCGTCTACGCCGTGCTGCGCGGGGAACTGAAAGCGAAGCGTGGTGTCGGCCACAAGATCGCGGTCGCCGCAGGTCTCAAGCCCGAGCCCAGGAAGGCGGCCTGAGCATGCGCTGGCTTTCCTCTCAAGAACTGGCTGACTTGAGCGGAATTTCCGAGAGAAAGGCGCGGCGCGCTTTGTGCCGCGCTGCTGAAGGGAAGCCCTGGAACGGCGCTACGCTGATCGTTCGCGAGGTCAAGGGACAGCGGGGCGGCAAGGGCGGCGTCCGCTATGAGGTCCGCCTCGACAGTCTCCCACTCGGCCTTCAAGAAGCATTCAAAGCCTCTCCGAAAGCCCTTCCCGCGCCGCTCGAAGGCCAAGCCCTCGTCCGCGAGTGGCGCTTCGACATCGTTCATCGGGCCAGCGAACATCCAAAAGGCTCGACCACGCGCGCCGATGCGATCCGCGCGATTTGCGAGCGTCCTATCCTCAACCCCGCCACGGGCCGGCTCGAAACGCTGGCGCCGGACACGGTCCGCCGTTGGCTGCGCGAATACGAAGAACATGGCCTCGCCGCCCTCGGCCGAAAGAAGCGCGCCGATCATGGCGCGTCGAAGACGATCGTCTCCGCTCGGTTCGACAAGGCATTCACGGACAAGCTCGACCTGGAGTCTGTGAGAAAGCGCCTGCTCGACTACATCCGCGCCCAGCATAAGAACATCGAGGGCGTCAACAATATCCGTTGGAAGGCCTCGCGCTTCCTGGAAAAGATCATCGGCGAAGCCGGCCTCGAGCCGCCTCCCGGCTCTTGCGAGGTCCCTCTATGGGTTGTGAAGGCGGAAGACGTCTATCGCCGCGTCGGCGATCATCACAAAGACCGGAAAAAGTTCGACGACGACAATCCGGGCATTCTCCGCACGGTCGAAGGGCTCTGGCCCATGGACATCATCGTCGGCGACGTTCACCCGCTCGACTTCCTGTTGCCCGAGGTCGAAGGCCTACAGCGATACGCGAAGGCTATTTGCTGGTTCGACGTGGCGACGGCCCGTCTCTGGGCGACTGTCGTCATTCTGCCGAAGGGCGAAGGAATTCGCAACGAGCATGTGATCGCCAGCTTCAAGGAAATGGTGTCCGCGTGGGGCCTTCCGAAGAAGCTCTATCTCGATAACGGCTCGGAATATCGCTTCGCGGAATTCATCGACGACGCGATGAAGCTCACCCACACAGACTATCTGAGCGCGCTCGTGCGCGCCAAGCCCTACAACGCCCGCGCCAAGCCTATCGAGAACCGTTTCCGAGTTTGGCAGTCCTATCTCACGAAGCTTCCGGGCTATGTCGGCGGCAACCGCATGAAGGCCAAGACGGCGAATGTCGGGCGCGCGCCGACGCCCTACCACTCGCTTCAAAGCTTTCCCGTGATGATCGAAGGCTCGCTCGCGCAATATCATGCCATGCAGCAGAGCGGTGCCCTCGCAATGCGCTCACCGACCGAGGCCTACAATCAAGCCGTCCTCGACGGCTGGCAGAAGACCGAAGTCGATCCGGACGCATTCGTCGCCGCTTTCTCGACCGAAGAGACCCGCGAGGTCCGGCAGGGTCATATCAGCGTCGGCGGGTGCTCATGGACCTGCGACGAGCTGGCGTCCTATCTCGGGAAGCGCGTCATCGTCGTCATTCCGAAATTCGAGAATTGGGATCGGTTGCCGATCAAAGACGAGCGCGGACGTCCGCTCGGATTTGCCGAGGTGGACAAGCCCTTCGCCTATGACGACGTGGCCGGCGCGAAGGAAAGTTCCCGGCGGCGCGGGATACGCGCGCGGGCGCTGCGCGACCTCGACAAGTCGGCGCCGACGATCGACGCGGAAGCCGAACTCTTGGACGCGGTCCCGAGCTATCCGAAGCAGCTTCCCGCGCCGGTCGGCGCGCGCGTGACGGCGTCTGACGATGCGCGCCGCACGGCCGCAGGCGTGAAGGAAAGCCCGAAAGACAGGCGCGCCCGCGAGGCCGAGCAAAGCGCACTAGCAAAAGCCGAGCGCCTTCGCGCACTCGAGTTGCGGAGCGAGCAGATTGCCCGCATGGCGGCGAACTTGAAGGCTAAATCCGCATGAAACGCGCCGTTCCGACGACGATATACAGGTCGATCGAAAACCACGTGTCCTACGCCAGGATGACCGGTCAATCCGTGTCCATTTCCGGGCAGCCGGGCATAGGCAAGACATTCGCGCTCGAGGACCTCGCCCGCAAAATTCCGAACGCCCACTACTTTATGTTCGCCAAGGCGAGCGGTTCTGAGAACCCCGCTCTTCGGTTGATCTGCGATCGCTTGAACATTGCCGGCGGACAGCAGCACGGCGGCACGATGTGGCGCTCACTCGAGACACATTTCGAGCAGTGCCTTCGCTACCGAGACGACGAGCTGGCGCCCTATCCGCCGACGCTGTTCTTCGACGAGGCGCAATATCTCAATTTAGACTTTCTCCATGGTGTTCTCAATCTTTCCATGACTTATAGGTTCACGATCATCGTTTGCGGCAACCCGTCTCTCCTAAAGAAGGCGCGTGCTGGCGAAGCCGCGTCATTCGCGCAAATCGATAGTCGTCTCGCGCGCCAACTCCCGCTGGCGCCGCCAGAAGACGAGGACTTCGAAAGCATCGCTGTCGACTTCGACGTCAGCGGCAAGGCCGCCTATCGCGCCTGCGTCGCCTTCGGCCGCATGACAGGTTCGATTCGCGAGCTTGTTCGCTTGCTCAACGACGCTCGCCTGCAAGTCGGCGACGGCCCGCTGACGATCGATGAAATCAAAGCCGCCGCCTGCGCTGGCAAGTTCGGCCTGAAGGCCCTCAGAACCACGTTCCTGGCGCCGTGAGGCCGACCGTTCTTTCGCAAGAGGTAACGCAGATGCAGCAACCGCAACCCGAAATCTCCTCGGCCGACGATCTCGCCAAGCTGTCCAAGAAGAAGCTCATAGAGATCGTTCTTCTACAGCAAGAGTTCATCGATACCGCGCTCGGCATCATCACCATGCACGTCGGCGCGATCTGCGAGGACATGACACGCGCCACGGATGCGTTGGAAACCCGCGTGAAATTGGCGCTCGGCCTCGACGGCCGATCGTCGAACGGACATTGAGTGGAGTGACCTATCATGAGCAAGAATAGCGTGCTGACTTGTCGACGAGAGAGAGGAACGCCGCTCGAGAATATCGACGCGGCATTCGGCCTCAACACAACGGCGGCGAGCCTGTTGGACATGGTCCGCTTCGGCGCCGAAAACATCGATCGTATCGACGATCAGGAAAAAGAAAACTTCGGCTGGTCCGTCTGCGAGGCCGTTCGAGCCGTCGGAGTGATCTTGGATGAGATGTCCGAACTGCTGTTGGCCGCCAAGGTCGATCTCAGAAATAGGGAGAATGATTATGCCGACTGAGAAGCAATTGGGATTGATTCACGTCGCCAAGAAGAAGCTCGGCCTCGACGAGGAAACCTATCTACACATTCTGAAGGAAGCGGGCGGCGTCAAGAGTGCGAAGGACCTCGACAATTACGGCTTCGAAGAGGTCCTCGCCTATCTCAACCGACTCGGCTTCAGGTCGACGTCGTCGGCGCGGCACTTCGGGCGCCGCGCCGGCATGGCCTCGCCCTCGCAAATCGGCTTGATTCGTCAGCTTTGGGCGGAGTGGGCGGGCGGCGAGGACCCCGAGAAGGGCCTCAACGCATGGCTCGAGCGCAGTTACCACGTCTCGGCGCTGCGCTTTCTTCCAGCGGACAAGGCCGGCAAGGCCATAACCGGGCTTCGCGCCATGCTCAAACGAAAGACCGGCGAGGCCGCGTGACGCGCCGGCGCCGGCCGAGCGTCGACATGAAGCCGAGGCTCGAAAGCAAAGAGGATTGCAATGGGCGACCATGAATTTTCCTGTTTCCATCTGACCGCGAGAGAGGCGCGTGCGGTCGCGCGCCTGATGACGGCGAGCCCGCGCGTCGTCTCGCGCGAGAAGCTGACCAAGGCCGTCTATGCGGACGGCCCAGCGCCCAAGAGCGACCGCATTCCGTCGCTCGTCTGCGCCCTGCGCAAGAAGCTCGCCGCGCACGGCGTTTCGATCGAGACGAAGCGCGGCAAGGGCTATCGCCTGTCCAAGGCCATGGCGGAGCGGCTCGCGGCGATCGGCGCGCCGGCCGGCGCTGCGCAGCGCCGAAACACAGTCCAAACCCACGCCGCGCCCGAGGCGCCCGTCTCGGCCGTCGCGCCGGCGCCCGGGAGACTGTCGACAACCTTCATCCAGGGCGGCGGCCTGCGACTCCGCGAGCGGTTCGCTGGCCTCGCTCGGCGCTATTCGCTCGCGGGCGTGCTGGCCTCCATCGCCGGGAGCCGAAGTCCCGTGCCCGGAGCCATCGACTTCGCGCGCGGGCGGGACGGCGCTTTCGAAATGAGAAATTGAACGGCGTTCGCCAATTTGCAGCGCCCTTGAGCGGGCTTCGAGGCCGTCGGGAAACCGGCGGCCTTTGTCATTTTCAAGAGTGCGCCTGCCGGCGGCGCTTGCCCACCGCCCGTAAAATCGATTTTGAAGGGGATTAAAAGCCCTTGAGTGCGTTTTTGAGGCGTGGGCGTTACGGAAAGCGGCGAACGTCTAGGCGCGCTCCCAGGTCTGTTTCTGGGTTCTGCCTATTGGGGCCATCGTGGCCTCAATTCAGCGGCGCAGTCAGGGTGTGGCGGGGAGGACGCCACCCCTCCCATCGCGGCCTCGAAGCGGCCGGCAGGTCGATTTCGGCAACGCCACGCCGGACATATCGGCTCGCCCGGAGATTTCGTCAACAAACTTGCACCCTGTGGCGAGCGCCGCCACGACTTTGATGCTGAAAGCGCTCTTCGGCGCAGTCGAGAATATCGATCCGACTTTTTCGACCAGCGCGATGCGCGCGGCGCTCGAGGAACAGGTTGCGCAATTGCCGCCATCGGACGCACATGGAAGGAGCGCCGCGATACGAAAAGGGGCGCTGGACGCAATAGCGGAAGCGCTATCGACGTGACCGCGTTGGTGGCTCGCGGCGCGCAACGCATGCGGCGAGGAATGCTCCATCCCTCGGCAAGATCGATATCGCTCGACGCAGTCGCTTGTCGGCGAGGCCGCGCCTCTTGAACCATCTTGCACTCTGATCGATATTGACGTCGCGACAGCCGAAATCCGGCGCCCACAGCGAAGAGGCTGGCCTTTCGAACAGCTCGCGCGCGCTCGACCGCAACTCCCCGCATCTTTGATTTCTGAGCTATCGGCACGGTGAAAGGTTTCACCGTGTGTAACATCTCACCCGCCGTCTAATTTGCAAAACGCTGGTCGCGGACGTTGAGGCTGCGATCGCCGACCGGCGTTCCTGAGGCCGCCCATCCTTCTTGCCGGGGATGGGTGGCTGCTCCCGCCTTGTCTTCAACTCGTTCTCGAGCAGTGGTGGAAACCCATGGCCGAAAGTCCGAAGCCGCATTCCGCTCCGGCTCGGCAACGTCAGAACCGTGAAGTCGACAATGTCTTTCGAACCGGCTTGCTCCCCGACATGAGCTCGAACAGCGCCGATGAGCGGTGTTTGCGCAGGAAGGGCCTGCGCCGATGAAGTGCCCGAGATGCCGGACGGTCATTCCAAGGGCGCGCGCGCTCCTCAATGCGGCCGATCGCCAACTTCCCGTGTTGCTGGCGATGATCGCGGATGCTGCCGGCTTGGATGCGGCGCTCGCCATCGCGAAGGAATGCGGAGGGCAAAGGCGCTATTTTCCGCCGAAGCGACTTATCGAGCACTGCGATCAGCATTGGCTCGTCGATCTGCTTGGACGAGAAAAGGCGCTACTGGTGGCGGGTTGCTTCTTCGGCGAAGAATGCTTGGTCCCCCTCGGGCCGACCGGCGGACCCGCACTGAAATATCTCAAGATCAAGGACGCCGTCGGCCGGGGGCTGAAGGTCGACGCGATCGCGCGAGAACTCGGCGTCAATCGAAGAACCGTCCAATATTACCTCGCCGAAATTCGTCGGGAAGGCCAAACTCCATGAACAGGACCACAGAAAGCATCGCCCTCTTTTCTATCACCACTCCCCTGCCGAAGAGCGCAGTCGAGCCGCCGGAATGGATCACGCTTTTTCCTTCGCTCGGCAATGTGAAGACCCGCGACGGCCGCGCCTATTCTGTCGACGGCGCGACGCTCGTCTCGGCATTCAAAGCCGACGGCATAGACATCCCGATCGACATCAACCACTCGACCGACGCTGCCGCCCCGCGTGGCGAACGTTCCGACGCCATCGGTTGGATTTCGCGATTGCGCGTCGTGGGAAACGCATTGCAAGGCAAGGTCGATTGGCTGGCCGAAGGCAAAGAGCTTCTCGCCAGGCGCTCCTATCGCTTCGTCTCGCCATCCTTCTTTCATACCTCGGACAAGCGCGCGACGCGTTTGAAGGCCGTGGCGCTCGTCACGGCTCCGGCGATCGCCAATCAGGCAGCGATCGCCGCTGGAAGGACCTCGTCTCTGCTCTCAGTGTCGGAAAACGTTATCTATGGGGCCGTATCGACGCCGCTGCCCCAAACCTATCCGCTGCCGGACTGGGTTGTGGTTTTCCCGGCCCTCGGCTTCGTCGAAACGCAATCCGGGCAAATCTTCTATATCGACGGAAAGGCGATTTGCGAGGACTTCGACGCCGTCGTCAAAGAGACCGGAGCGGACTTTCGGGAATTTCCGGTCAATGTCGATCATCGTCCGGATATCGCTGTCGATCGCGGGGAGGATGCCGCCTCTCCGCCTATCGGCGCAATTGGCAAGCTTCGCATCGAGTCGGGACGGCTGGAAGCTCTTGTCGAATGGTCGAGCGACGCAGCGAGGCTGACAAAGAATTTGATCTACGGCTGACGGCTCAACTCGGATTGTCGGACGGCGAGTTCTCGGCCACGAGCTGCCGGCCGGCCGTTGCGCATCAAAATGCGGCGGAGACGAGCTATTCCATCGGCGCGGCGCAGTTGTTGGCCGATCGCGCCAGAGAGCTGATGGCGGAAAGAGCTGCGGTAGGGCTATCATTGTCGATTGCCGACGCAATGGCGCTCGTGCAAGCGACGGACCGCGCAGGGAACGTCTCCGGCGCATCCACTCTTGCAGCCGCCGGCGCCGACGATGACCGCGCGGCGGCGGATTTCGCGCAGGTTTTGGCGTCGAAGGCCACGAGGATGGTGGCCGAGGCAAAGTCGGCAGACCTGTCATTGTCGATTGCCGACGCAATGGATCGTGTGCAAGCGAGAGAACGCACATCGAGCGCGTCGACTCTTTCGGCCCTTCACGCCTCTTCGAGCGGCCTCTCGACTATGGGAGCGACTATGCAAGAAGCGTCGCAGCTCGCCGCGAAAGCGGCTGAATTGGTCGCGAAGTCAAAGGCGGTCGGCATGACGTTGTCTTTCGCGGATGCAATGTCGCAAGTGACGCGTTCGTGAGCGGTCCAAGCGCAATCGCGCGGGCGCAAGGGAGAATTTCGAAATGGCCGATCTCGACGTCGCCGTCAGGCTAAAACTCATAAATCTCGTTTCGAAGGAAGCGAAGATCGCGGCTAAGGACTTGGCCGGACTCGGCTCGGCCGCCAACAAGATCGGCGGTGCGGCAACGGGAAAATTCGCGGGCGAACTCGGCAAGGCGTTCGCGGCCTCCGCCAAGCTCGGCGGCGCACTCGAAAAGACCTCGGCCGCCGCCGGCAAGACCGCCTCGGCCATGGCGAAGATCGGCCATGGAAGCGAGATCGACGCCACGCGGCGAAAGGTCGACCAGCTCACCAAGTCCAACATCGCGCTGGCGATGTCTCAAAAGAAGCTCGTCTCCGCTTCAATGATCGCCGGCATGGGCCGTCACGGCGGCGGCATGGGCGGCGGCGCGGTGGTTGCCGGCGCGGCGGGCCTCGCCGTCGGCCGCAAGGGCAAGAGCGCGCGTCGCGATGCGTTGCAAGAGGCCGCGTCGCGGATTTCGCCGAACGGCTATCTGATCGGCGCAGGCGGCGCCGTCGTCGCCGGCGCGGCGATCGGAGGGACAGCGGCGGCGCTCGCCGCCACTGGCGCATTCGCGACGAAGGAAGCCATCGATCGAAACAAGGCGATGGCCGGCGTGCTCAAGAAAGTCGATCTCGACCAGGGCGTGACATGGGCTGATCTCGAAAAGAAAATCGGCAAAGTCTCGCGCGGCCTCGGCATGTCCTATTCGCAGGCGGCGGAAATCTTCGCGCAGGGCGGACAGGGCAACGTCGCTTACAAGGACCTCGAGGGGTTTGCGATGCTCGGCGCGAAGGTCTCGACCGCGTGGGACATCGGCGCGCGTGAGGCGGCGCAAATGCTGACAGAGGTCAAGGCGCAAACAGGCTGGACGATTCCCGCGCTCGAAAAATTCGCCGACAAGGTCAATGGCCTTGGCGACGTTTCCGCTGCGGCGGAAAGGGATATCGCGAAAATGTGGCAGCGCACGTCAGCCGGCGCCGAGACGGCGGGCGTTTCTTACGACGAGTCGCTCTCGTCCATGACAGCCCTGCGTTCCGTCGGCATGCAAGACGAGGTCGCATCGCGCTTCTTCGGTCAGTTCGCGTCGCGCCTGCGCACGGCGACGAGCTTGAAGGATGATGCTCAGGACGCGTTCAAGACGCTCGGCCTCACGGCGAAGCAGCTCGAGCGTGGGATGCAGAAGGACGCTCTTGGCACGATGATCGATTTCCTCGAGCGTTTAGAAAAGAGCAAGGATGCGGTCCGCGTCGCGAAGGGCGTCGGCGGTCAGGAATGGTTCGACGAAATTCTTCTGTTCAAGAAGGCATTGCCCGAGCTGAAGCGCCTGCGCGACTATCTGGCCAGCGGGGCTTGGGAAAATTCGATGAAGAAGGCGCTCGACATCGACCTCAACACGACGATCAAGAAGCTCGAGCGGGCCTATCAGGCTTTGTTGCACATCGGCGCGGAAACGGCGAAGCCGGTCTTGCCGTGGATCGATCACGTCGCGGACAAGTTGATCGCGGCCAGCCAACGCATGGATGGGGCAGCGCAGGCCGACGCCATCGCCAAGAAAGGCGTCAACGACCAGCTGACGGCTGAGGAAAGCGAGCGGCTCGCGTCGGACCCCACTCTTGTTGCGCGCATCGCCAAGCAGCGCGCGGCGGAACGGCAGGAATTGGAGGCGGCGCGCTTCAAGCGGGACAAGGTCTCGGTCCATCTTTCGAGCGCCCGCGCGGCCGGGTCGGGGAGCTTGGCCGACACGACGGCGATGGTCGCCGAGCTGCGTCGGCTCGAAGCGCAAATCTCCTATTTGGAGAAACGGGTGGAAGTCGCCAAAGAGACGCCGCCCGAAACGCCCAAGGTGCGGAAGGAAGGCCTGCGCGGCGCGTTCGGTCGGGCCAACCCGAAGCTGGTCGAAGGGCTAATCGGAAAGGTCAAGGCGTTCGACGTCGCGATGAGCACGCGCGAGCTCTTCCCGAACAGCGAGGAAGCGCGCCAGAAGGCGCAGAAGCTCCTCGACGAGATGGTGGCGATCTTTCAACGCGCCGATCTCGCGCCGGAGGCGCGCAAGGTCATAGACTCCTACGCGGGAGCCATCGCCGCGCAAGGCGGCAAGGTCGACGCGGAAGCGCAAGCCATCCGAAGCCGGCTACAGCAAATCCTCGGCGCGCCGATCGTCGTCAAGATCGAACCGCGCTTGTCCGGCGCGCGTGGCGTCGGCGGCTCGACGGGCGCGGGCGGCGGCGGCGCGACGCCGAAAAAGACGTCCAGCCGGAACGACGTTCACATGCACGTGGGGCAGATGAACTTCCACGGCATCCAGAACGTGGCGTCGCTTCAACGGCAGATGATGGCGGCGGTCGATCGGCGCGTCCGCAGCGGCCGCGACGGCGCGCTTCACGATATCGACGTCGGGTGAGTAAGGTGTTTGCCCTACGGCGGGGCAAACCTTCGGTCTGTATGGGGGGCGCCGTCAAGGCGCAAACGCTACCCAGCGGGTTTCGAAGGCCATTCGAAGCCGGATTGAACGGGGTTTGACGATGGCTCGAACGAGCGACCCGGAAGGCGCCCTTCCTCTTGGCCTGCGACGGTCGAAAGCGTCGAAGTGGTGACTATTCCGCTTGCGGAATACGCCGATCTGCTGTCGGCCCGCCGCCGACTGGCGGAACTCGAGCCGCGCGGCCGGTCGGCCAAACGCCGTCTGCTGGCGAGGCCGGCCTCGCCGATCGACGCCGACCCGGAAATCAGCGCCTTCCTCGCGGCCCGGCGCGGAAAGATGACGCAAAAGGACATCCTCGCCGCCTGCGTCGCCGAGTTCGGCTTCCGCGCCCCGAGCAAGTCGGCCCTCTGCCGCTTCTACCAGCGCCACTGGCGGGTCGACGCGCCCGACCCGTGACCGCCATAGGAGTCCCGCAGGACCCCGTGAAATCTAAGCTAATCCCGAAAAAGATCGACAAATAGCTCTGTCTACCGACGAATAGCTCTGACTATTCCACCGCGGAAAAACTCAGTCCGTCGTCACGGCCGTCTCGACGTCGCTCGGGTCGACCTCCTTCGCCAGTCCCGCCTCGAGCTTGGCGCGGTCGAGCTCGCCCTCCCACCAGGAGACGACGACGGTCGCGACGCCATTGCCGCAGATATTGGTCAGAGCGCGGCACTCGCTCATGAATTTGTCGATGCCGAGCACCAGCGCCATGCCTGGCGTCAAGCGTGGATCGACGGAAGTGAGAGTGGCGGCGAGCGTCACGAAGCCCGCCCCGGTGATGCCGGAGGCGCCTTTCGACGTCAGCATGGCGACGGCGAGGATCGTCATTTGTTGCGTGAGGCTCAGCTCGACGCCGAGCGCCTGGGCGATGAACATCGTCGCCAAGGTCATATAGATATTGGTGCCGTCGAGATTGAAGGAATAGCCGGTCGGCACGACGAGGCCGACGACCGATTTCGAGCAGCCGAGCCTCTCGAGCTTCTCCATCAATTGCGGCAGCGCGCTCTCGGACGACGACGTGCCGAGCACGATCAGCAACTCGTCCTTGATATAGGCGAGGAAGCGCAGAATGTTGAAGCCCGCCGCCCAGGCGATCATCCCGAGCACGCCGACGACGAACAGGATCGCCGTGAGATAGAAGGAGCCGATGAGCCAGGCGAGGCTCACGAGCGACTGCGAGCCATATTTGCCGACGGTGAAGGCCATCGCGCCGAAGGCGCCGAGCGGGGCGGCCTTCATCACGATGGCGATGACGCCGAAGATGGCGTGGCCGGCGTCGTCGACGAAGGAGCGGATCGTGCGGCCGCGCTCGCCGAGCGCCATCAGCGCGAAGCCGAACAAAACGGCGAACAGCAGAACCTGCAAGATGTCGCCCTTGGCGAAGGCGCCGAAGACGCTGTCGGGAATGATGTTGAGCACGAAGTCGACGGAGCTCTGGCGCGCCGCCTGTTCCGTATATTTGGCGATGGCCGCCGGATCCGCCTTGCCGGAGAAGCCGGCTCCCGGCCGCACG
>PQAN01000184.1 GCA_003105285.1 Methylocystaceae bacterium
CTATTTCGCCGAAGCGCGCGCCCCCGTCGACGCGCCGCTGAGCGTCGTGCGGCTCGCCGTCGTCGGTCTCGCGCCGCCGCCGGCCGGCCCGCCGCCGGAGGTGGTGGCGGAGTTTGCCGAGAAGGCCAAGTCGAAGGCGAGCAAGATCCGATGAGTCCGACTTTCGAAAGCGGCGTCTTTCTCAGTCGCCCTCACTCCGAGGAACGGGCAAGGCTCGCGTCTCGACGGGCGAGGGCTCATCGCAGAACTTCGTGTCGTCCCGCGTCCTTCGAGACGCTCGCTTCGCGAACTCCTCAGGACGAGGGAATGGTTCAAATTGTAGGATCAGAATTTCGAGGCGCGGCAATGAAGCGACTTCTCCTGGCGTTTTTCCTTCTCTTCGTTTCGCTGCCGTCGCATGCGGAGCCGCAGACGGCGTTCGATCAATTGCGGCGCGCCGACGGCGCGCGCGTCGTGCCGGAAAAATTCCTGCGCAGTTTCGATCCGATCACGATCTTCTTCGACAGCGACAGCGGACCGAAGGCCGGCGGACCCGAAGACGCGCATGAGAAATTCGTCACGCTCTCTCCCGAGCCCGCCGGCGAGTGGCGGTGGATCGGCCCGCGCGCGCTGCAGTTCCGTCCCGCCGAACCCTGGAAGCCGCTGCAACGCGTGAGCGTGAAGGCGACGAGCGCCACGACCCGCCTCGTCGCTTTGTTGCCGACGCCGTCCTCCACCGCGCCGACGGAGAGCGCCGATCCGATCGCGGATCTCGATCAGATCTCCTTGACCTTCCCCGAGCCCGTCGACGTCGCAGCGCTGTCGCGTCTCGTCTCGATCGAATTGCGTCCGGCGCCGGGAATTTCTCCGCAAGGCGGCCAGACGCTGACGGCGGCCGACTACGACATACGCCCGTTGGAGCGCGCCGAGCGCGGCGCGGAGCAGACCTATGTGGTCCGCCTGCGCGAAGCCCTTCGCGACGGCCGCGTCGCCATATTGCGTTTGAAGCTCGCCGACGAGCCGGGCCTCGACGACGAGACCTTCGAATTGCGCGTGCGCACCGCCGCTCCCTTCGCGGTCACGGAAGCGAGTTGCGGGCGCGGCTGGAGCGACAACAAGCTCGAGGACGTGCTGCGCTGCGCGTTCAGCTATTCGCTCTCACCCTCCTCATCGTCATCCGAAGGAGAAGACGAATCTCCCGCCGCGCCGGCCTATCAGCCGGCCAATCGCCGCCGCCTCACCCTGACCTTCTCGGAACAGCCGGACGAACTCGACATCTTGCGCGCTCGCGAAGCCTTGCGCATTTCGCCGCCGGTCGACGATCTCTCGGTCGAAATCGATCGCAAGCGGCTGCATATCTACGGCAAGTTCCTCTCCGACCGCGTCTATGAGCTCAGCGTCGCGCCGGGCGCTCTGCGCGATGCGCGCAAGCGGCCGCTGGCCGCGCGCTTTTCGCAGCGCTTCGCTTTCGATCGCGACAAGCCCGCGCTCGCCTGGGACGCGACGTCCGGCCTCGTCGAACGTTTCGGTCCGCAGCTTCTGCCGCTGCGCGGACGCGGCTATGACCGCGCCGACATCCGCATTCACGCCGTCGATCCGCTATCGCGCGATTTCTGGCCCTTTCCAAAGAGCGGCGTGGAGACGCGGGACGCCGCCGCCCCGCCGTTGCCGGGCAATGAGCCGGCGCATTGGAGCGAGACCGAGGAGCCGGAGGCGAGCGCCATCGCCGAGCGCATCAAGACGCTCGGCTCGCCCGCCGTCTCCAAGCTCGTCGACCTTCCGATCCGCCGCAATGGCGCGGACGCCAAATTCGGCCTCGATCTCGCGAGCGAATTCGCCAAGATCGCCGGTCCGGGACAGCCCGGAACCTACATCGTCGGCCTGCGCGCCGTCGACGACGACAAGCGCCGCTGGCTGCGCGTGCAGATCACCGACCTCACTTTGAGCGCGATCGAAGAGCAGACGCGCGTGCGCTTCGCCGTGACCTCACTCTCGACCGCGCAAGCAGTGAGCGGCGCGGAGATCCGGCTCGAGGGCGTCAAGGACGAGAAATTCATCACGCTGGCGCGCGGGACGACCGACGCTTCCGGCTTCTTCACCTATGATCCGGGAAAGCGCGCCGAGTCCGATCTGCGACGCGTCGTCGTGAGCAAGGGTCTCGATACGCTCGTCGTCGACGCTTACGACGCGCCGTCCGAATATTCGAAAGAGAATTGGACGAAGCCCGACGACGCCTGGCTCTCCTGGACGACGAGCCCCGATGAGCCGCGCCGGGAAAAGCCGCGCACGCTCTGCCACGTCTTCACCGAGCGGCCGATCTACCGGCCGGAGGAGCCGGTTCACATCAAGGGATTCGTGCGCTCCTATCGCGGCGGGGCGCTCGGCGTCGCCAAGGCCGGCGGGACGCTCGTCGTTTCCGGCCCGAGCAATCAGGAATGGCGCATTCCGGTGAAGCTCGACGCGGCCGGGAGCTTCTATCACAAATTCGACGCGCAGACGCCGGCGACCGGCGACTATTCGGTGAAATTCGAGCCGGCGGGCCCGAAGCCGAAGAAAGAGGCGCCGAAGGACGAGTCGAGCGCCGACGAACAGGCCGACCGCGGCGAAGGCCAGGAGGACGCGCAGCAGGCTCGGCAGGAGGAAGACGCCTCCTGCGGTCAGTTCCCCTTCAAGAAGGAGGCCTATCGTCTGCCGACTTTCGAAGTCGTGCTCAATGCGCCGCAGATCGTTCCGCTCGACGGCGAGTTCAATGTCGATCTCATCGCCCGCTATTTCGCCGGCGGCCTCGTCGCCGAACGGCCCGTCAAATGGCGCGCCGTGCAATTTCCGCATGTGTTCCAGCCGCCGGGACGCGAGGGCTTTCTGTTCTCGACCGACGCGCGCTTTTCCGGCGAAGGCAAGTTCAAATCCTCGCCCGTGCTGGAGCGCGACGCGCGCACGGATGCGGGCGGCGCCTCGCGCATGAGCTTCGATACGACGATCGAGCCGACCGCGCAGCCGCGCCGCTATTCGATCGAGGCGACCGTCACCGGCGACGACGGAATCGAGGTGCGCAATGTGCAGAACATCATCGCCGTGCCGCCTTTCGTCCTCGGCGTGAAGGTTCCGCGCTATGTCGAAAAGCCCGGCGCCATCGCGCCGGAGTTTCTGGCGCTCGACGGCAAGGGCGAGGCGATCTCGGGCCTGCCGGTCACGCTGCGCTTCATCAAGCGCAATTGGGTGTCGACGCTGCAAGCTTCCGACTTCGCGCAAGGCGCGGCGAAATATGTGACGCAAGTGCTCGAGGAGACATTGCTCGAGCGCAAGCTGACGAGCGCGAAAGAGGCTCAGAAGATCGACCTCGAGGCGCGCGAAGCCGGCGTCTATGTCGTGCAGATCGAAGCATACGACCGCATCGGCCGGCGCCAGCAGGTGAGCGTCGATTTCTTCGTCGGCGGCGACACGCCGGTCACATTCCAGCGTCCGCCAGCTTCGACGGCGACGATCACGACCGACAAACAGGCCTACGCGCCGGGCGAAACAGCGACGCTCGTCATCCAGTCGCCGTTCCAGAACGCGCGCGCGCTCGCCGTCGTCGAGCAGCCGAGCGGCGTGTTCGACTATGAATTCGTCGACATCGCCAATGGCTTCGGCCGTTATTCCCTGACCTTGAAGAAAGAGCAGACGCCGAAGCTCGCCGTGCATTTTCTCATCATGCGCGGCCGCTTGAAGGACAGCGCGCCGGCCCCGGCGGCGAGCTTCGACCAAGGCAAGCCCGTCACCGTCGCCGCGACGAAATGGATCGAGGTGACGCCGGTCAAGAATATCGTCACGGCGAAGCTCGATTATCCGAGCAAGGCGCGCCCCGGCCAGGAGGTGGAAGTGACCCTGCGGCTCGCCGACGATCTCGGCAAGCCGCTCGCGGGCGAGGCGACCTTCTGGATGGTCGATCAGGCGGTGCTTTCGCTCGCGAAAGAACGCCCGCTCGATCCGCTGCCCGATTTCATCGTCGAGCGCGAGACGAAGCTCGCCGCGCGCGACACGCGCAACCTCGCCTTCGGCAAGATTCCGCTCGAGGAAATTCCGGGCGGCGACGCCGGCCTCGAGGAATGGGGCGCGGAAACGAACGTGTCGGTGCGCAAGAATTTCACGCCCGTGCCGATCTATCTGCCGAGCGTGAAAGTGGGCGCGGACGGGATCGCCAAGATCAAGGTGAAGCTTCCCGATTCGCTCACCGTCTTCAAGCTGCGCGCCAAGGCGGTGAGCAGCGCGGATCGGTTCGGCTATGCGACCGGCGAGATGTTCATCCGTCAGGAGCTCGTCGCGCAGCCCGTGCTGCCGCGTTTCGTGCGGCCGGGTGATGCGCTGGACGTCGGACTCATCGCGAGAGTCGTCGAGGGACCGGGCGGCGGCGGCAAGGCGACGATCGCCGCCGACGGGCTGACGCTCGCGAGCTCGGGAGCGCAGAGCTTCTCCTGGATCGCGAACAAGCCGGCGCGCATCGATGTGAGCGCCGGCGTTCCCGAGCCGAAACCGGGCGCGGAAAATGTAAAGCTGCGCTTCAAGCTGGAGCGCGACGCCGACCATGCGCGCGATGCGGTGGAGATCGATCTGCCGATCCGGCCCGACCGGCTGCCGGTGCGCCGCTATGAGATCGTCGAGATCGCGCCGGGCCAGACCAAGACGCTGACGGGCACGACGGACGCGCGGCCCGGATCGTTCCACCGCGACGTCACGCTCGCCGGCGATCCTTCGCTCGTCAAGCTCGTCGCGGGATTGAACGCGCTCATCGAATATCCCTACGGCTGCACCGAGCAGCGTCTGGCGCTCGCGCGCTCGGCGCTGGCGCTCAAGGCCTTCGCACCGATCCTTTCGGCGTCCGGCCTCGAGGGCCGCATCTCCGGCGATGTGCGCAACACCATCCGCGCCATCGATCAATCCGTCGATTCCGACGGGCTCGTGGCCTTCTGGCCGCGCGCGCGCGGCAATGTTTCGCTGACCGCCTGGGCCTATTCCTTCCTCGCGAGCGCCGAACGCGCCGGCGAGCCGGTCGACAAGACGCTCGCCGAGCGTCTCGCCAATGTGCTCAAACTGTCGCTGCGCTCGGATTATGCGCGTCTGCTGACAGGCGAGGAATTGCGCGAGCGCGTCGAGGCGCTGACGGCGCTCGCCGACGGCGGCAAGCTCGACGAGTCTTACGTCGCGGAATTGTCGCGTCACGCCGACTTCCTGCCGAACGCCAGCGTCGCGGGGCTGACGCGCGCGGCGGCGCGGCTCTCGACCACCGACACGAAAACCGTCGACGCGCTGCTCGACGCTCTATGGAGCCGTGTGAAAATCCTGTCGCGCAACGGCAATCAATATTACGCCGGACAGGCGGCGGATCACGGCAATCCGATCATCCTGCCGTCGGAGACGCGCGCCCTCGCGGAAATGGTTCGCGCCACGGCGCTCGCCGCGCCGACCGATCCGCGTGCGAGCATATTGCGCGACGCGCTGCTGCGGCTCGGCGAAGGCGACGGCTGGGGAACGACCAACGCCACCGCCGCCGCGATCGACGCGCTGGCGGAAGGATGGAAACGTCCGCAGTCGCCGCTGGAGGCGACGCTCACGCAGGAAAGCGGCGCGCCGGTCGCAATCGTCATCGACGCCAATAGTCCAGTCGTGCGCAAGGCGATCGACGAGCCGTCCGCCCTCGCCATCGCCAATAAGGGAGCCGCGCCGCTCGTCGCGCTCGTCGAGACGCGCTACGAGCCCGTCGAGAGCGGCGCGAAAGCGCGACCGGTGAGCGAAGGTTTCGCGCTGACGCGCGATATCCTGCGCGTCAAGCGCGCCGACGCGCCGCTCGAAAAGCTCTCGGCGGGCGAGGATGGCGTGACGAAGCTGTCGGCCGGCGATGTGATCGAGGAGACGGCGGAACTCGTCAATCCCGAAGACCGCACGCATGTCGCGATCTCATTGCCTCTGCCGGCGGGCTTCGAGCCGCTCAATCCCAATCTCGCCACCTCGCCCGCCGAGGCGCAACCGTCGAGCGCGCCGACCTTGGCGCCGACGAGCGTCTCCTTCGGCGATGATCGCGTATTCTACGCTTACGACGTTCTGCCGAAGGGCAACTACCGCTTCGCCTTCCGCGCGCGGGCGCAGATCGCCGGCGCCTTCACCGAGCCGCCGGGCGTCGTCGAGACGATGTATAAGAAGGGCCTGCAGGGCGTCAGCGCCGGGCGGCGCGTGGAGATCGCGAGGTGAGACGAGCCGACGGGCGCGCGTCCCTTCTCCCGCGCGCGGGAGAAGGTGGCGAACGCAGCGAGCCGGATGAGGGCTCGCCGGGCCCTCATCCGTCGCGCATTCGCGCGACACCTTCTCCCGCGAGCAGGAGAAGGAGGATACCCGACCTTCGCGCGCGTTCTTTCGCGCTGTCGAAGCATTCGCGAATCATCCTCGCTCTCTCGCTCCTCCTCGCGGCGATCATCCCCTCGGCGCTCGTCATCCGCGCCGCCTTCTCCCGCGCCGAACTCGTCGCGCCGCGCGCGACGCCGATCGTCCATGACCGCAACGGCGCCTTCCTCACGCAAGTCGGCGCGCGCGACGCGGCRCGYGTCGACTATGGCTAYTGGCCGCTCMCGGCGCYGCCCGAGCGCGTCGTGCGCGCGACGCTCGCGCTCGAGGATCGCCGCTTTTTCGAGCATCCGGGCGTCGATCCGGGCGCRGTTCTGCGCGCGGCGTGGAACAATCTGCTCGGGCGAGGCCATCGCTCCGGCGCCTCGACGATCGCCATGCAAGTGGCGCGCATGCAGAATCCCGCCCCGCGCACCCTCTGGAGCAAATTCATGGAGGCGGCGACGGCGATCGCGCTCGTCGCGCGCCACGGCCATGAGGCCGTGCTCGCCCATTATCTCCGCCTCGCCCCCTACGGCAACGGCAGCCATGGCGTGGCGCACGCCGCGCGCTTTTATTTCGACAAGCCGGTCGAAGACCTCTCGCTCGCGGAGATCGCCCTGCTCGCCGCCGTTCCGCAATCGCCGGGACGCATGAATGTCTCGCGCGAGCGCGGTCTCGCCCTCGCAAAAGCGCGCGGCGCGCGCGCGCTCGCTTATTTGCGGCGCGAAACTATCGTCGACGCTGCGCAGGCCTCGCTCGCCGAGCGACAACTCGCGGCGCTCGGCGTCCAGAGCGCGCCGCGCCGCCCGGGCGCGCTGCATGTCGCCTTGCGTTACGAGACGCTCGTGCGCGAGGGGCGAATCGAACCCGCCTCCAGGCACGATCCGCGCATTCACGCGACGGTCGACCTCGCCCTGCAGGAGAAGGTCGCCGGCCTCGCGCGGCGTTATCTTTCGACTTGGCGCTCCGCCGGCGCGCGGCAGGTCGCCGTCATGGTCGTCGAGCGCGGCTCGGGCGCCGTGCTCGCCGACATCGGCTCGGCCGATTATCACGACAAGCGCGACGGCGCGTTCGATTTCACGCGCGTGCCGCGCTCGCCCGGCTCCACGCTGAAGCCCTTCGTCTATGCGCTGGCCTTCGAGCGCGGCGCGTTGAAGGCGACCGACCTATTGGCCGATCTTCCCGAAGGCGCCTCGGGCGTCAACAATGCGGACGGCGCCTTCCTGGGGCCGCTGCTGCCCCGGCAGGCGCT
>PQAN01000185.1 GCA_003105285.1 Methylocystaceae bacterium
CCTTGAATCTCGCAAATCCGAAGGAATCACAACCTGCTGAAATCACTCAATAACAATTTCGGTCAGCCTCTGAGCAAGCAGACCAAAGATTCTACACCGGAGCAGCCGGCACAAAGACGGCGCCTCCTAATTCGACTCGTATTCTACCTCGTGGAAGACCTGATCCGGCACGTGAGTGGGCCTATGGGAATAGTCTTGCGCCGCGCCTACTACAAACGACGATTGAAGAGCTGTGGCTCCAATCTTTTTGTAGCGCCTGGCGTCGCGATCGAGAATCCGCAATTCGTGTCGGTCGGTGACTGGGTGTGGATTGATCGCAACGTCATTATCCTGGCGGGCGCGGCAAATGAGACGGAGCGGCTCAAGATAGTCGAGAATCCTGACTGCATCGCCCGCCCTGGAGAGGTTGTTATCGGAAGCAGGTGTCACATCGCAATTGGGAGCGTGATACAGGGACATGGGGGCGTCAGCATTGGCGACAGCTTTGTCGGAGGAGCGGGATGCCTCATTTACTCGCTTTCCAATTCGCTTTATTCGAGCAGGCTCGGTCCGATCCCAGCTATCGCGCCTCAGCTCGAACGCATTCGCACCCCGGTCGCTGTCGCCGCTAATGTGTGGTTGGGCATGAACAGCATCGTCATCGGCAATACGATCGGTGACGATACTTTCGTGCGGCCTTTCTCAACCGTAACAGCCGACATACCCGCAAATTCCATCGCATCGGGCAGTCCAGCGCGAGTCGAGCGAAACAGATATCGCGACGAAGAGGCCGAACCGTCAGAGTCCGTCCGGAAACAATCTCATTGATTGGAGAGCTTTCGAACGCATGAGGCGGATGGAGGCGAGGCGCAGAAAAGCGAGCGCTTTACGGTTCAGGCATTCCCAATCCTTGGCGAGGCGGCGGCATCGGCCGAGCCAGGCGAAGGTTCGCTCGACGATCCAACGCTTGGGTAGGACGACGAAGCCTTTGGCCTAGTCCGAGCGTTTGACGATCTCGACGTTCACATTTGCCAGAACCTTTTTCACGGCGCCGCGAAACTGTAATCCTTGGTAACCGCCGCCGGCATAGAGCTTCAGCAGGAACGGAAAGACGCCGAACAGAGTCGCCATCACAAGCGCGCCACCGTCGCGGTCCTGCACGTCGGCGGCATGGACGTTGGCGTGCATCAAGTGACCCCGTGTGTCGACGAGGATGTGGCGCTTCTTACCCTCGATCTTTTTGCCTGCATCGTAGCCCGGAAGGTCGATCTCCGGCCCCCTTTTTCCGCGCTCTTGGCGCTCTGGCTGTCGATGATGGCGGCGGTCGGAGACGCTTTGTGCGCGGCCTTTTCGCGGCACTTGACGTAAAGCGCCTCGTTGAGGCGATCGAGCGTTTCGTCCCAGTCCCAAAGGTCGAAATAGTCAAATACCGTGGAGCGCGGCGGCAGATCCTTGGGGATCGCCCGCCATTGGCAGCTGGTGCTCAGCACGTAGAGCAAGCCGTTGACGACCTCGCGCAGTTTCACTGTGCGCTTGTTGCCCCGGCGCTTAGCTAGCTGTTTGATCCCAGGGTTTGATGGTGCAATCTTCTCCAGCGATTGGAAGGATGCGCTATGGGCCAGATTCTGCACGGGAGCGCCCGCACGACAGAGGCGGTGCGTCGAGCGATACAACATAGTCAAGAGAGCCTGAGAGCCCTCGCCAAGCGGTATGGCGTCAACCAGAAGACGATCGCCAAATGGAAGAAGCGCACTTCGGTTTGCGACGAGCGAACAGGACCCAAGGCACCGAAATCAACCGTTCTGACGATCGAGGAAGAGGCGATCGTCGTCGCCTTCCGCCGTCACACCCTGCTGCCGCTCGATGACTGCCTCTACGCGTTACAGGCGACGATCCCGCATCTGACGCGTTCGTCTTTGCATCGCTGCCTTCAACGGCACGGCATTTCACAGCTGCCAAAGATCGACGGTGAGGTCTCCGCCAAGCGAAGGTTCAAAGTCTATCCGATCGGCTATTTTCATATCGATATTGCCGAGGTCCGAACGGCGGAAGGCAAACTCTATATGTTCGTGGCGATCGACCGAACGTCTAAGTTCGCCTTCGTCGAACTGCATGAGAAAGCCACAACACAAACCGCCGCAGACTTCCTTTTCGCGCTGATCAAAGCCGTGCCCTACAAAATCCACACGGTGCTCACCGACAACGGAATTCATTTCACCGATCCGGCAGGCGGAACTTGGACCCCAAAAGAAATCAGGCAGATGCTCGCCGACGGAAAACCATTCAGGGCGCATGCTTTTGAATACGCCTGCGCCCAAGCCGATGTCGATCATCGCCTGACCAAGCCCAAGCATCCCTGGACCAATGGGCGGGTCGAGCGCATGAACCGTACGATCAAGGACGCAACCGTAAAGCGCTATTTCTACGCGACCCATGTCGAGCTGCGAACGCATCTCGCAGACTTCGTCACCGCATACAATTTCGCCCGCAGACTGAAGACGCTCAAAGGCCTCACGCCTTACGAGTTCATCTGCAAGCTCTGGACGAAAGAGCCCGACAGATTCATACTCGATCCGCTCCACCAGATGCCGGGACTAAACAGCTAGCGGGCGGAATGAGGGGTTCGACATGCGCCTATTCCTCATCTGTCAAATCGCTCGGATAGCGAAACTTGCTGCGGTCGTAGCGATCGCGATTGTCGTTGGTCCACATCGGCGACCTCCTCAAGAATCAGGCCACCTCCCTTGAATCACAAACAATTCAGCCGATTCAATATCTTCCCGGACGAGCTCTAAGGGGATAGCGAATGAAGATTCTGTACATAACAACGGGTTGTTTCGACAAAGGCGGGATTAGCCGCTATTGCCGTTACCAGATCTCGGCGCTCCGAAGCCTGTACGGTGCCTCAAACGTCGAAGCGTTGTCGCTGCTCGGCCCAGACACACATGCGTTCGAATCACCGTTCGAACTCGCTTGGCACGGTCGAAACGGCGGCTTTCTGGACAAAGCGAAGCTGAGTCTGCGTGCATTGGCGCATGCTGTCGCAGCACGGCCGGACGCGATCCACATAGCGCATGTCAATCTCGGCCCGCTGGCCGTGCATCTGAACCGCATGTGCGGAGCGCGGACCTTTCTAAATGTGTATGGTCTCGAAGTCTGGTCGAGCCTGTCCGAACGCCGGCTCAGAGCGATGCGGGCGATAGACCGGGTCATCGCAGATTGTCATTCGACGGGAGACTACGTTTTCGGTGCCGGAATGACGACGAGCGAGCCAGACGTCATCTGGGACTGCGTGGACCTGGAACGATTCGTGCCCGGTGAATGCGCGCCAGAGATTCTTAGCAAGTATGGCTTGCCGGATAAGCGCCAAGGATTTGTCGTCTTGAGTCTCGGGCGGCTTGCCAAGCGCGCGGCTCACAAAGGCTACGACAGACTGATAGAAGCGATTGCGCGGGCGCGGCGACGTAACTCCGACATCCGTCTTGTGATCGCAGGTCACGGCGACGATCGCCCACGGCTTGAGCAACTTGTTGAGCGGCTCGGACTTGCGGATAGCGTGACTTTCCCGGGGTCAATCAGCGAAGAAGATCTGCCGGACGTCTATCGCAGCGCGAGCCTCTTTTCGCTCGTCAGCGATCGAGGGGAAGGGCGAGGCGAAGGAATTCCGTTGACCCCGCTTGAGGCGATGAGCTGTGGAACACCCATCATCGTCGGCAACCAGGACGGATCGAAAGAGGCGGTGCTCGACTCCGACGGCGGAATTGCGAATGGATATGTCATCGATCCGTTCGACCTAGACGAGCACGCGAGGCTGATCGCAGAATTGGCGGAATCTCCTTGTCTAAGAAAAAAAATGGCATTCAGGGCGCGAGCCGTGGCCGAGCATGCCTTCGGATACGCGCGCTTCGTTGAACAACATCATGTTGTATACTCTCGCGTATACAAGCCAGTCTGAAGCAGAATAGCGCGCAAACGCACG
>PQAN01000186.1 GCA_003105285.1 Methylocystaceae bacterium
AAGAGAATCTGGACCGCGAGGCTTTGGGCCTCGCCCCAATGATACGGGATTGCGAGCCGGGACGGTTCGCAATCCAGAGCGAGCGTCACGGCTCGCGGTCCAAGAGGAAGAGACAATGAACGGGCAAAACATCCGGATTCGCCTCAAGGCGTTCGATCACCGGATTCTCGACACCTCGACGAAGGAGATCGTCTCCACCGCCAAGCGCACGGGCGCTCAGGTGCGGGGGCCGATTCCGCTGCCGACGAAGATCGAGAAGTTCACGGTGAACCGTTCGCCGCATATCGACAAGAAGTCGCGCGAGCAGTTCGAGATCAGAACTCACAAGCGCGTGCTCGATATCGTCGATCCGACGCCGCAGACGGTGGACGCGCTGATGAAGCTCGACCTCGCCGCCGGCGTCGACGTCGAGATCAAGCTCTGAGAATGAAATAAGGAACCGGGCGCCTCTCGCCATAATCGAGCGATGCGCCTTGCGAAGGATTAGATCATGCGGTCTGGCGTCATCGCGCAAAAGGTCGGAATGACCCGCGTCTTCACCGATGCGGGCGAGCATGTGCCGGTCACGGTCTTGAAGCTCGACGGCTGCCAAGTCGTCGCGCAGCGGACCAAGGAGCAGAACGGTTATACCGCCGTGCAGCTCGGGATCGGCCGCGCCAAGGTGAAGAACGTCTCCAAGGCGGAGCGCGGCCGTTTCGCCGTCGCCAAGGTCGAGCCGAAGCTGAAGCTCGCGGAATTCCGCGTCGACGAGTCGGAGCTTCTGCCGGTCGGCGCCGAGATCACCGCCGACCACTTCGTCGTCGGCCAGTTCGTCGACGTGACGGGCACGACGATCGGCAAGGGCTTCGCCGGTCCGATGAAGCGCTGGAACTTCGGCGGCCTGCGCGCCACTCACGGCGTGTCGGTGTCGCATCGTTCGCATGGTTCGACCGGCGGCCGTCAGGACCCCGGCAAGACCTTCAAGAACAAGAAAATGGCCGGCCATATGGGCGTCGACCGCGTCACCACGCAGAATCTGCGCGTCGTGCGGACCGACGTCGAACGCGGCCTGCTGCTGGTCGAGGGCTCGGTGCCCGGACACGCCGGCGGCTGGATCTACGTGCGCGACGCCGTGAAGCGGGCGCTCCCGGCCGAGGCGCCGAAGCCCGGCAAGTTCCGTCTGGCGGACGGCGCTTCCGCCGCGCAAGAAGAAAAGAAGGAGGACTGAGCCGTGGTGCAGATCGACGTCACGTCGTTCGACGGCCAGGCGGCCGGTTCGATCGAGCTCGCGGACGAGATTTTTGGCCTCGAACCGCGCCAGGATCTCATCTTCCGCATCATCCGCTGGCAGCTCGCCAAGCGGCGCGCGGGAACCCACGCCGTCAAGAATCGTGCGGACATCGCCCGCACCGGCAAAAAGATGTACAAGCAGAAGGGCACGGGCGGCGCGCGTCACGGCTCGGCGCGCGTGCCGCAGTTCCGCGGCGGCGGCCGCGCCTTCGGTCCGCAGGTGCGCAGCCATGAGCACGATCTGCCGAAGAAGGTGCGTCAGCTCGCGCTGAAGCACGCGCTCTCGGCGAAGGCCAAGGACGGCGCGATCCTGATCTGGGAGAACGCCTCGCTCGCCGAACCGAAGACCAAGCTGCTGAAGGCCGGTTTCGACAAGGCGGGATTGAGCAGCGCGCTCATCATCGACGGCGCCGCGCCGCAGGAGAATTTCGCGCTCGCCGCCCGCAATCTGCCGAAGATCGACGTGCTGCCGGTCGAGGGCATCAATGTCTACGATATTCTGCGCCGCGATAAGCTGGTTCTGACCCGCTCGGCCGTCGATGCGCTGGAGGCGCGCCTGAAATGAGCAAGGATGTGCGCCATTACGACGTGATCGTCTCGCCGGTCATCACCGAAAAGGCGACGGTCGCGTCCGAACAGAACAAGGTCGTCTTCAATGTCGCGAAGACCGCGACGAAGCCGCAGATCAAAGCGGCGGTGGAAGGCTTGTTCGACGTGAAGGTCGACGCCGTCAACACGCTCGTCCGCAAGGGCAAGCGGCGTGCGTTCCGCGGCGTGCGCGGCAAGCTGTCGGATGTGAAGAAAGCCGTCGTGACCTTGGCCGAAGGCCATAAGATCGACGTGACGACGGGACTCTAAAGGCAGGCTCGAGGGACAAGAACCATGGCGCTGAAGACATTCAAGCCGGTCACGCCGAGCCTTCGCCAGCTCGTCATCGTCGACCGCAGCGATCTCTACAAGGGCAAGCCCGTCAAGACCCTCACCGAGGGCAAGACTTCCAAGGGCGGGCGCAACAATCTCGGCCGCGTCACCGTGCGCTTTCGCGGCGGCGGTCACAAGCAGACCTATCGACTCGTGGACTTCAAGCGTCGCAAGCTCGACGTGCCGGCCAAGGTCGAGCGGATCGAATATGATCCGAACCGTACGGCCTTCATCGCCCTCATCCGCTATGAGGACGGCGAACTGTCCTACATTCTCGCGCCGCAGCGGCTCGCCGTCGGCGACTCGGTGGTCTCCGGCCAACAGGTCGACGTGAAGCCGGGCAACGCCATGCCGATCGGCAATATTCCGGTCGGCACGATCGTCCACAATGTGGAAGTGAAGATCGGCAAGGGCGGCGCGATCGCCCGTTCGGCGGGCAATTACGCGCAGATCGTCGGGCGCGACCAGGGCTATGTGATCCTGCGTCTGAACTCGGGCGAGCAGCGCCTCGTGCATGGCCAGGGCTTCGCGACGATCGGCGCGGTGTCCAATCCGGATCATATGAACATCTCGCTCGGCAAGGCCGGCCGGTCGCGCTGGCTCGGTCAGCGTCCGCACAATCGCGGCGTGACGATGAACCCGGTCGACCATCCGCACGGCGGCGGCGAAGGCCGCACCTCCGGCGGCCGTCACCCGGTGACCCCTTGGGGCAAGCCGACCAAGGGCAAGAAGACCCGCTCCAACAAGCAAACCGACAAATTCATCGTGTCCTCGCGGCACGCTCGCAAGAAGAAGGGCTGATCCATGGCTCGCTCTATCTGGAAAGGCCCGTTCGTCGACGGCTATCTGCTCAAGAAGGCGGACGCCGCGCGCGGTTCGGGACGCTCCGAAGTCATCAAGATCTGGAGCCGCCGCTCCACGATCCTGCCGCAGTTCGTCGGACTGACCTTCGGCGTGCACAACGGCCACAAGCATATTCCGGTGTCGGTCAGCGAAGACATGATCGGCCACAAATTCGGTGAATTCGCTCCGACTCGGACCTTCCACGGTCATGCGGCGGACAAGAAATCGAAGAGGGGCTGATCGACATGTCCAAGCCGAACAACCCGCGCGCTCTGGCCGACAATGAGGCGAAAGCCGTCGCCAATACGATTCGCGTCTCGCCGCAAAAGCTCAATCTTCTCGCCCAGCTCATCCGCGGCAAGAAGGTCGACCGGGCGCTCGCCGATCTCGAATTCTCGAGGAAGCGCATCGCTCACGAGGTCAAGAAGACCTTGGAGAGCGCCATCGCCAATGCGGAGAACAATCACGGCCTCGACGTCGACGATCTCATCGTCGCGCAAGCCTTCGTCGGCAAGGCGCTCGTCATGAAGCGGTTCGCCGCCAGGGCGCGCGGCCGGTCCAGCCGTATCGAAAAGCCCTTCGCGAATCTGACGATCATCGTTCGCGAAGTCGAAGCGCCGGCGAAAGCCTAAAGGAGCCACCATGGGTCAGAAGGTCAATCCGATCGGGCTGCGCCTCGGCGTCAACCGCACGTGGGATTCGCGCTGGTTCGCCAACAAGGGCGAGTACGCCAAGCTCCTGCACGAGGACATCGCCATTCGCGAGGCGGTGGCCAAGCAGCTCAAGCAGGCGGCGGTGTCGCGCATCGTCATCGAGCGTCCGCACAAGAAATGCCGCGTGACGATCCACTCGGCGCGTCCCGGCGTCGTCATCGGCAAGAAGGG
>PQAN01000187.1 GCA_003105285.1 Methylocystaceae bacterium
GCGCCGGGCTTGCCGATACGCCCGGTGGCGAGATGGCAATTGACGATGGCGTCGACCTTGTCGGTTCCCTGCGCCGATTGGTTGACGCCTTGCGAAAACGCCGTCACCACGCGCGGCGTCGAAGCGAAGAGCTCGAAGAAATCGGCGACGTCGATCTCGCGCAGGCCGGTCGCTTTCGCCGTCGCCGCGATCGTCGGCGCGATCTCTCTCGCCGCGGCGAGTGCATCCTCGAACCCTTCGGTATGGCGCGCCACATAGTCTTCGTCGATCGCGCCATTGCTGAACAAATGAGCGAGCAGCCCGCAAAACAACGCGACATCGCCGCCCGGCGCGAGGGCGAGAAAAAGATCGGCCTCTTCCGCCGTCGCGGTGCGGCGCGGATCGATGACGACGAGCCGCGCGCCGCGCTCCTGCTTGTTGCGCAGCATGCGCTGAAACAGCACCGGATGACACCAGGCGGCGTTGGAGCCGACGAGGACGACGAGATCGGCGAGATCCAGATCCTCGTAGCATCCCGGCACGACGTCCGCGCCGAAGGCGCGCCGATGGCCGGCGACCGTCGAGGCCATGCACAGCCTCGAATTGGTGTCGACATGGGGCGAGCCGATGAAGCCCTTGATCAGCTTGTTGGCGGCGTAATAATCCTCGGTCAGCAATTGACCGGAGAGATAGAAGGCGACCGCCTCCGGACCATGCGCATCGATGACGCGCTGGAACCCGCTCGCGACATGATCGAGCGCGTCGCCCCATGCGGCTCGCCTCATCTCGCCGCCATTGCGAATCATCGGATGCAACAAACGCCCATCGAGCCCGAGCGTTTCGTGCAGGGCGGAGCCCTTCGAGCAGAGCCGGCCGAAATTCGCCGGATGGTCCGGATCGCCGGCCACCGTCGCGCCGCCTTTGCCGTCCCGCGTCGCCAGCACGCCGCAGCCGACGCCGCAATAGGGACAGGTCGTTTTGACCGCCGCGTTGCGTGAATCGATCATCTGCATGTCGTTTCAACCTATGAAGACCGATCAATAGACGTCTTGCCGATAGCGCCCGCTCTTCTTCAGCTCGGCCACGAAGGCGATCGCTTCGTCGGTGGTTCGCGCGCCGAATTGCGCGACGATGTCGACGAGCGCGCGCTCGACATCCTTCGCCATGCGCTTGGCGTCGCCGCACACATAGACATAGGCGCCGTCCGCGAGCCACGCCCAGAGATCGCGGCCGACCTCGCGCATTCGGTCCTGCACATAGAATTTCTGCGCGCCGTCGCGCGACCAGGCGAGCGACAGGCGCGTGAGCAGGCCGGAGGATTTCATCGCGTTGAATTCGTCGGCGTAGAAGAAATCGCAATCGCTGCGCTGGTGGCCGAAGAACAGCCAGTTGCGGCCGGGCGCATGGATCGCGGCGCGCTCTTGCAGAAAGGCGCGGAACGGCGCCACTCCGGTGCCGGGGCCGATCATGACGATCGGCGCATTCGCATCGCTCGGCAGACCGAAGCCGTGCGACGCCTGCACATAGACTTTCACCTTCGCGCCGCTGTCGACACGCCCGGCGAGAAAGGTCGAGGCGACCCCCTGCCGCTTGCGCTTGCCGATCACATAGCGCACCGCGTCAACAGTGAGCGACACTTTTCCGGGCGCAGCCTTTGGGGAAGAAGAAATGGAGTAGAGACGCGGCTGCAGCGGCTCCAGGGTTTCGACGAAAGCTTCCGGATGGGGGCGAACGCTCGAAAATTTCTGCAGCGCCGCCAATATGTCGAGATTCGCGGCGTCCTTGTCCGGGTCCTCGCCCTGCGCCAGCGCGCGCGCCTTCTCGCGCTGCGCGCCGCCCGTCAGAAAGGAGAAGAGCTCGAACAGACGATCGGGCGCCGGCGACAGCGAGACATCTTCGCGCAAGACATCGCGCAGCGTCTTGCCTCTAACCGGCGTGATCGGCGATGCGCCGAGCATGGCGATGATCTGATCGACGAGCCCGAGATCGTTTTGCGCGAAGACGCCGAGCGAATCGCCGACGGTGTAGTCGAGACCAGAGGAGGCGAGATCGAATTCGATATGCCAGGTTTCCTTTTCCGAGCCCGGCTTGTTGAGCAGGCGCCGCGATGAGAATGTCGCCTCGACAGGATTGTCGCGCGAGCGGCCGGGAGGAGAAGACGGCTGCGAACTCGCGGCGGCGGGCGTCGCGGGCGAGGGCGCAACGTCCGATTCGTCCGCCAGCGCCTTCAACATGCGTGCGGTCTCCTTGCCGCCCGGCGCGCAGAGATTGAGGCGCGTCTCTTTGCCGACAAACAGCGCTTCCGCATAGTCGTTGCAATTATAGCCGCATTGTCCGCAATCCTGCTGCGCCATCGCCGCCATCATGCGCCGCCGCAACGGCCGTCCGTCCGCGAGCTTCATGCGCTCTTGCAGCGGCAACGTCTGGTCGTGCCAGGGCGCCGCGCCGTCGTCGCCGTCGCCGGCCATGGCAGCGGCGTTCTGTTCCGGCGTCAGCGCGACGACGCCCGCCTCGTCGAGCGAGACGAGTCCGGCGAAGAAGCCGTTGAGCCAAGCGCGCTGCTCGCCGGAAAACGGAGCCGTCTCGGGCACCAGATCGAGCCTTGCGGGCGACGTCATCTGATTCATTTTGCGGCCTCCACCTCGATCAAGCGTTTCAGCTCTTTTATGTCATGGCGCCGCGTGAAGGCCGCGAAGCTCTCATCGGCGGACGCGCGATTGGTCAGATAGGCGCGCAGCGCCTCTTCGACCTTGCGGGGAGCGTCGTCCGATTTGACGTTCTGGAAGAGTTCGCGGGCGATCGCGGCGTCCGAGCCGAAGCCGCCGCCGACGACCATATGATAGCCTTCGACCGTGTCGCCCTCGTCATTGACCGGCACGCGCGCGCCGACGAGGCCGATGTCGCCGATATAATGCTGCGCGCAGGAGTGATGGCAGCCGGTGAGATGAATGTTGACGGGCGTGTCGACCGCAACCTTGCCTTCGCAATGAGCGGCGATGTCCTCGGCGTGCCGCTTGGTGTCCGCGGCGGCGAAGCGGCAGCCGAAATTGCCCGTGCAGGCGACGAGTCCGGCGCGGATCGCCGACGCCTTCGTCGAAAGGCCGAGCGCCTCGATCGCCGCGACGGCCTCGGCGACCCGCGCATCGGCAACGCCGGAGATCAGCAGATTCTGCCATACCGTCAGCCTGATGTCGCCGTCGCCGAATTCGCGGGCGATCGCCGCGAGGCCGCGAACTTGCTCGCCCGTCAGCCGTCCGAGTTTCAAAGCGACGCCGATCCAATTGGCGCCAGCCTGTTTTTGCGGATGCGCGCCGATATGCGCGAGCCGATCATAGGAAGGGCGCGGAGCGACGGCGCCGATCGGCGCTCGCGGCAATTTACGGCCGAGCTTCTCCTCGACGAGGCTCAGGAACTTCTCGAAGCCGAGAGCGTCGAGCACATATTTGAGACGCGCCTTGGCGCGATTGGTGCGGTCGCCCGTCTCGATGAAGACGCGCAGAATCGCGTCGGCGACGCCCACCGCCTCCTCCGGGCGGAGAATGACGCCGGTGTCGCGCGCCAGATCCTTGTGGCCGGTGATGCCGCCGAGCGCGAGACGGAAATAGACGCCCGGCTCGACGCCATGGCCGTCGACGAGCTCGACCGCCTGAAAGGCGACGTCGTTGGTGTCCTCCAGCACCGGAATGCGCCCGGCGCCGTCGAAGGCGATGTTGAATTTGCGCGGCAGGCCGGAGAGCGAGCGATCGTTGAGGATATGGAAATGCAGCGCGCGCGCGAAGGGCCGCGTGTCGACGAGCTCTTGCGGATCGACGCCGGCTGTCGGCGTTCCTGTGACGTTGCGGATATTGTCCGCGCCGGAGCCGCGCGTCCACAGGCCGAGGCTCTGCACGCCCTCCACCATGGCGACGGCGTCTTTCGGCTCGATCTCGCGGATTTGCAGATTGGCGCGCGTCGTCACATGCAGATAGCCGCCGCCCTGGCTTTCGGCGAGATCGGCGAGGCCGGCGAATTGCCAGTGATCGAGAATGCCGTTCGGAATGCGCAGACGACACATATAGGAGGTCTGCGTCGGCGCGACATAGAACAGGCCGTGATAGCGCCAGCGGAAATTATCGGCGGGCTTGGGCGCTTCATTATTTTTCGCCTGTTCGACGAGGCGCGCATAAGCGTCGAACGGATGCTGCTCGCGCTTGATGTTCTCTTGATCGTTGAGCTTGCCGCCACGCGCGATCGTCTTGTCTTGCGCCTCGTAATGAATGGCGTCCGGACCGATCGGCGTCGATTTCGCCGGCGCGACGGCGCGCGCGGCGCGCGACGCCGAGAAGCCGGAGGCGAAGCCCTCTAGATAGCGCTTTTGTTCGGGCGAGAAATCGCTGCTCATCGTCACGCCGCCTTCCGCTCGCACAATGCTCTGCCGAAGATGAGACCGTCCCGCCAGGATTTGACGCTCGCGCCGGAGCGCATGAGCTCCAGATACCAGAGCGCCGCGGTCGTATCGCCGACGAGCACGGCGCCGACGAGGCGATCGTTCGCGATGACGAGCTTCTTGTACATGCCCATGCTCGCATCGGACCAAACGATCGCCTCGCTCCCCGGGCGCCCCAGAAAATCGCCGGCGGAGAAGACATTGACGCCGGAGACTTTCAGATTGGTGGAAACGACGCTGCCCGTATATTCGTCGGCCTCTCCAGCAAGATGCGACGCCAGGACTCGCGCCTGTTCATAGGCCGGCTCGACGAGTCCGTAGCAGACGCCGCGATGCTCCGCGCATTCGCCGAGCGCGAAAACGCCTTCGACATTGGTCTGCATGCGATCGTCCGCGAGAATGCCGCGATCGACGGCGAGGCCGGCGGCGCGCGCCAGCTCCACATTCGGGCGAATGCCCGCCGCAAAGACCACGGCGTCGGCGTCGATCGTCCGCCCATCCGCGAGTTCGAGCCCACGCACGGCGCTGTCGCCGACGATGCGCGTCGTATTGGCGTGGAGCATGACGTCGACGCCCTTGCCCTCGATAAGTTGTTTCAGCAGCGCGGCGGCGGGCGCATCGAGCTGGCGCTCCATCAGCCGATCCATCACATGCACGAGGGTGACCGCGGCGCCCGCCTTGGCCAGCCCATAGGCCGCTTCCAGCCCGAGCAGGCCGCCGCCGATGACGACGATCTTCTTGCGCTCGTCGGCGAGGCGCTTCAGCTCGTCGACGTCGCGGCCGTCACGGAACGTATGAACCTCGGCGAGTTCCGCGCCCGGAACGGGGAGACGCAACGCCCGCGAGCCGGTGGCGAAGACGAGCCGCGAAAAGGCGACGGTCGCGCCATTGGCGAGCGAGACCTCCTTGCGGGCGAAATCGACTGCGGTCGCCGCGCATCCGTATTGCAGCGTGACGCCGCGGTCGCGCCACCAGGACGGCGGCTTCAGCTCGATTTCGCGCGCGTCCGCGTCGCCGGCCAGCACGGACGACAAGAGAACGCGATTGTAGGCGAGGCGCGGCTCCTCGCCGATCACGGCGATCGCATAGCGGCCGAGCGCGCGCTTGGACAATTCGTCGACCAGTCGCGCCGCCGCCATGCCATTGCCGATGATGACGAGAGGTTCGCTCATCAGTGTCGCCCTCAGGCCGCCTCGACGTAGCGATGACGCTCGTAGAGGAATTGCAGAACGCGCTGACGGCAGCCGAGATAGACAGCGTCGGCGGCGAGCTCGAGCCGATTGCGCGGGCGCGGCAGCGGCACGTCGAGCACTTCGCCGATCGTCGCGCTCGGACCGTTCGTCATCATGACGATGCGATCGGAGAGCAGCACCGCTTCGTCGACATCATGGGTGATCATCAACACGGTGTTGCCGAGCTCGCGATGCAGCGCCATCACCTGGTCCTGCAGATGCGCGCGCGTCAGCGCGTCGAGCGCGCCGAAAGGCTCGTCGAGCAGCAGCACTTTCGGCTCCATGGCGAGTGCGCGGGCGATGCCGACGCGCTGCTTCATGCCGCCGGAGATTTCGCTCGGGCGCTTGTCCTTGGCGTGCGACATCTGCACGAGATCGAGATTGCGCATCGTCCACTCATGGCGCTCGGCGCGGCTCTTCTTGCCCGAGAACACCTTGTCGACGCCGAGCCGCACATTGTCGTAGACGGAGAGCCAGGGCAGCAGCGAGTGGTTCTGGAACACGACGGCGCGATCGGGGCCGGGCTCGTCGACCTCGCGGTCCTCGAGCACGACGCCGCCCGAGGAGGCGCGCAGCAGGCCGGCGACGATGTTGAGCAGCGTCGACTTTCCGCAGCCGGAATGTCCGATGATCGAGACATATTGCCCCTTGTCGACGGTAAGATCGACATGCTCGAGGACCTTCGTCGTTCGCGCGCCGTTCGAGAAAACCTTGTCGACATGATCGATGCGAAGATAGCTCATGTTCTCGTTCCCTTTCAGCTCGCTTGCGCGCCGCGCGTCGCGATATTGCCGATGAATGCGACGATGCGGTCGAGGACGAAGCCGGTGACGCCGATGTAGATGAGCGCCACGAAGATGTCGGGCAGGCGCGAGGAATTCCAGGCGTCCCAGATGAAGAAGCCGATGCCGACGCCGCCCGTCAGCATCTCCGCCGCGACGATGGCGAGCCAGGAGAGGCCGATGCCGATGCGAAGGCCGGTGAAGATGTAGGGCGCGGCGGAAGGAATC
The DNA here is from genome assembly GCA_003105285.1 of Methylocystaceae bacterium. Classification (GTDB taxonomy): domain Bacteria; phylum Pseudomonadota; class Alphaproteobacteria; order Rhizobiales; family Beijerinckiaceae; genus Methylosinus. The sequence continues at coordinate 6,648 of PQAN01000187.1, forward strand.
ATGATCTTCCAGAAGAATTCGAGCGGGTTGAGCCGCAGCACGGCGGCGACATTGCGATAGTCTTTCGGAATGTTGCGCACGCCGACCGCCGTATTGATGATGATCGGCCAGATCGAGGTGATGAAGATCACGAAGATCGCCGACGGATGGCTGTCGCGAAACGCGGCGAGCGAGATCGGCAGCCAGGCGAGCGGCGGCACCGTGCGCAGCACCTGGAAGATCGGGTCCAGTCCGCGCATCGCCCATTGCGACTGCCCGACAACGACGCCGAGCAGCACGCCGGCGACGCTCGCGAAGCCGAAGCCGACAGCGACGCGCTGCAACGAGGTGAGCACACGCCAGCCGAGGCCGATGTCCTGCGGTCCCGCGACGAAGAACGGATGCAGGATGAGATCATTCGCTTCGCTCCAGATGCGCGAAGGCGATGGCAGCGTCGCGGTCGGCTTGACGCACATGATCTGCCACACGCCGAGCATGAGCGCGAGCATGATGAGCGGCGGCAGCACGGCGGCGAAGAAGGCGCGAACCTCCGCCTTGTATTTCACGAGCAGCGGAAGAGGGCGCCGTTTGTAGAGCTCGTCGATCGACAGATCGTCGCCCGGCATGGAGTTCGCGAGTTCGCTCTTTACGATCTGCATGGTCATATCGGCCTCGGGGATGTCATGGCTCTTCCGTGTTTCGGCTTCCCTGCCTCCTCCCCGACCCTCCCCCGCTTCGCGGGAGAGAGGACCCTGACGAACAGTGTGCGCGGCATGTCTGCCGTGACGTCGAGTCTGCTCGCTCTCCCGCGAAGCGGGGGAGGGACAGGAGGGGGAAAGACGAATGATTCATTTCGGATCAAACCTGCGCGCGCTTGATCGCCAGGCTCTTCAGATAGGCCTGCGGGTTTTCGGGATCGAACACCTTGCCGTCGAAGAAGGTCTCCTTGCCGCGCGAGGACGAGGGCGGAATGTCCTTCGCGGCGACGCCGATCGACTTCGCCGCCTCGCGCCACAGATCGTCGCGATTGACCTTGCCGACGAGCGCCTTGATATCGGTCGTCGGCTCGAACTTGCCCCAACGAATGTCTTCCGTGACGAACCAGGCGTCGTGGCTCTTGAACGGATAGGACGCGAAGTCGCGCCAGAATTTCATATATTGCTTCGTGCCCTTCTCGACGCGGCCGTTGCCGTAGTTCACGTCGCCCTTCAGACGGCCGATGATGTCGGTCACCGGCACGTTGAACCATTGGCGCTTGCCGACGATCTCGGCGAGCTCCTGCTTGTTCTCCATTTTGTCGCACCATTGCTGCGCTTCGAGCACGGCGGCGATCAGCGCCTTGGCGGCGCGCGGATTCTTGTCGACCCATTCGGCGCGCAGGCCGAGCGCCTTTTCGGGATGCTTCGCCCAGATCTCGCCGGTCGTGCAGGCGGTGAAGCCGACGCCCTGGTTGACGAGCTGCTCGTTCCAGGGCTCGCCGACGCAGAAGGCGTCCATATTGCCGACTTTCATATTGGCGACCATCTGCGGCGGCGGCACGACGATGGTGGAGACGTCCTTGTCGGGATCGATGCCGGCGGCGGCGAGCCAATAGCGAAGCCACAGATCATGCGTGCCGCCGGGGAAAGTCATGGCGACCTTCACTTCCTTGCCGGCGGCCTTCTTCTTGGCGAAGGCCTCCTTCAGCGAAGAGGCGTTGGTCGTGACCTCGAGGTCCTTGTATTCGTTCGAGACCGAGATCGCCTGCGCGTCGAGATTCAATCGCGCGGCGATATACATCGGCGTCGGCACATTGTTCTGCGTCACCTTGCCGGTCGAGATGAGATAGGGCATGGGCGTCAGAATATGCGCGCCGTCGATGCCGTTCTTGTCGCCGCCGAGCACGAGATTGTCGCGCGTCGCGCCCCAGGAAGCCTGCTTCGAGACGTCGACATCGGGCAGCCCGTGCTTGGCGAAGAAGCCTTTTTCCTTCGCGATGACGAGCGGCGACGCGTCGATGAGCGCGATATAGCCGAGGATGGCTTTCGTCACCTCGGGGCCGGCGCCTTGCGCGAACGCGCCGGCCGGAAAGCTCGTCTTCACTGCGGCGAAGGTCGCCGCGGCGCTCGCCGCGCCTTTCAGCACCGAGCGGCGATCAGGCAGCGATGGCGATGCGATTTCTGAGTTCTTCTTGTCCATGATCGTTTCCGTCGTCCTGTTCGCTCGTCGCACGTGCGGATTTCGCTGTTCGGCGCCGTCTGCCGATCGACAGCGCAGAAACGAAAAAAGCCGCTTCCCAGAGGAGCGCGCTCAGGGCGCGGGTTCCTCGAGGACAGCGGCGTTGCTGTTTCGTCCGTCGTTGGACATGCAGATGCGGCGTCGCGCATCGGCGCCGACTCTTATTCAATCGGCGTGCCAACTGGCGCTATCGATGGTTCCGGCAAGCAATCAACAGCTTGTGGAATCTCGGCCTATTCGAACGACGATGCTCGCGCTGGCAAGCTGCTCAATTTGCGCGCAGCACAAAATCAAAAAACAGGCTCATCGACGTCTGCCGATCGAGAACGCCGAGAGATAAGAGCCGATGTCGCGATCGTCGAACTCCGGCCCGGCGAATGCGCCGATCAAAGCGGCGGGCGAAGCGCGGCCGCGCTCTCGCAATGGAAGAGCGGCGTCGTAGAGGTCGGCGCGGTATGTCGCCTTCGCCGCGTCGAGAAGCGCATCCGAGATCGGCGCCTGTCCCCATCGGACCATTTGCGCATAGAGCCACGCCGCCTGCGTCGAATCGGGCCGTTCTTCGCCGGTCAGCAGGTAATGCGGATTTTCGCGAATGGCGCCGTCGGGAGAAATCTTCAGGCGCCCCTCCAGCGTGCGGGAAATCACCTCGGCGTCGACGCCGACGCGATCGGGCCGTGCAAGAATCGACGCGACCTCGCGCCGATCGCCCTCCTCGATGAAGCGCGCGGCGCGATGCAGCGCGCGAATCAATGCGGCGACCGTATTTGGATTTTCGTCGGCGAAGCTCTGGCGCAGGGCGAGCGCTTTTTCGGCCGCCCGGCCGAAAATGTCGGCGCCGAAATGCAGAATGCGCCCGACGCCGAGATCGACGGCGACGGAATTCCACGGCGCGCCGACGCAGAACCCGTCGACCTGACCCTCCTGCAGGCTGCCGACCATATAGGGCGGCGGCAGTACGACGAGCCGGACGTCCTCGTCCGGATCGACGCCGCCGGCCGCCATCCAGAAGCGCAATTGATAATTATGCGTCGAAAACGGGAAGGTCATGCCGAAGGTCAGCGGCTCCGCGCCGGCCTTGCG
>PQAN01000188.1 GCA_003105285.1 Methylocystaceae bacterium
CGCGATCTTCTCCAGCATCCGGCAGGCTTTGAACCGGATATTGCTCTCACCCTCATGGTTCTTGTGCTGCGCCCGGATATAGGCCCGCAGCCGCTTTTCGATTGGCTCCAATTCGAGACCGAGAGGCTTCGCCCAGGCGTCGAATTTGCGCGTCACGATCGCCTTGACCGTCCGATGATCGGACCGCTTCTTGCGTCCGAGCGCGGCGAGGCCGTTGGCCGAATAATCGGCATAAATCCGTCGAAGGGCGTCAGGTCTGTATCTGCGCAGCGTCTTCCCGCCCTTGATGTCGACAAGCTCGCGTTCCGACCATTTCTTGAACACATCGGCTCGTGCGACCGTGCCCTTGCTCGTCCGCTCCACCTCGGCGAACATCCGATCGAAAACCGTGAAGGCAGCCTCTTTTTCCGTCTTGAACGCGACCGGCGTCGGGGGCTGTGAAGAGGCTTTCAAAGCCTCTTGAAGACCGATGGGGAGGCTATCTACGAGGACTTCGTAGCGAACGCCGGACTTGCCGCCTCGGCCGTTGACCGTGCGGACGATCAACTGCGTCCCGCGCCAAGTGGTCGCCCGCCCGCTGACGATGCGAGCGACCGCGATTTCCAAGGTCCGCTCGGTTTTGCCCGCCGCTTCCGCAATCGCGGATATGGGAACGAAAAGGCTCAAACCGTGGCCGCCCTGTGCTTCAACGCGGCCGAGACAGCGCGCTCTCTGACGGCTCGGGAGACTTTGCCGTTCCGGTCGCCTCTCAAAGACCTCTCGACCGTTTGCCGATTGAGGCCGTTGGCGATACACCACGCATTCAGCGTAGTCCCCTGCGCCACGAAGCCGGCCCGCACCATCAGGTATAGGTCTTGTGATGGAACAACCGACAAGCGGATGTTGTGCGAAATTTGGTTCATAATCGATGAAAAATACACATCCTAATGTTCATGTCAATCTATTCCGAGGCGAGAGCGCCACGGTTGCACACCTACGCGCCGCGTTGAAGCGAAGGTCCGTTAAACTGACGGTCTTGGCAAAGCAGCTCGGTATTCCCTACCGGTCTCTCCAAAACTATTTCCAAAGAAACGAAATGCCGTTGTCGATGTACGAAAGGATTTGCGAAGCGACGGCTATCAATAAGGCGTATCCGATGTCCGGGAGCCGAATGAAGCTTGAGCATAGCGCCCTTCAGGAAGCGCTAGTCCAAGTATTTGGTCAATCATTGCCTCTCGCGATCATCGAAGAAATTGAAGGTGGAATTAATATCAAGCGCGTTCCCTCATCGGGAAATGAAAGAGACGCCGTCGACCTGCAAAGGCAAGCAGGCTTGTTCGCAAATCTCATAGAGGGCGCGTACGATCAAATACTTGAGCGCGAGTTGGCCGAGCCCATCGACGAAGGCGCGGACTGACTTTCGGCAAAACTTTCGGCAAGCGAGAAAATTACGCTCGCACTTTCGGCAATCGAGCGCCGCAAAATCCGTCACGATACAGAGACTTAACCGCCGCGCGAAACCCATGCGCTCTTTCGGCAATAGTTTCGCCAATCGTCACGCGATTAACTGACTGATTTACCGTTACTTCTCAGTCTCTATCGTCATTTAGCGATTTTACGCGCCGTCAAAAAGCGATTTCCGCTCCACCTCTCGATGTGCGCGTCCGGCTGTCACATGCCTCTTGCGGAACGCACGGGGAACGTCTAGCTTTGTGTTCATGATTTGTTTATGAAGCGGCGCGACAATGCGCCGAGGCCGGGCCGGGCTTCGCTGGGGGGTGTTTCGGAATGTTGACGAAAAAGCAAAGCGATCTGCTGCGCTTCATTCACGAGCGTCTGAAGGAGACGGGCGTGCCGCCCTCCTTCGACGAGATGAAGGACGCGCTCGATCTGCGCTCGAAGTCCGGCATTCACAGGCTCATTCTGGCGCTGGAGGAAAGAGGCTTCATCCGCCGTCTGCCCAATCGCGCGCGCGCGCTGGAGGTGCTGCGCCTGCCGGAATCCTCGACGCCGCGCGTGGCCGCCCGCGGATCGAAATTCTCGCCGTCCGTCATCGAGGGCACGCTCGGCCGCATTCGGCCGCTCAACGAACGCCACGAGGACGAGAGCGACCAGCAGGTCGCCGTTCCCGTCATGGGCCGAATCGCCGCGGGGACGCCGATCTCCGCTTTGCAGAATCGTAGCCATACGATCAATCTGCCGCCGGACCTGCTGACGAGCGGCGAGCACTTCGCGCTCGAGGTGCGCGGCGATTCGATGATCGAAGCCGGCATTCTCGACGGCGACACCGTCATCGTGAAGAAGCAGGACACCGCCGAGACCGGCGATATCGTCGTCGCGCTCATCGACGACGAGGAGGCGACGTTGAAGCGCCTGCGCCGGCGCGGCGCCTCCATTGCGCTGGAGGCCGCCAATCCCGCCTATGAGACGCGTATTTTCGGGCCCGACCGCGTGCGTATCCAGGGCAAGCTCGTGAGTCTGCTGCGCAGATACTGAGGCCCTCGGGCGCGGAACGCGCGCGCCTCGCACGCGCTCGACACGATCTTGCCGCCCTTCGCCTCCACTATGCTCGTCCATAGAGCAGTCTGGCGGCCGAGCGTTTCGCGCGCGGCGGGCGCGCTCGGGTCAGAGGCGTTCGCGTCGAGAAAATGCGATAAAGCAGCAGGCGACTCGTTTGCTCGCGCAATAGGAACGGAACGAGCGCGCGCAGTCGCGGCGGGACCTTTCGTCTCGCTGGCCCCTTTCATCTCACCACGGACAGGACATGGCGCATTCGACCGGCCCTTCGGATCAGTTGCAGGACCCGAAAGAGCGGAGGATTTCGTGGCGCCGGGTCCTCGCCGGCGGCCGCTGGCGCGCGAGGCCGTGGATCTGGGCGGCGCTCGGCGTCGCTTTCGTCGCGCTCGGCGCGGCGCTCGCCCCCTGGACCTTCTCGACGCGGGCGCTGCTCGACGAGATCGCCCGGCAGCTCAACGCCTCGTCGGGGCTCTATGTCGCCGCCAAGGGCGGCTCGACCTTTTCGCTGCTGCCGCGCCCCCACATCACGATCGAGAGCATCGCCTTCGCCGACCCCGCCGGCGCATTGACCATTCAGGCCGACAGGCTGCACGGCAATGTCCAGATTCTTCCGCTGTTCGCCGGGCGGCTGGAGATCGTCGGCGTCATATTGGTTCGTCCCCAGATCGACGTCGATCTCGACCGAAAGCCGATGAGCTCCGCCGGCGCGGCCGTCCGCGCCGCCGCCGCCCGGCCGGCGACGCCGGAAGCCGACAAGGCCGATCGCGCCCGCATCGGCGCGCTGTCGATCGCCGGCGGAGTCGCCCATGTCAAATATGGCGAGGGGAAAGAGGAGCTGGTCGAGAATATCGACGCGACGCTCGACTGGAGCACGGTCGGCTCGCCGGCGACGCTCGAAGGGACTTTCTCCTGGCGCGGCGAGCGTCCGCGCGCCCTCTTGTGGGTGGCGCGGCCGGGCGCGCTGCTGCGCGGCGAACAGGTCCCCGTGACCACGAGGCTCGACAGCGAGAGCGTCCGCATGGAGGCCGAGGGGGTGGGGCAGCTCGGCGCCAAGCCGCGCTTCGCCGGCCGGCTGTCCGCGTCCTCGCCGTCGCTGCGGCACGCGCTCGGCCTCGTCAATATCTCCGCGCCGCTGCCGGGCCCGTTCGAGAATGTGCAGCTGACCGCCAAGGCGAGCGTCGGGATGCGCGACTTTCAATTGTCGGACTTGCGTTTCACGGCCGACGACAATGAGTTCGAAGGCTCCTTCGCGCTGCGCCGCGAGGGCGAAAAGCCGATCATCCATGCGACGCTCGCCAGCAATTTCGTCTCTCTGAAGCCGATGATCGCCGATGTCCCGCCGCTCGGCGGCGCCGATGGGCAGTGGAGCCGGGACGTCTTCGATCTGCCGAATATTCAGGACGCCGACGTCGATCTGCGTCTTTCGGCCGCGCGCGCCCGCATCCTGCGGCTCAATATCGACGACGCCGCTCTGTCGCTGATGCTGCGCGGCGGGCGTCTCGAAATCGCTCTGGCGGAGGCGCAGGCCTATAAGGGAACGCTGAAAGGCCGCGCGACTTTCGCCGCCAACGCCGCCGGCGCATTGGAGTTCCACGCCAATGCGCAGACCGTCGGCGTCGACGCCGGCGCTCTCGCATGGGACCTCGCGGCGCGCCAGGACGTCGCGGGAAATCTCGATTCGAGCTTCGTTCTCGATGCGACGGGCGACAGTGTCGGGCAGATGATGCGCGAGCTCGACGGACGCGCGAGCTTCGTGTTGACGGAAGGCGAGATCGGCGGCATCGACCTCGAGCGTGCGCTGCGCCGTGTCGACAAGCGGCCCTTGTCGAGCGCCATGGACATTCGCTCCGGCCACACGCTCGTCGATCGCGCCAGCGCGACGGTCAAGATCGTCAAGGGCGCCGCCAACATAGAGGACGGACAGGCGCGCGGACCCGGTTTCTTCGTGGCTTTCGCCGGCGTGACGCGCATCCCCGAGCGCAGCCTGGCGCTGAAGGCGCAGGCGAACGAGGCGGACGCCGCCGGCAAGCCGCGCGAAAAAGGCGTGCAGATCGGCTTCGATCTCAACGGCACATGGGACGAGCCGTCTTTCGCGCCGGACGCTGCGGCGCTCATCAAGCGCTCGGGCGCGGCGGCGCCGTTATTGCCGCGCGCCGAACAGCAAGAACAGGGAAGCGCGATCAAAGACCGCTGACGCAGTCTGTTCGTCAGAATGCGAAAAATGGCCAGTCGGGCGCGAGCCCCAGCATGATTTGCCCCACCGGCTGCAATTTGGCGGAGTTGATGAAGCCGTGCTGGGTGATGACGTGAATGTCGCGGAAATGCCGTGAGAAGCCATATTCGTCGCGGATGCCCGAGGCGCCGACGATCTCGTGGACGATATCGACCGCCGCCGCCGCTTCGAGCATGGCGTGGGTCATCGCGAGCTGCATTCTCGCCTTCAGCTCGATGCCGATGGGCCGCGCGGCAAGCGCTTCCTCATACGCCTCCTCGAAGGTCCCATAGAAGAAGGCGCGCCCCGCGCGAAGCCGCGCTTCGGCCCGCGCCAGTTGCGACTGCACGACGCCGTGGTCCTTCAGCGTCTTGGCGCCGAAGGCCGGCGTCTTCGCCGCTATGAGTTGAACGGCCTCGTCGATCGCGGCCCGGGCGATGCCGAGCGCGGGCGGCGTGAGGGCCGCGATCGCCGGCCATACCGTGAGGCGATAGAGCGGACCCTCGTAGGCGCCGCCCGGCTTTTGCAGCGGCGCCCATGGGACGGTCCAATGCGCGGGAATGAACGCATCCTTCATTTCGACGTCGTGGCTGCCGGTGCCGCGCATCCCGATCACATTCCAATTATCGACGATTTCGGCGTCTTTCGCGGGACAGGCCACGAGGAGAGTGTCGGGCGCGCCGTCGGCGCCGCGGCGGAGCTCGCCATTTTCCGATATATTCGCGTAGCCGAGGAACACGGTCGCCTGATGCGCGCCGCTGACGAAGGGAGTGCTACCCGAAAGGAGATAGCCGCCGTCGACGGGAACGGCCAGGCGGGCGGGTTGCTGACCGCCGACGGCGATGGCGTCGCCTCCAAAAATTTCGCGCGCGGCGTCGTCGCCGAACCAGGGCCCGAACAGATCATGGGCGATGGAGACCTGCAGGTTCCAACTCGCCGCGCTGTCGATGCGGCCGAGCTCCTCGATGACGCGGAAACCCGTCATGGGATCGACCTCGAGCCCGCCGAGCGCCTTGGGGCGCCACAGCCGATAGAGGCCCGCCTCCCGCATCGCGGCGGCCGCCGGCGCCGACAGCCGCCGATCGCGCTCCGCGGCGGCGGCGTTCTCCCGGATGATGGGTTCGATCTTTCGAACGGCGGCTATGAGCGCATCCGTTGTCGTCATGAGGGCGTCTCCTTTCGCGCGAAACCGAGTTCGACTTTCGCTGGAGCGAAGCAGAAGCCCAAGCTTTCTCATAATGAAATCGACCACTCGAGACGAATTGCCGCATAATGCGCCGGCGAGCATACGCCGTTCGTTCGCCTGCGCGGGGCTCCCGGAATTCAGGCCATTCCGCTATTTTTCGCCCGCCCTCTCGTAACCACCGCCGACACGGTCAACACCACCGCCACGAACCCCAACAGCAGTGTCGATATCGCATTGACCTCCGGCGTTACGCCGAGCCGCACCTGCGAATAGATGCGCATCGGCAAGGTCGTCGCGCCGGGGCCTGTCGTGAAGCTCGCGATGACGAAATCGTCGAGCGACAGGGTGAAGGCCAGGAGATAGGCGCTGACGACGCCCGGCGCGATCAGCGGCAGAGTGACCTGCGTGAAGGCGCGAAACGGCGTCGCGCCCAAATCCATCGCCGCCTCCTCGAGCGAGCGGTCGCTGTCTTTCAGCGACGCATGGATCGTCACCGTCGCGAAGCACATGGTGAAGGCCGCATGGGCGAGGACGAGCGTGACGAAGCCGCGATCGATGTCGAGCGCGACGAAAAAGAGCAGCAGGCCTAAGCCGAACACGATTTCGGGGAGGACGAGCGGCGCATAGATTGCGCCCGCGAACAAGGTGCGTGAGCGAAAGTCGCCGAAGCGCGCCAAGGCCAGAGCGGCGAGCAGTCCGTTCACTGTCGCGATGAGCGCCGAGAGGGCGGCGGCGGACAGACTCGTCTGCGCGGCGCGCAGCATCTGCTCGTCGGCGAGCAGCGCCGCATACCATTTCGTCGAGAAGCCGCCCCAGATGGTGACGAGACGCGACGCGTTGAAGCTCATCGTCGCGAGAATGGCGATCGGTCCATAGAGAAAGACGAAGCCGGCCGCGAGCGTCGCGCTTCGCGCGAATTTCGATACGCCCGCGCCGTTCATCGCTCGCCCTCGGCGCGCAATTGCGCGCGTTCGTAGAAGAGGAGGGGGACGATCAGGATCAGAACAAGCGCGATCGCCGCGGCGGACGCCGCGGGCCAGTCGCGATTGGCGAAGAAATCGTTCCACAATGTGCGGCCGATCATCAGCGTGTCCGAGCCGCCGAGCAGATCGGGAATGACGAATTCGCCGACGGCGGGAATGAAGACGAGCAGCGCCCCGGCAAACACGCCGCGCAGCGACAGCGGCCAGGTGACGCGCAGGAACACCTGTAGCGGCCGCGCGCCGAGATCGGCCGCGGCCTCGCGTAGCGCCGGGTCTTGGCGTTCGATCGCCGAGTAGATCGGCAGCAGCATGAAGGGCAGATAGGAATAGACGATGCCGACGACGACGGCGCCGCTCGTCGCGAACATCGGCAGGGGCGCGTCGATGAGCCCGAGCGTCAGCAGCGCGTGATTGATCAGCCCTTCGTCCTTCAGCAGCGCGATCCAGGCGTA
>PQAN01000189.1 GCA_003105285.1 Methylocystaceae bacterium
CCTGCGCGAGGAGCTCGAGGGGCTCGCCTTCCGCCATCTGACGCCGGAGGCCTATCAGACGATCGAGGCGCGGCTGCACGATCTGCGCGCCAAGAACGGGCGCATCATCAAGCGCATCGAGAAAGAGCTGACGCAGGAATTCGCCAAGCGCGGCATAGAGGCGGCGGTCTCCGGCCGACAGAAGACGCCTTTTTCGGTCTGGCGCAAGATGGAGCGCAAATCCATCGCCTTCGAGCAGCTCTCCGATATTTTCGGGTTCCGAATCATCGTCGACCACGTCGAGGACTGCTATCGCGTGCTCGGCGTCGTCCATACGAAATGGCCGAGCGTTCCCGGCCGCTTCAAGGATTATGTGTCGACGCCGAAGCAGAACGACTACCGCTCCATTCACACGACGGTGATCGGCCCCGGCCATCAGCGCGTCGAATTGCAGATTCGCACGGCCGAGATGCACGAGATCGCCCGATTCGGCATCGCCGCCCATGCGCTCTACAAGGACAGCGGCAGCGTCGAAGGCAAGGAGGAGCTGGCGAAGGAGAGCCGCGCCTTCAAATGGCTGCAGGAGACGCTGGACCTGCTCGCCCACGGCGACAGTCCGGAAGAGTTCCTCGAGCATACGCGCCTGGAGCTGTTCCAGGATCAAGTCTTCTGCTTCACGCCGAAGGGCGGGCTCATCGCGCTGCCGCGCGGCGCGACGCCGATCGACTTCGCCTATGCCGTTCACACGCTCGTCGGCAATACGGCGGTGGGCGCCAAGATCAATGGGCGCATCGCGCCGCTCCTGTCGCAATTGCAGAACGGCGACGAGGTCGAGATCATCCGCGCCGAGGGCCATGTGCCGCCGGCCGCCTGGGAGTCGCTCGTCGTCACGGGCAAGGCGCGGGCGGCGATAAGGCGGGCGACGCGGGAGGCGGTGCGCACGCAATATGCGGGGCTCGGGCGCCAGATCGTCACGCGCGCCTTCGAGCGCGCGGGGCGCGCCCTGTCGGACGACAAATTGAAGGGCGCGCTGCCGCGCCTGGCGCGCGGCTCGCTCGACGACGTGCTGGCGGCGGTGGGGCGCGGCGAGATCTATTCGGGCGACGTCGTCAAGGCGGTCTATCCGGATTTCAGCGAGGAGCGCAAGCCGCCGCCGAAGCTCGTCGAGCCGGGCGAGCCCGGCTGGTTCGGCATGAAGACCAACGCCAATCTGGTCTTCAAGGCTCCTGGTGCGGCCGACCAGGCCAACGCTATCCCGATCCGCGGCCTGCGCGGCGACGTGCCGGTTCGTTTCGCGCCGGACGGCGGCGCGGTTCCGGGCGACCGCATCGTCGGCATTCTGACGCCGGGCGAGGGCATTACGATCTATCCCATTCAGTCGCCGGCGCTGACCGCCTTCGACGATCAGCCGGATCGCTGGCTCGATGTGCGCTGGGACCTCGACGCCGACAGTCGCGAATTATTTCCCGCGCGCATCGTCGTCACGGCGATCAACGAGCCCGGAACGCTCGGCGCCCTGGCGACGGTCGTCGGCGAGACCGGCGCCAATATCGACAATATCGCCTTCAATGTTCATTCTCCCGATTTCCGGGAAATGCGATTCGATCTCGAAGTCGCGGATTTGAAGCATCTCAACGACATCATCGCGCGACTGCGCGCCAGTCCGCTGGTCAGCAAGGTCGAGAGGGTCAACGGATGAGCACAAGATGACGCGCCGCATTCGTCTCGGGGTCAATGTGGATCATGTCGCGACCATCCGCAACGCGCGCGGCGGATCGGCGCCGGACCCGTTGCGCGCCGCGCTGCTGGCGATCGAGGCGGGAGCCGACGGCATCACCGCGCATCTGCGCGAGGATCGCCGCCACATCCGCGACGACGACATGCTGCGGCTGAAGGAGCGCATTTCCAAGCCGCTGAATTTCGAAATGGCGGCGACCGAGCAGATGCTCGACATCGCGCTGCGCGTGAAGCCGCACGCCGTCTGCCTCGTGCCGGAGCGGCGCACCGAGCGCACGACCGAGGGCGGGCTCGACGTCATCGGCGGGCATGATCATCTCGTCCCCTTCGTGGACGAGTTGCGCCGCGCCGGCGTTCGCGTCTCCCTGTTCATCGAGCCGGGCGCGGAGGCGATCGACGCGGCGGCGTCGATCAGGGCTCCGGTCGTCGAGCTGCACACCGGCGCCTGGTGTCACGCCGTCGAGATCGGCGACCTCGAGGCCGCCGAGAAAGAGTTCCGGCGCATCGTCGCCGCCGCGGCCCACACCGGCGAGCGCGGCCTCGAATGCCATGCGGGCCACGGCCTCGATTACGCCACGGCGCGTCGCATCGCCGCCCTTCCGCAAATCGTCGAGCTCAACATCGGGCATTTTCTCGTCGGCGAGGCGGTGTTCGTCGGGCTCGCCGAAACGATCCGGCAGATGCGCCTCGCGATCGACGAGGGACGTTCGGCGGCCGTCCCATGATCATCGGATTCGGCAATGATCTCTGCGACATCCGCCGTATCGAGGAGGCGCTCGGGCGCTATGGCGAGAGATTCACGCGCCGCTGCTTCACCGACATAGAACGAGCGCGCTCGGACGGGCGGGCGTCGCGCGCGGCCTCCTACGCCAAGCGTTTCGCCGCCAAGGAGGCTTGCGCCAAGGCGCTCGGCACGGGAATTCGCGACGGAATTTCGTGGAAGGACATGGGCGTCGTCAATCTGCCGTCCGGCAAGCCCACCGTCGAACTGACGGGCGCCGCGGCGGAGCGCCTCGCTCAGATGGCGCCGCCCGGCGCAAGAATCGTCATCCATCTCACCCTGACCGACGAATTTCCGCTCGCGCAAGCGCAGGTTCTCATCGAGGCGCTGACGTGATAGAGCGGGCGGCCCCTATCGCTTCCCGTCGGCCGGATCGAAGGGGCTCCGAGAGCGAGCCGTCAGGCCCGCTCTCACGGACCCGTCAAGGAAGGAGTGACACGGTTTGAGCAGAAACGTTTCGGTCGCCGAACGGCGCGACGAAGGGGGATTGCTCGAGACGATCAAGGTGATCGTTCAGGCGCTCGCCATCGCTCTGGTCATTCGCACGCTGCTGTTCCAGCCTTTCAACATTCCTTCCGGGTCGATGATTTCGACGTTGCTCATCGGCGACTATGTCTTCGTCTCGAAATACGCCTATGGCTATTCGAATTACTCGCTGCCGTCGGTTCCTTATTTCGACTGGAGGCTGGACCTGTTCTCCGGCCGCGTCCTCGCCTCGCCGCCCAAGCGCGGCGACGTCGTCGTGTTCAAGCTGCCGCGCGACAACGAGACCGACTATATCAAGCGCGTCATCGGCCTGCCGGGCGATCGCATCCAGATGATCGAGGGCCGCCTCTACATCAACGGCGAAATCGTGCCGCGCCAGCCCAAGGCCAAGGAGCGCAGCGAGAACCGCGAGGGCCGCGAGGTCGAGGTTCCGACCTATACCGAGACGCTGCCGGGCGGCGTCGCCCATACGATCATCGAGATCGAGGGCGACCGCGGCATGAACGACAATACCGATCTTCTGGTCGTGCCGCCGAATCACTATTTCATGATGGGCGACAATCGCGACAATTCGCTCGATTCCCGGACGTCGCCGGAATTGGGCGGCGTCGGTTTCGTGCCGTTCGAGAACCTCGTCGGCCGGGCCGAGATCATCTTCTTCTCTCTGGAAAAGGACGCGCCGGCGCTGGCTTTCTGGCGCTGGCCGTGGACGGTGCGCTGGGATCGGCTGTTCAAGCCTGCGCATTGACGCGAAGAGCGCGAGAATGGGATCGCCCGGGCGGGAAGACCTCGATGTTCTCGAGGCGAGCGTCGGTCATGGATTCGCCAGCCGGCGCCTTCTCCAGCATGCGCTGACCCATGTCAGCGCCTCGTCCGCGCGGCCGGATTCCTACGAGAGGCTCGAATTCCTCGGCGATCGCGTGCTCGGCGTCGTCGTCGCTCATATGCTCTACGAGGCCTTTCCCGGCGAGAGCGAGGGCGAACTGTCCCGCCGCCTCGCCGACCTCGTGCGCAAAGAGACCTGCGCCGAGGTCGCGGAAGGATGGGGCGTCGGGCCGTTCATCAGGCTCGGCGACGGCGAGGCGCAGACCGGCGGGCGGAAGAAGCGCGCCATCCTCGGCGACATCTGCGAGGCGGTCATCGGCGCGGTGTTTCTGGACGGCGGGCTGCCGGCCGCCGAGGTCGTGGTGCGTTCGGCGTTCGCGAACAAGATGCGCTCGCCCGGTCGAAAACTGCGCGACGCCAAGACCTCGCTGCAGGAATGGGCGCAGGCGCGGCGCCTGCCGACGCCGCGCTATCGGCTCGCGTCGCGCAGCGGACCGGATCACGCGCCCTTCTTCGAGGTCGCCGTGGACGTCGAGGGATTCCAGGCGGCGCAAGGCGCCGGCGCGTCGAAACGCGCCGCCGAACAATCCGCCGCCCAGGCGTTCCTCGATCGTGAGGGCATCGAAATCGAACAAGCGGGAAGAGGCGTAGCGCCATGAGCGTCGACCAGACAGAGCCGGCGAGCGAAGGGTCGGCCGAGCCGCGTTGCGGCTTCGTCGCGCTCGTCGGCGCGCCAAATGCGGGCAAGTCCACGCTGCTCAATCAACTCGTCGGCGCCAAAGTGTCGATCGTCTCGCGCAAGGCGCAGACGACGCGCGCGCTCGTGCGCGGCATCGCGCTCGCCGGCGAGGCGCAGATCATCCTGGTCGACACGCCTGGGATTTTCGCGCCCAAGCGCCGGCTCGAGCGGGCGATGGTGGCGAGCGCGCTGGCCGGCGCCGGCGACGCCGACGCTGTCGTGCTCCTCGTCGACGCCCGCAGGGGCCTGGTCGACGAAGTCGAGGAGATCATCGCCAAGCTTCGCGATCTGCGCGTCCCGAAAATCCTCGTGCTCAACAAGATCGACCTCGTGGCGCGCGAGTCGCTGCTGGCGCTGACGGCGGCGATCTCCGGCAAGGCCGATTTCGTAGAAACCTTCATGATCTCCGCCCTGTCGGGAGACGGCGTCGAGGATCTGAGGGAAAAGCTCGGGGCGCTGATGAAGCCGTCGCCATGGCTCTATCCGGAGGACCAGCTTTCCGACGCGCCGCTGCGGATTCTCGCGGCCGAAATCACCCGTGAGAAGATTTTCGAACGGCTACACGATGAACTGCCCTATCAGTCCACCGTCGAGACGGAGTCTTGGACAAATCAGAAGGACGGATCGGCTCGCATCGAGCAGACGATCTATGTCGCGCGCGACGGGCAGAAAAAGATCGTCATCGGCGAGGGCGGGCGCACCATCAAGGCCATCGGGCAAGCGGCGCGGCGCGAGATCGAGCAGGCGGCCGAGCAGAAGGTGCATCTCTTCCTGTTCGTGAAGGTGCGCGAGAACTGGGCCGACGACCCGGAGCGCTACCGCGAGATGCGGCTGGATTTCCCGAAGGATTAGTGATGTACATGAATCTATGGAGGTTCCAATCTTTGGAGGTTCCGCGTCCCTTCTCTCGAAGGGAGAAGGGGTCGCTTCACGAATTGATAGAGGCTCCCCATGTCAGGCGCGCAAGGCAACAGATCGACGATCTACCGCTATCTCACAGGCCCGGATGACGCATCCTTCTGCCATCGCGTCACGGAAGCCTTGAGCAACGGCTGGTCGCTCTATGGCTCGCCGACGCTGACCTATGACGCCGGCAAGGGCCGCGTGATCTGCGGCCAGGCGATCACCAAGGACGTCTCCGACTTCGAATATCGGGCGGATGTGAAACTCTCCGAGCTGTGAGCGGCTCATGCAATGGCAGGACGAAGGTCTCGTCATCGGCGTCAGGCGCCATGGCGAGAGCGCGGTCATTCTGGAACTGATGACAAAGGCGCACGGCCGCCATTTCGGCCTCGCGCGCGGCGGCGCCGGGCGCGCCCTGCGGTCCGTCCTGCAGCCGGGCAACAGCGTCGAGGCCATATGGCGCGCGAGGCTCGACCAGCATCTGGGCGCCTATGCGGTCGAGCCGCTGCGCTCGCGCGCCGCCCGACTCATCGACCGCGCCTACGCCCTGCACGGAGTCGCGCATCTTTGCGCGCTGCTTCGCCTCCTGCCGGAGCGCGATCCGCATGGCGAACTCTTCGCCATGGCCGAGGTCGTCGCCGACCGGCTCGATTCGCTCGATCTCGCGCCGGCGCTGATGGCGCGGTTCGAGCTCGCGCTGCTCGCGGCGCTCGGCTTCGGCCTCGATCTCGAAAGCTGCGCGCTGACCGGCGCGCAGGAGGAGCTCGATTATGTGTCGCCGAAGACCGGCCGCGCCGTCAGCCGCGCGGCGGGCGCGCCGTGGCGCGAGAAATTGCTGGTTTTTCCACAATTCTTGCGCGATACGGCGTCTCTGCGGCCGGACGCCGCCGAGCTTGCCGCGGCCTTTCGTCTGACCGGACATTTTCTGGCGCGAGACGTGTTCACGCCGCGCGGCGTGCAGGCGCCGCCGGCCCGCGCGCTCTATATCGGCGCCGCAGCGTCGCACGCGACTCGTCGCGAAGTCCCTTCTTGTTAGTTATCTTATTGATTTTGGTCGCAGACGACGCGCGTCTCCCGGCCGCTGACGCCATATCCTTCGTCGAGCTTCACTTCGACCTGTTTGCAGAGAGCTTGAGGGGAGGGGAGGTCTTCGCTCCTCTCCTGCGTCGCCGGCTGGTCCGCCGGCAGGGAGCGATCGAGCGCGCTCGGCGCGCCGCCGGCCAGCGCAAAGCCGGAGCCGAGAGCCAGAAGGAACAGAGCCGGCTTCTTCATGGTGACGACGCTCGAGTTGGCCGCGCGCAATGCGGTGGAGAGGGATGATTTTGGGCGTCACGCGTTGCGATTCGCCGAAATTCGAGCCGTTATTAGTATGGCGAAAGTGAAACGGCAACGGCTTCGCCACGGCGGTGAAAACATCGGGGCTCGACGCGCGCGTCGCCCCCGCGCATGGCTTGCGCGCTTGCCTCATCGGTCCGGGGCGGCCATAGGATGAAGCGGTCGGCCAGGGCGGGTCCGCCGGCTCTGCAATCAATCGGTCGACGGGACGGCGGCGCAAGCGTCGCCGGCGAGATGGGGGCGTCGCAATGGCGAAAAGCGGAACGGCATCGGACGGAAACGGCGCGGGCGAGGACAAGGGGCTGGTCCCTGTCGACCTACGGGAGGCGCTCGAGGAGCGCTATCTCACTTATGCGCTCTCCACGATCACCGGCCGCGCCTTGCCGGATGCGCGCGACGGCCTGAAGCCCGTTCATCGGCGAATCCTCTACGGAATGCAGATTCTGCGCCTCGACCCGGCGGCGCCGTTCAAGAAATGCGCGAAAATCGTCGGCGACGTGATGGGCTCGTTCCATCCGCACGGCGACCAGGCGATCTATGACGCGCTCGTGCGTCTCGCCCAAGATTTTTCCTCGCGCTATCCGCTCGTCGACGGCCAGGGCAATTTCGGCAATGTCGACGGCGACGCCGCCGCCGCCTATCGCTACACCGAAGCGCGCATGACGGCGGTCGCGCGGCTGCTGCTCGAGGGCATCGACGAGGACGCGATCGATTTTCGCCCGAATTATTCCGGCGAAGAGCAGGAGCCCGTCGTGCTGCCCGCGGCGCTCCCCAATCTGCTGGCCAATGGCGCGCAGGGCATCGCGGTCGGCATGGCGACGTCGATCCCGCCGCATAATCTCGCGGAACTCTGCGACGCCGCGCTCTATCTCATCGCTCATCGCACGGCGACCGCCGAACAATTGCTGACTTTCGTGCAGGGGCCCGACTTCCCGACCGGCGGAATCGTCGTCGATACGCGCGCGCAGATCGCCGAGACCTATCGCACCGGGCGCGGCTCGTTCCGCTTACGCGCCCGCTGGCATAAGGAGGAGACCGCGCGCGGCCAATGGGTCGCCGTCGTCACCGAGATTCCTTATGGCGTGCAGAAGTCGCGCCTCATCGAAAAGCTCGCCGAGCTCGTCGTCGACAAGAAGGCGCCGCTCGTCGCCGATGTGCGCGACGAATCGGCGGAGGATGTGCGCATCGTCATCGAGCCGCGCGCCCGCAATGTCGATCCGGCGCTGATGATGGAGACCGTGTTCAAGCTCTCCGAGCTCGAGACGCGCTTCCCGGTCAATATGAATGTGCTCGTCGACGGCGCCGTGCCGCGCGTCGTCTCGCTCGACGAAGCGCTGCGCCAATGGCTCGACCATCGCCGCGACGTGCTGGAGCGCCGCTCGCGCCATCGTCTCGCGGAAATCTTGCGCCGGCTCGAGGTGCTCGCCGGCATGATCATCGTCTTTCTCAATCTCGACGAGGTCATCCGCATCATCCGCGAGGAGGACGAGCCCAAGCAGGTCCTAAAAGCCGCGTTCGAGCTGACCGACGTGCAGGTCGATTATATTCTCGACACGCGACTGCGCGCCTTGCGCAAGCTCGAGGAGATGGAGCTGCGCAAGGAGCATGCGGAGCTCGGCGAGGAGCGCAAGGAGGTCGAGGCGCTGCTCGCCGACGAGCAGAAGCAATGGAAGGTCATCACGGCGCAAATTCGCGAGCTCAAGAAGACATTGGGCGCTCAGACGCCGCTCGGCAAGCGCCGCACGACATTCGAGGATGCGCCGGAGGCCGCCGACATCGATCTCGCCGAGGCGATGATCGAGCGCGAGCCGGTCACCGTCGTCGTCACCAAGAAAGGCTGGATTCGCACGTTGAAAGGCCATGTCGCCGATCTCTCGCAGCTTCAGTTCAAGGGCGACGACGCGCTCGACGTCGCGTTCTTCGCGCAGACGACGTCGAAGGTGCTGGTGCTGGCTTCGAACGGTAAGGCTTTCACGCTGGATGCGGCGAAATTGCCGGGCGGGCGCGGCCATGGCGAGCCGGTGCGGCTGATGGCCGATATCGACGAGGACGCGAGCGTCGTGAAGGTTCTGCCGCACACGCCGGACGCGCTCCTGCTGCTCGTCGCCGACGACGGACGCGGCTTCGTCGTCTCGCAGAACGATCTTCTCGCCACGACGCGCAAGGGCAGGGCGGCGCTCGGCGTCGAGCCGCCGGCGAAGCTGAAAATCGTGGCGGCGGCGGAGGGCGATCATGTCGCGATCATCGGCGAGAACCGCAAGCTGCTCGTCTTTCCGCTCTCCGAGGCTCCGCAGATGGCGCGCGGCAAGGGCGTGCGGATGCAGCGCTACAGGGACGGCGGCGTCTCCGACGCGAAAGTCTTCGCGCTCGCCCAGGGCCTGACCTGGACCGATTCCTCGGGGCGCGTCTTCACGGTGGACGCGCGCGAGCTGAAGGAATGGATCGGCCATCGCGCCGAAGCGGGCCGCCTGCCGCCGCGCGGCTTCCCGAAGAACAATCGGTTCGGCTCTTGAATGTATAGACAGATCGTCTAGATTAGATGTTCGAATGGGACGAGGACAAGAGATTTAAGAACCTCGCCAAACACGGACTCGATTTCGTGTCCGTGCGGCTGATGTTCGACGGACGTCCGACGATCACGGCGCCATCCGACAACTCGGACGAGGAAAGATTTGTGACGACAGCCTCCGTAGAGGAAAAATTCTACACCGTCGTCTGGACGTGGCGTCTCGAGGCGCGCCGGATCATCTCGTTCAGGAGAGCGCGTTATGGGGAAGAGAGAGCGTATCGTCAGGCGCACGGATGAAGAGCTGCGTGCAATGCAGGCGCGCGGCGAAGACAGGAGCGACTGGAAGCGCGCCGCCGCTCTGTCGGAACAGGACGTCGAAGCGGCCGTTTCCGAGGATTTGGACGAAGCGGGCATGACCGTCGATTGGTCGCGGGCCTCGATCGAACTGCCGCAGCCGAAGGCCGTTCTCAATATGCGCGTCGACCGCGACGTGCTGGAGTTTTTCCGCCGCCAGGGCAAAGGCTATCAGACGAAGATCAACGCCGTGCTGCGCTCTTACGTCGAACAGATGAGCCACGAGAAAAACTGAGGCGTCGTCAGTCGCGGGCTCACAGCCCGATATCGTTCATCCCGTAAATGATCTGATCCATCGCGCGCGAGGGCTCGGGCGCGCCGGCGTCGCCGATGATGCGCGCGGGAACGCCGGCGACCGTCTTGTGCGGCGGGACGGGTTCGAGCACGACGGAGCCGGCCGCGACGCGAGCGCAGGCGCCGATCTCGATATCGCCGATGATCTTCGCCCCGGCGCCGATCAGCACGCCGCGCCGCACCTTGGGGTGTCTCGCGCCGCTTTCCGTGCCCGTGCCGCCCAGCGTGACGCCGTGCAGCATGGAGACGTCGTCCTCGATCACGCTCGTCGAGCCGATGACGACGCCGGTCGCGTGATCGAGGAAAAAGCCTTTGCCGATCCTGGCCTGCGGATGAATGTCGGTCTGGAACGTCGTCGACGAGAGGCTCTGCAGGCAGAGCGCGAAATCGCTGCGGCCGGATTTCCACAGCGCATGGGCCAGGCGATAGGTCTCGATCGCATGGAAGCCTTTGAAATAGAGAGCCGCCTCCAACAGGCGGTTGCAGGCCGGATCGCGATCGAGCACGGCCAGCAGGTCGGCGCGCAGCGCGGCGGCGAGCGCTGGATCGCGCGCCATATGGTCGAAATAGGTCTGCCGGATCACGACGGCCGGCGTCTCGGGCCGCTCCAGTCGTTGCGCGAGCCGATGCACGACGACGCTCTCCAGACTGTCG
Organism: Methylocystaceae bacterium; assembly: GCA_003105285.1. Lineage (GTDB taxonomy): Bacteria > Pseudomonadota > Alphaproteobacteria > Rhizobiales > Beijerinckiaceae > Methylosinus. The sequence goes on from PQAN01000189.1 coordinate 10,597, forward strand.
TGCGACAGAACCGAACTGTAGACGAAGCTCCCCATCGTCGGCTCGCGGCGCACGACCTCCTGCGCTTCCGCCAGAATGCGTGCGAAGAGCGGATCGGCGCCGGAAAATTCGATGATTTCGGCGATGTTTCCATCATGCTTGGCCGGGGCCATGTCGGTTCTTCTCTCCCAGGGACGACCGACGCTGCTCCGTCGGCCGATTTTCCCTTCGATTGTCGCGCGCCGGCGACCGTGTCTGGAGCGCGGTTCGCCGCCCCGGACCGAAGGACTCCCCAGTCGTCGGTCGGGCCGACCCTTCTACTCCCGATGGGCGAGAAAATCGAGCACGGCCTGCTTGTAGGTCCGGTCGCCGACCGCGCGATTGTGGTCGCGGCCGGGAATATCGACGATGCGCACGTTGGGGAACAGCGGCTGGAGCGGGTGCGGGTCGCCGGCCACCTCGTCGCGCGTGCCGACGCAGACGAGCGTCGGAATTTTGATCCGGCCGAGCGCCGCCGGATCGATGATCTGACTGGCGCCGCGCGCGCAGGCTGCGAGCGCGCGCAGATCGCTGCGCGTCGCCTCGGCGAAGCCGCGGAACATTTTCAGCAGGGGATCGTCGATGTCTTCGATGCGTTCGGCCTCCATGGCTTCGGCGAGGCCGCGGGGCAGGGAGGCGCTGACGAGATTGGCGCCGATCCCGCCGAGCACCAGCGAACGGACGAGGTCCGGATGGGCGAGCGCCAAATGCACGCCGATGCGCGCGCCCATGGAATAGCCCATGATATCGGCGCGGTCCAAGCCGAGACTGGCCGCGAGATGCGCCACATCCTCGGCCATCAGCCGCAAATCATAGGCTTCCGGTTCATATATTTTTTCCGACCTGCCGTGGCCGCGATTGTCGAACACGACGACGCGGCGCCCGTCCTCGGTCAGCGTCTTGACCCATTGCGGGAAGAGCCAATTGACCGCATGCGTCGAGGCGAAGCCATGAATGAGAACGATCGGTTCATGGCGATCCTGCGTCAGCGGCGGGAAATCGAGATAGGCGATCTGCACGCCGTCCGATCGGAACTGTTCCATCATCAATCCTGTTTTTCATTACATTTTCGATCGCGCGCCATGATCGTCGGTAATTATCGCGGTTCCGAGGCCGAGCAAGCCGCCGGACGAGCGATTATCTTTCTATTGCCAATCGGCCTCCCAGCCGCTAAACGACGCCCCACACATGATCGAGCTGCGCCGGATCGGCGAGCGAGATCATGCGGCAGGCGCCCGTAGCTCAGCTGGATAGAGCACCAGACTACGAATCTGGGGGTCAGAGGTTCGAATCCTTTCGGGCGCGCCATCGTCTAGTTGCCGCGACAATCGCGCATAGACCTGACGCGAAGCTCACCACGGCGTCGCTTTTTTCGATTGTAAGAGCCTGGGAGCCGATCGCGGCGTGACGTGACCGGTCCCGCCGATGGGGCGAACGAGCCTCGGCGGGACCGTCGATTCGCTCTCCACGCCTCCCCGAGCGCGCTTCGGCTCGGGACCTATGGCAGCTCGATGACCTTGCCGGGGCGGAGCCGGCGCGGGTCGAGGGCGGGGTTGGCGGCTAGAATATCCCGCCATCGGCCGGGATCGTGATAAATTTTAATGGCGATGCCGCGCAGCGTGTCGCCCGCTGCGACCGTGTAGACATTGCTGGACGCCGGGGCGAGCGGCGAACCGTTCTCGGCTGGAGGCGACGGCGCCGCGGTCTCGGCCCGTCGGACGCTTTCCGGCAATTCGTCGACCACTTCGAATGCGCCGTGCATCATGCCCATCCAGCAGCTCCAGCGGATGACGCCGGTTTTTTCAGGCGTGAACTCGATGACCTGCCTCCCTTTTTTCACGTCGAACTCCAAATTCAGGCTCGGCGCGACGATTCGATTGTTGCAGGTCGTGATCTGCTTCCCATCGATGACCCACCGCACGGGCGCGCCCTTGGCGAGGACGAAATGATTCGGCGAAAAGCCGGAGCGGGTCACATCCATCGTGATCGTGCGCGCCGCCGGCCGCGACGGCGAGGCGGGCGCAGGCTCGGGCCGAGAGGCGGCGGCCTCTTCTCCCGGCCGAGTCGTCGCCGGAAGGGCGGGCGCCTCCTGGTCCGAGGAGGAGGGGGATGGAGCCTTTCTCGTCGACGCGCCGATGAGGGCGCGCAGGTCGTAGCCCGAACCGGTCAGGATCAGTCCGCGATTGATCATCACCGCGCCGAGCACAACGACGATCGCCCCGGACGCCTTCAGCAGCCGATGCGTCAGAGACCCGGAGACGAGCGTCGTCAAGACGCCGAAGCTCATCAGTACCGGGAGGGTCCCCACGCCGAAAGCGAACAGCATTTTCGCGCCTTCCATCGCGCTGCCCGTTCCCGCGGCCATGACATACATCGCCTGCAAGGGGCCGCAGGCGATCATCAGCCCGTTCGCCAGGCCGATGGCGAAAGGACGGTGCGAGCCCTGCATTTTCTGCTCGAGGAAACGCTGCAGCGGAGCAGGCAGGCCGAAGCGAAATCGGCGCAAAGGCGCGAACAAGCCCAGCATGTTCAAGCCGAAGACGATGAGAAAGGCTCCGGCCAGCACGCCAGCGACGCCGCGCAGCACCGGCGTGAAGGTCACGACCGCGCCGACGAGGCCGAACGTCGCTCCGATCGCCGTATAGGACAGCGTCTTGCCGAAGCCGTAGAGCAGATGCGATCGATAGGAGCGTTGTCCCAGGCGGGCGTCGTCCGCCGTATAGCTCAGGACGAATCCGCCGCACATGCCGACGCAATGAAAGCCCGTCAACAGCCCGAGCAGGAAGATGAGGTCGAGGCTCATGCGCCGGCCGATGTCCGGCGCGCCGTCCTGTGTGATCCATGCGGTGTCGAAGAAAATGACGAGGAGGATGCCCGCGACGCCGACGATCAGGCCGGCGAGCTTTCCGAGGCCGCCGCCTGTCCGCTGCTCGTCGAGCGAGACGACGCGATAGCCTTGTCGCTCGACAGCCGCGCGAATGTCGTCGACCGTCGTAGAGGTCGGATCGAAATCGACCGAGACCTTTTCGGTCGGATAATCGGCCTCGACCCGTCGCACCCCGGGGAGCTTACGCACCGACAACTCGATGATGCGCTCGCAGCCGTGGCAGTGCATGCCATGGGCGCGAAAGGCGACGTTCGACCCATTCATCCCCTCGACGCTCCTTTTGTTCATTTTCAGGAATTGGGGGGCGTTCGAGAGGAAAAGGAGGCCGCAAAGCCGCGCTGCGGCGTTTTGTCTCCAGCCTATACAAGCTAGAACGGAAGCGTTGGCGGTCGACCGACGCAGGCCTTGCGGCTCGGCGATTTCTGCACTTAATTAGGCGACTCCGCCATGATGTCGTAAAGTCACGGAAGCGACACGAGAGTTTCGGCCGTAGCGGGACCGCCTTCGGCCGAACCGGAAGTTTTCCGGGCCCCGCGCGCCCATCGCGACGCGGACGGTCATAGGAGGTTGGCGATGAAACTGAATTACAAGCCTCTCGCGGCGTGCGCCATCGTCGGGCTGCTGGTGGTCGCCGCCGTGATGCTGTTCGATCAGCGCAGCCAGAGGACGGCCGGTCGCGACATCACCTTCAGCGAACTGCTCGCCCAGATCGACCATGGCCACGTCCATGATGTGACCATCGCCGGCAATGAGATCACCGGCCATTTCTCGGACAATCGGTCGTTCTCGACCTATGCGCCCAATGATCCCTCGCTGGTGCAGAGGCTGACCGCCAAGAATATTTCTATCTCGGCGCGGCCGGCCGGCGACGGCAGCGGCTGGTGGATGACTCTGTTCCTCAATGCTTTGCCTCTCATCGCCTTTCTGGGCGTGTGGATTTTTCTGTCGCGGCAGATGCAGGGCGGAGCCGGCAGGGCGATGGGCTTCGGCAAGTCGAAGGCGAAGCTTTTGACCGAAACGCAGGGGCGCGTGACCTTCGAGGACGTCGCCGGCGTCGACGAGGCGAAGGAGGATCTGCAGGAGATCGTCGAATTCCTGCGCGATCCGCAGAAATTCCAGCGYCTCGGCGGCCGCATCCCGCGCGGCGTGCTGCTCGTCGGCCCGCCCGGCACGGGYAAGACGCTGCTCGCCCGCGCCATCGCCGGCGAAGCCAATGTGCCCTTCTTCACCATCTCCGGCTCCGACTTCGTCGARATGTTCGTCGGCGTCGGCGCSWSCCGCGTGCGCGAYATGTTCGAGCAGGCSAAGAAGAACGCSCCCTGCATCATCTTCATCGACGAGATCGACGCSGTCGGCCGCCATCGCGGCGCCGGCCTCGGCGGCGGCAACGACGAGCGCGAGCAGACGCTCAACCAGTTGCTCGTCGAGATGGACGGCTTCGAGGCCAATGAAGGCATCATCCTCATCGCCGCGACGAACCGTCCCGACGTGCTCGATCCGGCCTTGATGCGTCCCGGCCGCTTCGACCGGCAGATCAATGTGCCGAACCCCGACTTCATCGGCCGCGAGAAGATCCTCAAGGTTCACGCCCGCAAGGTGCCGCTGGCGCCGGATGTGGATTTGAAGGTCGTGGCGCGCGGCACGCCGGGCTTCTCGGGCGCGGACCTCATGAACCTCGTCAACGAGGCGGCCTTGCTCGCCGCGCGACGCAGCAAGCGCATCGTGACGAAGGCGGAGTTCGAGGACGCGCGCGACAAGATCATGATGGGCGCGGAGCGCCGCACGCTGGTGATGACGGAGGAGGAGAAGCGCCTCACAGCCTATCACGAGGGCGGGCATGCGCTGGTGCAGCTCAACATGCCGGGGGCGATCCCGATCCACAAGGCGACGATCATTCCGCGCGGCCGGGCGCTCGGCATGGTGCAGGGACTGCCGGAGCGCGACCAGATCTCGCAGTCCTACGAGCAATTGAAGGCGATGCTGGCGCTGGCGATGGGCGGGCGCGTGGCGGAGGAGCTGATCTTCGGCCACGACAAGGTGACGTCCGGGGCGGCGAGCGACATTCAGCAATGCACGCGCATCGCGCGGGCGATGGTGACGCAGCTCGGCTTCTCGGACAAGCTGGGGACGGTGGCCTATGCCGATCCGCAGCAGGAGCAGTTCCTGGGCTATTCGATCGGCCGCCAGCAGACGATCTCGGAGGCGACGCAGCAGACGATCGACGCGGAGGTTCGGCGTCTGGTGCAGGAAGGCTATGACGACGCCAAGCGCATCCTGACCGAGAAGCGGAACGATCTCGAAATTCTGGCGAACGGCCTGCTGGAATATGAGACGCTGACGGGCGAGGAGCTCATCGGCCTGCTGCAGGGCAAGGCGCCGATCCGCGAGGACGTTCCGCCCTCCGCGCCGCCGGCGCGCCCGTCGCCCGTGCCCTCCACCGGCCGCACCCGCCCCTCGCCCGAGCCCGACGCCGGAGGCCTCGAGCCGCATCCGGTGTGAG
>PQAN01000190.1 GCA_003105285.1 Methylocystaceae bacterium
GCGCTGGTCGGCGGCGGAACGCATGCGCGCCCAGGGGAGATTTCGCTCGCCCATAACGGCGTGCTGTTTCTCGACGAATTGCCCGAATTCCAGGCGCAGGCGCTGGACAGCCTGCGCCAGCCGCTGGAGACGGGCGAAGTGGCCGTCTCGCGCGCCAATCATCGCGCCGTCTATCCCGCCCGCTTCCAGCTCGTCGCGGCGATGAACCCCTGCCGCTGCGGCCACGCTCTGGATCCGGGATTCGCCTGCCGGCGCCAGCCCAACGAGCGCTGCGCCGCGCAATATCAGGCGCGGCTGTCCGGCCCGCTCATCGACCGCTTCGATCTGCAGATCGAGGTTCCGGCGATTTCGGCCGCAGACCTCGTTCTGCCCGCGCCGACGGAAGGCTCGGCGCAGGTCGCGCCGCGCGTCGCCGCCGCGAGAAGCCGCCAGCGCCAGCGGTACGAGGCGCTCGGACTTTCCTCGGCGACGACCAACGCCAGCGCGCCGGCGAACGTCATCGAGCGTGTGGCGCGTCTCGACGCGGGCGGAACCGCGCTCGTGCGGGAGGCGGCCGAGCGTCTCTCGCTCTCGGCGCGCGGATTTCATCGCGTGTTGAAGCTCGCGCGCACGATCGCCGATCTCGACGGCGGCGAGGCCGTCTCGCGGCGCCATCTGGCGGAGGCTCTCTCCTACCGCTCGGGGCTGAACGGCGCGCGCGCCGCCGCCTGACGCTCCGAGTCGATTGTTTTTCGTAAGGTTTTTCAACCGCGAAGTTACGCCAGTCGTGTTTTCTGCAATTGCGAGCCGAGAAGCCGTGCTGTTCGATTCTCCCTGGACCGCCATCGCGGTCGCTATCGCCGTGCTTCTCCTCGGCGCCGGCGCGCTCCTTCTGCGTATCCGCAGATCTCGCCGGCGAGAGGCGCTGGAGGCGGAGCTCGAGGGGCTGCGCGACGAGATTTGGGAGTTGCGCGCCGCCGCCGCCGCCAGGGACCGGGCGGAGGCGGCGAGCCTCGCGAAATCGCGATTTCTCGCCACCGTCAGCCATGAAATCCGCACGCCGCTCAATGGAGTCCTCGGCCTCGCCCAATTGCTCGCGGCGACGAGGCTCGACGCCGAACAGGCGAGCTACGTCGAGTCGATCGCCGCTTCCGGCCGCTCGCTCGCGCGATTGATCGACGACATTCTCGATTTTTCGAAAATCGAAGCGGGCAAGGTCGAGTTGCGCGTCGAGAGTTTCGATCTGGCACCGCTGCTGGAAGGCGTGGTGGAGCTTCTCGCGCCCCGCGCCCACGCCAAGAATCTGGAGGTCGCCTGCTTTATCGCCGCCGACGCGCCGGAGCGGCTCTCGGGCGACGTCGCGCGTATCCGCCAAGTGCTCATCAATCTCGCCGGCAACGCCGTCAATTTCACCACGGAAGGCGGCGTCGGGCTGCGCGTCCAACGCGATCGCGACGGCGCGCTGGCGTTCCGGATCGCCGATACGGGGCCGGGCGTCGCGCCTCGCACCCGCGAAATCATCTTCGAGGAATTCGAGCAGGGCGACGGTTCTTCGACGCGCCGGCACGGCGGCACCGGACTGGGGCTGGCCATTTCACGTCACCTCGCCGGCTTGATGGAGGGGCGCCTGGAGATCGAGGAGAGTTCCCGCTCCGGCGCGGTTTTCGTCTTTACTCTGCCGCTGCCGCCAGGGTCGGCGTCCGCCTGGAAGCCGAAAGAGCGCTCCCGTCTCGCGGGCGTGAGCGCGCTGATCGTCTCGCCGACGATCTTCGAGGGACCCTATCTCGCCGAGACCTTACGCGGCGCAGGCGCGGAAGCGCAGATCGCGCGCGACGAGGCGCAGGCGGCGGCATGTCTCGCCGCCGCCCCGGCGCAATGTTTCGATTCGGTCATCGTCGATTGCGCTTTCGGCGCAGCCGCCACGGAGCGGCTCGCCGCGGCCGCGCGCCGAGCCGGGGCGGGGAGGATTTTTCTGCTCTTTTCTCCCACGGAGCGGCGCGCGTTCGGCGAGGCCGCGCTGTGTCGCTTCGACGGTTGGCTGGTCAAGCCGGTGCGCGCCGCGTCGCTCGTCGAGCGACTGTCCCTCGCTCCTCCGCCGGCCCGCGACGCGGCCGATTTCGTCGCGCCCGAACCGAAGCTGTCCAGCCTCCACATATTGGTGGCGGAGGACAATGAGATCAACGCGCTCATCGTCTCCCGCCACCTCGAAAAGCTCGGCGCGCTGGCGACGCGGGCCGAAAACGGCGCGAAGGCCGTGGAGCTGGCCCGCGCGGCGCTCGTCGGTAGGGAGCGGGCCTTCGACGTCATTCTGATGGATCTGTTCATGCCTGAGCTCGACGGACTGGAGGCGACCCGGGCGATCCGACTGGACGAGGCGCGGGTCGGAGCGCGTCGCAGGCCGATTCTCGCGCTCACGGCGAGCGCGCTGGAGCAGGACGAGCGCGCCGCGCGCAATGCCGGCGTCGACGCTCTGCTGACCAAGCCGGTCGAGTTCGGTGTGCTCGCCGCGGCGATACGAGGGGCGCTCGTCGAACCCGGATATTCTCACGGCGGCCACGGCCGCGAAGCGATCTGAGCGCGGATGCGCCGCCGCTTTTTTCGAAAAACTTGCCACAAAAAAGCAGGAATTTTGCCGGTCGGCCAGGTCAGAGATAAACGAGAACCCGACTGTTTCGGAAACGAGGGCTTCGAAGCATCCGCTTCGTCCT
>PQAN01000191.1 GCA_003105285.1 Methylocystaceae bacterium
TCATGCACGGACAGTTTCGAACGTGGATATCATCTGCAGAGCTACATGCTGTGGTTCGCGTCCGACATATGCCATTCGGGCTTCTTGCCGCAGTTCGCATCCGATTACAGTTTCTCCTCCGACAAAGAATGCGTCATTGCGGAAGGCGAAATCGGCTTGTCGAAAGCTCTGATGGCCGAGGGTTTCCGAATCAAGGCGCTGTTCGACTACGAGACGGTTTCCTCCGCATGGATCCGGGGATATGAGACGACGACGCAACTGGTGCGTGATCTGCCCGGCCTGCCATTCGACAACGCCGCCTCCTACAAGAAGGCGCTGCTGGAGCGGCTCGATTTCGTGGTCTCTCATGTCCTCGCCGGCAATCCCATGAATCCGAGTCATTTTTTCTGGGATACGCTGGTCGAGGAGTTCGGTTTTCCGTTCATCAAGCGAGAGCTGATCACCGTCAATCCATGTGACGTCCCGACCTATTTCAAACTCGCCGCGCATCTCTTGACGCAGTCCGAGATCGAGACGGCCGTTATGGAAATCAGACGGCATTACGGCGGACGCCTCGTTCCCACGGCGATTTTGCAGCGCCAGCCAATGCCGTACAACAACAAACTGCTGCTGGCCAAGGACTATAGGCTCGAGCCGCTCGAGCCGACGTTGCGGTCGTTCCGTCCGCCCGAGATCAATGGCGTCGCGCGGATCGACAAGAGCGCCTGAAACGGCGAGCGTCGCCGCTGGCCGGGCATGTTCCGACGCGCCCTCTTCGACAAGCGTCGGGCGCGACGATTCCCCGCGCTCTGCGGGCTGTCGTCGACAGCGAACATTCGCCGTCGACAATTTTCGTCATCCGCATCGGCAGGGATAACTTCTGTTTCGCGCAGTCGTCGACGCAAGACATGAAGCAGCGCGAAGCGGGCCGATTTTCGAAGAAGCCGCGCCCGAGCGGCGACCCACCGCGCGTGTCGCCGCCCTGCCGCCTCGCCGCCTGCAGAAACAATGCGGCGTGACGGCATATGCGCCGCAGGCCGCCCCTCACCGGGCGGTTCGCGAGAGTCCGTTATCGGCTGTCGAGGCTCCGAGAAGTTTGCTTTCGACTTCTTTCAACGTGGCCGTGACAGAGACGGCGTATTTGTCATCGAAGACGAGAACGCTGCTGCGTGTCGTCTCATTCCAAAAGACGGCCCGCACGAGCGCAGCGTTGATGAGCACCTCCTGCTTTGGGGTCTGTCCGGTGAAAAAGTGAATATAATGTGACATGAAACGTCTCCGTTACCCGACCGGCGCCAAAAGAGCAGATATTCCTTCCGCTGACAAGAGATCAAGTCTTGGATGGTGCTTGTTATTTTCGTTCTATCGTCTTCGACGTCCAAATGCAGGCTCGAGAGCCCTGCCCGATATTGGTCGGCGAGGCGGCGTTCGACTGGCGCCGCTTCGCCGATCTGGTCTCGCGCGCGGCGGCGGGTCGCGTTACAAGGTCGGCCTCGCCGGATCGCCGAAAAGCTGACGATCCCTTTCAGGCGGCCGATCAAGGCGGTCTATTCGCAGGCTCTCGCGTTCGTTGACGCGGCGAGGGCTTTGCCATGGCGCTCGAGGCGGCCGATTATCCGCTCATCGTGGAGCCGCTTTCCGAAGAGAAGGGCGGCGGCAGGTCGGACGGCGAGACGCCGGAGGGGAGGAAGCCGTCGCCAACGCGCGAGACGCGATCCTCGCATGGATCGAAGCGGCTCACGACCCCTCGGTCAGGCGGCGCCGAAGCCGTCGCGCCATCTCGCGCTCGCGAGTTGACGGGCCGTCGATCTAAAAAAATAAATGGATAGCGACCAAATGGCGGGACGTGCGGGATACCGATGAGCACTACGTTTACTCCATAGCCCTCCAAAATGAACCGTGAAACCGGCCGGAGCTCGCTGAAATCGCGGCGGGTTTCCGGCCACCTCCGTTTACGTAGGCTTGTTCGCGAGGCCATGTCCCCATCGACAGAATAAAGTGGGGCCGGCATCATAGGCACGTTGCCACGCGAAGGAGCAAAACGAGAGCGGCGCGCGCCAAGCCGTAAAGGAGCAGAGCCATGGCCGTTGTAATGCTAATGAGCGTTATTCTGATCGCGATGCTTTGCGTCGCGGCTTACACGCTTGCGGTCTATGCGCTGCCCTTCATGCTCGGATTGACGGCCGCGCAGTTCGCCTATCAGACCGGTTCCGGCCTGATAGGTGCTGGATTGGTCGGCCTGGTCGCGGCCGGTGCAGCCTTTGGCGTTCTGGCGCTTCTATTTGATTCGCTGCGCTCCCCGATCCTGCGCCTTGTCGTGGCGCTGATCTTCGCCGCACCCGCTGCCGTCGCCGGCTATGCGCTTGTCCATGGTGTAACCAAGGAATCGGTTCCGTCCGAAATCTGGCGGCAAATCTTCTGCATCATCGGCGGTGGCTTCGTCGGCGTTTCAGCCTTGCTGCGACTGGCAGCACCTTCGGTCGATGGACCTGCACCCGTTCGCTAGTTCAACGACATGATGTCAAATTGACCCGGCACGAAAGCGCCGGGGCTTTGTCGTTGGCGGCCCTCCGGCTCACTACGGCGCAATTTGGAGGCGCGTTCGCCTCCGGGCCGGCGCTGTCCATTCTCAAAGTCGCTATCAGCGGGGATGACGTCATGCCTTGCTGAGCGGGTGTCGATTTGTCAGGGTGGATGTCGCTGGCGATCAAAGTGAATGTCAGCAGCTTGCGATTTCTCTCAGAGTCGAGGTCAGGCGGCGAAGCAGCTCGGACTTGGGCGGTCCACGCTGTATCGCGAACTGGCATTGATGCGCGAATCCGCACCCGAAACCCCTGCATTAGAGGGAGCAGCATGAATGACCGAGGTTTGGACCGTGCTTCACAGCGAGGTCGCATATGAAGGAGGGTGGTGGCGTCTTCGCCTGGATCGGTGCAAAACACCGGCCGATGCGGTGATTAATGCCTACCCGGTGCTCGAATATCCTGACTGGGTAAATATTGTTGCTCTTCGACGCGAGGATAGAAAGGTAATCTTGACGCGAGAATATCGCCACGGGAGTGGGCAATCGGTCTTGGCGCTGCCTGGTGGCACGGTGGAACGGAATGAGGTGCTCGCTGGCGATCAAGGTAGAACCGCCGCCGCACGTCGCGAACTGCTTGAGGAGACAGGGTATCTCGCCAACGATATCCGGCTGATCGGAACATTCCTCCCCAATGCTGCTACCCATTCCAACAGGCTGATAAGTTATCTCGCGACCGACGTTTCCTTACATCAAGATGCCAGCATCGATGATGAGGCTGGCACAGAGATACCACTAGAATTCATGGCCATTGACGAACTAGTCGGGCTCATCAGGACCGGGAAGGCTTTGATGGAAAGCGGCCATGTTGCCGCCATCTATGCCGCCGCAAATGAATTGCGGGAGCTTGCCTGAGCAACGATGTGAGGCCGATGGCCGAAGGTGCAGCGCGCGCTTGCCGTCATCGACGCCGTGGAAGCCCTCGGCCTCGAACCGGAGGACGTGTCGCCGGACTACTGGCGGCACGCGCATAACCGCCTGACCGCCAATCTGGAACCGAGCGCCTACACGCCGGAGCGACATGCGGCGTGGATCGGGCGTCGGAGGATCGACCCATGACGCGCTTCGGCTACGTCATGGTGACGTATTTCGCAGCGATGGGCGTCGCCATCGCGGCGTTTGTCCCGACGCCAACGAAACTCATCTGGAACGCCACGGCGAGCGCGCCTATCGGCCTCTACACCGTCGAGCCGGCAGCGCGGATCGAGGTGCCCGACCTAGTCGCTGTCATGCCGCCCGAACCGCTCGCCACCTTCATGGTGCAGCGCGGCTATGTCGGGCGCGGCGTGCCGCTGTTGAAGCGCGTTGTCGGCCTTCCAGGGCAGCGGGTTTGCCGCATCGGCCGCACGATCACGGTTGACGGGATCGAGATGGGCGAGGCGCTGGAGCGCGACCGGATCGGCCGCGAACTGCCGGTCTGGCAAGGCTGCCGCGTCATCGGTGACGGCGAAATCTTCCTCCTGAATTGGGAGGTCCGTGACAGCCTGGATGGCCGTTACTTCGGACCCATCCCCGCAACTTCCGTCATCGGCCGGGCTGTCCCGCTCTGGACCGATGAGGATGGTGTCGGCCGCTACGAGTGGCGCGCGCCGACGCGCCGACTTCGCCAGGCAGGAGTTCTCCATGGCATATATCGGCCAGTTAATCCGCAGCGGCGCTAGACGCGCCACATCATCGAATTATGCCGTCCTGATACTGGCCGGC
>PQAN01000192.1 GCA_003105285.1 Methylocystaceae bacterium
CCAATGGGTGACGGCGAGAGCGCGCCGACCGGCGCACCCGATCATATCGGGGCGGGGCCGCCGTCACCGGGACTTCCGACCCGGAAATACAAAGTCATCGGCCTGATGTATACGCGCACCTGCCCGCTGGCGTGCGAACATTGCATCACGGAGTCGTCGCCGCAGGTCAAGGAGAGGATGGGGTTTCAGCAGGCGCGTGATTATGTTCGAGCGATCGCTCGTTTCGGCTCGATGCTCTGCTTCACCGGAGGCGAGCCTTTTTTGTATTACCGTGAAATAGCCGCCTTGATCCGTGAAGCGAAATCTTTGGGGCTCAAAACGTCAATTGTTACCGGCGCGGGTTGGGTTCGTGGAGAAAGACGGACACGATCGCGCCTAGCGGAACTAATAGATGCCGGACTCGACGACCTATGCATCTCATGGGATCAATATCACGAAGCATTTTCCACGCCTGCGCGAGCCATGATGTTGGCCCAAATAGCGGTGGAGGCGGGGCTCCAGGTGAAGGTCCGCAGTGTGATCTCGGCGACCCGAGCCAAAGATGAGGATCATGCGATATTTGCTGGTCTTCCCGTCGAGTTGCAGACGAACCAAATTGTCCAATTGGGACGCGCCGCTTCGCTTCCGGCATCACACTTCGTGTTCTCCGATGGGCCGCCCAAGGGCAGTTGCGGAGTCGTTTTTTCTCCGATCGTCGAACCCGATGGCGGCGTCTATGCGTGTTGCGGTCCCTCCCATTACAACCGAAAGCCCTCCCCATTGTTTCTCGGCGACGCCGCTAAGGAGCAGCTCAAGGACATATTGGCGCGAGGGCTGAGCGATCCCATTCTGGAGATCATTCACAATTTGGGGCCTTATGGACTCTATCAGCTTCTGAAGTATCACCCTATCGGCCGAGAGCTGTTCACGGCGCGTTCGGCCTATACGGGAATTTGCGAATTATGCCTCGACATCACCGGCAATCCCGAACTGGTGAGCGTCCTACGCGAACGCTTCCAGGAGAGGGACGTTCAAAGACTTCTCGTCATATCCGCTCTGTGGAGGAACAAAAAAATCGAGGGTAACGCATTTTCAGCTTCCCCTGCGTCTTCCGCACCCTCATAATGCACCGACGCAGCGTAGGCAGCTCGGTTCAAGTCGCCTTGAAAATCCCTCCATCACGATGGACGCACGTCCCTGATCTAGGCCGACGCCCGAGAAGCAAGCCATTGTCGGCGTCTGATCTCTATTCATCCTAATATTACGCTTATGACAGAGGTTCTCAGTATCGTATTTAGACCTCCAAGAAGCCCATCCTCATTTCCAACGAGGCCAATTTGCGACGTGATTTCCTTGAGATCCCCGTACTCCGCTAACTTTGGGCGAAGGTATGGCTGTTTCGTAGTTAGATTTGCAGCTGCTCCTGCAACAACAGACCCATCTTTTGATCGTCCGGCTGTGTCGTTCATCGTACCTCGCCTCCATATATATTAATCGAGCGCGCTCTCGACGCCAAACTGGCTCCATACCCCCGAAAATGCTCTAGCGAATTTAACGCATTACGTTTATAATAAAGTTTACTCAAGTTCAATAGGCAACCTCGCCAGTCAGCGTAACTCGGCAATCTGCCCCATGCTGAAAAGGCCCGCGAGAGCCTATCCATGAGTAGCCCGCGATTGCCTTTTAACTGCCGCCCTCGAGGCAACCGTCGGCCGCTGCTCGGCGCATGGAAAGCTGTTACTGAAGGCGCTATCACCAGTGTGAAAAATGGCCTGCAGTTTCCCGTTCGTCTACCGCGTCTACGGCCTGACTTTGATGAGCGATATGCGCCTGACGCTGCCGCAGGCATGTGCTGAGCGCAGTGACCTGGACAAGGTCGTACGCCTTGAGACTGCGGGGGCTGAGAAAATGCCGCTGGCGTCCGACGCGAAGCTCGATCCCGAACTTTGGTTCGAGCAACGGTTTTTCAGCAACGGAACGCTTTATTTGTATTGGAAAGACTGGTTCGATTTCGTCGTCTCGGCGGGCGGCGGATGTGTGTCGTGCCGAAATCTCAGCGATCGCCCGCTCGAATTATTCGACGCCTATCTGACGAATTTCGCCGTCAGCGCCGCTCTCGTCCAGCAAGGCGAAGAAACGTTGCACGCAACAGTCGTCGACATCGGCGAGCGCGCCATCGGCCTGCTCGGCGCGTGCGGGGCTGGCAAATCAACGTTGGCGTCGTTCTTTAGGAGCAGAGGCGCGGATATCGTCACCGACGACATGCTTCGCGTCGACATCGGGAACGAAGCTGTCCTGGCGCATCCGGGACCTCATCGGCTCAAGCTGTTTCGGGAGCCGGCGGAGCTTTTTCTTCCTCAGACTTCGCAATCAGGCAGATGGAGTCCGGTCGGCGGCAAGTTCATCTATGATCTCGGCGATCCGACGAAAGCTCGTCAGGCTCGTCGTCTGACCGCTCTCTACCATCTCCACGCCCCAGATCAAACGGACAACAAAAGCGTCGTCCTGGAGCGATTGGCCGGGCTCGATCTGTTCCGGACGATCGGCGGCTCGACGATGGTCAACGGCTTGGACAGGCCGGGACGCCCCGAGCGCCATTTCCGTTTCGTCAAGAGACTTGCGAACCGGCTCCCCGTCTACCGATTGACCTATCCCCGCAGCTTCGACATTTTCGACGAGGTCGTGGACAAGATTTTCGCCTCGGCCCCGGCGTGAGCATCCTCGCCACATTCAGGCAGCTGACGCTTCAGGACTGGCGATTGTTCGCCCAGGCCTTCCTGACACTGGCGATTTGCAATGTGCGTCTGCGGCGTCAAAGTTTCGCGTCGGTTCGCGCCTGGGCCGGGCGCAAAGGGCATGGCGCAGCGCCGATCAACAGGCTGATCTGGTCGATCGAGGCCGCCGCCAAACGAATGATCGGGACGACCTGCCTCTCCAAAGCGCTCGCTCTCCAGCGCCTGCTCGCGCGCAACGGCCATGATGCGGAACTTCGGATCGGCGTCGACAAATCCGACGGCCGCTTCACGGCGCATGCCTGGCTCGTCTATCGAGGACAGGTTCTCGTCGGCGGTCGGGAGATCGGCAATCACACCCTGCTCGCCGCCTGGACGGCCAGCGGGTCCCGCGAGGGGAGAAGATGAGCTTTCTCGCCGTGTTCAACGCCGACGGGACGCCGATCGACGGCGAAACGATCGGCCTCATGCCAGCAAAAGCCGAGAGACATCTGAAGCTGCTGGGCCCGTCTCGGCAGATCGCTCTGCTATGGACGGCTCCGGATGCGGAATTGGAGGACAGAGACGCGCGCCATGCGGTCGAATTGGACGGCCGATTCTGGCTGGTCGGCCGCATCCGGCTGGATAGGCGCGGCGAGCTCTGCTCGCTCCTCGGCGCGCCGGAAAAGGAGTCGGACGCGCTTCTCTGTCTGCGAGCCTACGCCCATTGGGGCGAGCGCTGCGTCGAACGTCTCTACGGCGACTTTTGCTTTGTCCTTTGGGACGAGAGGCGGCGACAGCTCTTCTGTGCGCGAGACCAGCTCGGCGTCAGGCCCCTGTTTCACGCATGCGCCGACGGCAGTTGGTTCATCGGCGACTCGCTCGACGCCGTCGCCGGCGCCTCCGGTCTGACCGGTGAACTCGACGATTTCTGGATAGCGGATTTTCTGACAGGGCCGTTCTGCCTCGATGTCGACAGAACCGTCTACAAGCATGTCAAGCGGCTGGCGCCGGCGCACACGCTCACCGTGTCCCGAGACGGCGGCGCCGTAAAAAAATATTGGTCTCTGGATTTGAAGGAGCCGATCTTCTATCGCCGTCCGAGCCGATATATCGAGCATTTTCACCATGTCCTCGCCCGCGCGATCGAGGATCGGCTGCCGGCGGCGGGCCGCGTCGGCATCTCGATGAGCGGCGGACTGGATTCGACGACGCTCGCGGCAAAGGCCGTAGGCGTCACGGGCGACGCTTCGCGCGTCGTCGCATTCACCAATGTCTTCGAGCGTCTCATTCCCGACGAGGAGGCGCATTTCAGCGCGCTCGTCGCTCGGCGCCTCGGGATTTCGCACCAGCTTCGCGCCGCGGACGATGGATATGAGCTTCAGCCGAACGATCTGACGGTTCCCGTCCAGGAGCCGGGCGGGCCCTCGGTTCACCGGACCAACCGGCGCGCCGTCGAGACGGAAATGGCGAGCCGAGCCAAAGTCTGGCTCCACGGCGAGGGACCCGACAATGCGCTCACCTTCGAATGGCGCGCGCATCTGCGCTGGCTCGCCCGACGCCGCGACTGGCTGCGCCTTCTCGGCGCGGTCGGCCGGTATTTTCGCGGGAAAGAGGCCCGCGAATGGCTGATGACCGTCACGCATCTGCGCTCATCGCCGCAGCAGGGGACGAATGCCGTCCCTTGGGCCCGGTTTCCCGACTGGCTCGACAGGGAGTTCGCCGAGCGCCTCGGCCTCGCGGCGCGCGCCGCGAGCGCCATGAATCGTTTGCGCCAGAACGAGTCGTGGCGGCCCGGCGCCATGGCCTCCTTCACTAGTCCGATCTGGCAGACCTATTTCGAATATTTCGATCCCGTACTCTCGGGCTCGTCCTTGGATGTTCGCCACCCCTATACCGATCTGGAGGTCTTGACCTTCATGCTGCGCACGCCTCCAATTCCATGGGGACGGCGCAAGCGCCTGATCCGCGACGCCATGCGGGGCGTCCTTCCCGAGGAAGTGCTCGCGCGAGACAAAGCGCCGCTCACGGTCGATCCGCGCAGCAAGGTCGAGCGGAAGGAGCCGTTTCCTCCTCTATCGATCGATCCTGCATTGCGCAGGTTCATCGATCCGACCAAGCTGCCCGACGCCGCGGCTTTCGGGATCGAACCGCTCGACAAGATTCGCGCATTGGACGCCTGGCTGAGAGACCGATAGATGAATTATGCGCTCGAGCCGGAATTCGCCTTTTTGTGCGCGCTGGTCCGTCCTCGTCCGGACCATCGCCGAGCGATGGAGCTCGTCAGGAACGGACTGAATTTTGCCCGTGTCGAGCGTCTCGCCGCGGCGCATGGGGTCAGGCCTCATCTGCTCCACGCCTTGGACGACAGTGGCGGCGCCCGCGAGTTCGGCGAGTTGATCGAGGCTCTTCGATCGTTTCGGCGCGGCCATGCGGCGCGAAATCTTCATGCGGCCGCCGAACTCCGCCGCATCGCGAACAGATTCGACGAATGCGGAATCGGTTTTGCGACCTTCAAAGGCATTGCGCTGGCCGTCGCCCTGTATGGGGATGTGTCCCGACGCGAGTTCAACGATATCGACATCATCGTGCGTCCGGCCGACCTCGCGGCCGCGGAGTCGGCGCTCGAATCCTGCGGCTATCGCGCCGCGCTCGGGAACGGCCGAGAATGGCGCAGGGCGTTCTTGGGCTATCAGCGCCAATATATGTTCGTGCGCGCGGATTCGCAGTTTGCGGTCGACCTTCATTGGGATTTCTCCCCGCATGATTTCGCTTTCCCGCTTCGCGCATCGGATATTTGGAGCGATCTGGATCAGGTTCCCCTCGCCGGCCGCACGGTTCCGACGTTCGGCGCCGAGACGCTGGCGGTCTATCTCGCCGGTCACGGCGCCAAAGAGGGCTGGAAATGCCTGGGCTGGGTCTGCGATTTCGCCGACTTCCACCAACTGCGTCCCGACCTCGACTGGACCGGCCTTTTGCGCCGGCACAATCGCAATGGCCGCCTTCACCTTCTGCTGGGTCTCTCGCTCGCGAAGGAATTGTTGGGCGTTCCTGTGCAGGACGAATTACTCGACGGCGCGGATCGCGATCCAAAAATTCGATCTCTGTTGGACCTCGCCTTGCGCCGGCTGTCCGGCGCCGCGAAATCGAAAAATCCGCATCCGGAAATGTCCCTCGCTCTCCTCGAAACCTGTCGCACATGGAGCGAGAAACTGCGGGTCCTATGGCTCCTCGCCACCACCCGCACGGTGGGCGACTATAAGGCGATCCCTCTGCCGCCGGCAGTCTGGAGGCTCTATCACCTGATCAGGCCATTCCGGCTGGCGTCCAAGATTTTGTCGATCGGGCTCAAATCTCGAGAGCCGAAGGAACCGCCTCCAGACGCCCATTCCGCAAACACAAGACCTGATCCGCGCAACGAACGCGCTCGGGACGATGCGTCGCCATGATCATCGTGACCCGACCTCTCAGCGCCTCTATCTGCATCAGAACCTTCCGTTCGCTCTGCTCGTCGAGCGAACTCGTCGGTTCGTCCAGGACGAGCAGCGCCGGACGCCTCGAAAGGGCTCGCGCCAAGGCCAATCTTTGCCGCTCCCCTCCCGAGAATCGAAAGCCGCGATCGCCGACGATCGTATCGAGTCCCTGCGGCAAATCTCTCACGAAATCCGCGCCGGCGGCGTGCAGCGCGTCATAGAGCTCGCTTTCCGACGCCGCAGGGTCGGCGATCAGCAAATTCGCGCGGATGGTGTCGTGAAACAGGAAAGGGTCTTGGGAGACATAGGAGATCGAACGCCGCCACGCAGGGACCAGAGCGCCTGTCAGCTCCCGCTCGTCGATGACGATGCGCCCCCGATCGGGCCGCAGAAGACCCGCGAGCAATTGGAGCAGAGTGGTCTTGCCGGCTCCGGAAGGACCGATCAACACCGTAAGGCTATTGGCCGGCAACTGCAGATCGAGGTCGTTCAGCGTTTCGAAATGTTCGGCGCGATGTCGAAAGCCGATGTTTTCGACGCGGACGCCGACGCGCAGACGCGTGATCGGCGCCTCTCGAAGATCGACCTGTTCCCTGGCGGCGTCGCATTTCGCCAACAGGTCCGCCACCGCTCGAACCGCCGACGACATGTGCAGCAGTTGCTGGAGGGATTGCTGCAGCCCCAGGACGAGGGGCAGAAGCCGGTAGAAAATCAGGACCAGCGCCAAGACTTCGGACGAGGGAAGACCGAGCGCCTCCGCTCCGATCCAGACGAACAGCGCCACCGCGAATGCGCCGGCGATTTCTTGAAAGAGACGCGCCTTCGACTGCGCGCTCACATAGGAAGCCAATTGACGATTGACGTCGTCGATCCGACTCGCGAAAGCGGCGATGTAGCGCTCCTCGGCGACGAGACTCTTCGTGATCTCCAGCCCTGCGAGAAACTCGGAAATTTCATGGTAGAATTCCTTATAGGCTCGCGAAAGCATCGCGCCGATGCGCAGGCTTTCGAGCAGCCGCCCTCGCACGAGCCATGCGAGCAGGAAACCCGTCGAAAGAGCGCCAAGACTCAATCCGGGAGCAATCGCGCAAGCCGCGATCACATGCGCGCCGATCATCACGGCCCGGCTGGGAGTCTCCAGCGCGAAATGCACGGCCTGATCGAGACGGTCGGTTTCCGACGTCAGAGCGGTGAGATAGTCGGAGCGTCGATTTTGCCGCAAGAAGGGCCAGCCGGCGCGCGCGATCGCGGAATAGAGACGCACCCTCGCCTCTCTTATGAGGTCGAGCTTGAGCTCGTAGAGAACGAGATTGCGCAGTTGCAATAGGAACGAACGCGCAATGACGAGGAGCATGAAAAGCCCGAGAAGACCGACGAGACCCGGTCGTATCCCCACGAGTCGAAACGCCGCATCCAACCATGAGCTCCAAGAGCGGTCGGCGCCGGCGGAGGAATCGAGCGTCTGAAGCAAGGGGACGAGAAGAACGAGACCGACCCCTTCGGCGAGCCCTCCCAGCAATATGAGACCGGAGGCGGCCATGATTCTCGCTGTCGCCGTCCCTGCGAGCAGGAGCCGACAAAATCGGCAAATCTCGATCAGAGCCAGCGAGACCGAGCGTTGCGCATGCGCCTCTGCCATGTCACGCTCGCCGTCACGAGTCCGCCGATTCACGAGCGCGGCGATGGCCGGCCGAGTTCAAGTGCGGGACGAGCGACGACGCCCGCTCCCGACCAGATCGTCATGGGTCGGATCTCTCCGAATACGTTTCGATCAGCCCCGCCTTCGCGAGCTGCTCGAGAAAATCCAGAACCTCCGCGAGACATTGCTCTTCGCCGACATCGAACCGGTCCATCACCTGTCGACAGATCTCGGCGGGATTCGCAGGTTCTCGAATAGCGTTCCATATGCAGGCGGCGACCCCTTCGAGGCCGAAGTAGAGCGAGCTCTCGAGGTTCAGGATCACCACCTCTTCATCGAGAGACGTCGAAACCTGGGCGACGGACTGCTTCACGGAGGTCGACAGATCGATCGCCATGGCCTCTTAACCTCATGTCTTCCCGATCGAATGACTAATTCAGGACGGCGCGGCCGCGCCTCGCTCTGGAGCCTCTGCAGCCGAAACAGGCGCCGGCGCAAAGTTGCAGATGCGTCATGCCTCACTCGCCCTGCAATTCAGGCGAATCAATGGCGTAGAAAGCCAGTGGCGCCAAGAGCGGAATCGAACCTAAACGTAACAATTTGAAATTACTCGGGACGTTCGTGGCCGCCGTCGAGGTTCATGGCGCGACGTCCACGCCACTTTCACGGATGAGCCTGAAGAAAGGCCCGTGCGGCGGCGGCGAGAGTGAAGGAGCGGCTCCCGAGCGCGAGCGGGACGCGATACGACCGGCATTGCGCTTTTTTCCCGATGGAGATTACCGATAAATCATGCAGACACGGCTCGGACGATAAACTTATATGCTCGCGGATCGTATCTCCGGCGAAGCGCTCGGCGCAATTTAGCGGAAGAAGCGACCATCAATAAAACCAAGATGGTTCCGAGCAAAATCGTGAACCGTCATTTTGTTTTGCGAGGCGACGTAGCGTTTTCGAAAACGCCGCGAAGGCGTGCGCGCGCCCGTCGCAGGAGGACTCGTCGATGAGGAAACTGCTGAATTCCGTATCCTTACTGAGCGTGTTGCTCGCAGCGCCGCTGGCGGCGTCGACGGCGCGCGCGGAGGATAGGCTGGAAGCGCTGTCGAAAAGCGAAAACAACTGGGTGAGCCAGGGCAAGAACTACGCCTCGAACCACTATAGCACGCTCACCCAGATCAACACCGACAATGTGAAGAACCTCAAGGTCGCCTGGACGTTCTCCACCGGCCTGCTCAGCGGCCACGAAGGTGGGCCGCTCGTCGTCGACGGCAAGATCTATATTCATACCTCCTTCCCCAACAACACATTCGCGCTCAGCCTCGACGACCCGACGCGCATCCTGTGGCAGGACAAGCCGAAGCAACCGGCTGCGGCGCGCGCCGTCGCCTGCTGCGACATCGTCAACCGCGGCCTGGCCTATTGGGCGGGCGACGGCAAGACTCCCTCGCTCATCGTCAAGAGCCTTCTCGACGGCAATGTCGTCGCGCTGAACGCCGATACGGGCGCGCTGGTGTGGAAGATCGAGAACTCCGACTACAAGGTCGGCTCGACCCTCACCGTCGCGCCGCATGTCTACAAGAACATCGTCCTCATCGGCAGCTCCGGCGCCGAGCTGGGCGTGCGCGGCTATCTGACCGCCTATGACGTGCGCACCGGCGAGCAGAAGTGGCGCGCCTATGCGACCGGCCCGGATTCCGACCTGCTGATCGGCGACGCCTTCAACCGGGCCAATCCGCATTACGGCCAGAAGGGTCTCGGCACGTCGACCTGGGAGAACGACGCCTGGAAGATCGGCGGCGGCACGAGCTGGGGCTGGTTCGCCTATGATCCCGGCACGAATCTCGTCTACTACGGCAGCGGCAATCCGGCGCCGTGGAACGAGACGATGCGTCCCGGCGACAACAAATGGACGATGACCATCTGGGGCCGCGATCTCGATACGGGCGAAGCGAAGTTCGGCTATCAGAAGACGCCGCACGACGAATGGGACTACGCCGGCATCAATTTCATGATGCTCAGCGAGCAGAAGGACAAGGACGGCCAGCTCCGCAAGCTGCTGACCCATCCCGACCGCAACGGCATCATCTATACGCTCGACCGCACCGACGGCACGCTGATCTCGGCCGACAAGATCGACGATACCGTCAACGTGTTCAAAAAGGTCGACCTCAAGACCGGCCTGCCGGTCCGCGATCCCGAATATGGCACGCGCATGGATCATCTCGGCAAGGACATCTGTCCCTCGGCGATGGGCTATCATAACCAGGGCCTCGACTCCTACGATCCGACCAAGGAGCTGTTCTTCCTCGGCGCGAACCACATCTGCATGGATTGGGAGCCCTTCATGCTTCCCTATCGCGCTGGTCAGTTCTTCGTCGGCGCGACGCTCAACATGTATCCGGGCCCGAAGGGCGATCGCCAAAAGGGCGAGGGTCTCGGTCAGATCAAGGCCTACAACGCCATCACCGGCAAGTTCAAATGGGAGAAGCCGGAGCGCTTCGCCGTCTGGGGCGGCACGGCGGCCACGGCAGGCAATGTGGTGTTCTACGGAACGCTCGACGGCTTCATCAAGGCGCGCCATAGCGACACCGGCGAATTGCTCTGGAAGTTCAAGCTGCCGTCGGGCGTCATCGGCCACCCGATCGTCTACCAGCACAAGGGAATCGAATATGTCGCGATCCTCTACGGCGTCGGCGGCTGGCCGGGCGTCGGCCTGGTGTTCGACCTGCAGGATCCGACGGCCGGCCTCGGCGCGGTCGGCGCGTTCAAGCAGCTCGCCAATTACACGCAAATGGGCGGCGGCGTCGTGGTGTTCTCGCTGAACGGCCAAGGCCCTTACGACGATCTGAGCGTCGGCGAATACAAAGCCAACTGATCGTTCCTCATTCGTCGCCTGAAAGTCCCCCCGACTCCCCGGGCGATGAAAATTGTCGTCCGGATGCGCTCAGCGTCCGGACGACCTCGATGGAAAAACCAATCATGCCTCGTCGATCCCGCTCCCTATTCAACTTCGGCCTCACGGCTCTGGCGATGATCTGGAGCGCATCCGCAGGCGCCGCATCGCTCGGCGTCAATGGCGAAAGCCCTGCGCAGTCTGCGGCGCCCGACGCCGCTCAGAATGTCTTCGATCCGAGCTCGCTGCGCATCTGCGCGTCGAAAACTCAGCCGCCGCTCTCGCTCGCGGACGGCACGGGCCTGGAGAACAAGATCGCGGTCGCGCTGGCCGAGGCGATGAATCGCAAGGCGCAGTTCGTCTGGACGGACAAGCCGGCGATCTATCTCGTGCGCGACTATCTCGACAAGAAGCTGTGCGACGTGATCATCGGCCTCGACACTGGAGATCCGCGCGTCGCGTCGTCGAGGCCCTATTATCGCGCCGGCTATGTCTTCGTGACGCGCGCCGATCGCGATCTCGACATCAAATCCTGGTCCGATCCGCGCCTCAAGAAGCTCGGCCGCATCGCCGTCGCCTTCGGTTCGCCCGGCGAAGCGCTGCTGAAAGACCTCGGCCAATATGAAGAGAATATGAACTACCTCTATTCTCTGGTGAATTTCCGCTCGGCGCGCAATCAGTACACGCAGATCGACCCGAGCCGCATGGTCGGCGAGGTCGCGAGCGGCGGCGCCGACATCGCCGTCGCCTTCGCGCCCGACGTCGCCCGCTATATCAAATCCTCCGCCACGGCGCTGCGCGTCGTCCTGGTGGAAGACGATGCGGTCAAGAGCAACGGCGAAAAAGTGCCGCAGCGCTTCGACCAGTCGGTCGGCGTTCGCCGCGACGACAAGCTTCTTCTCGAGCAAGTCGACGCCGCCTTGGCGCGGGCGAAACCGCAAATAGACGCGCTTTTGCAGGCGGAAGGCATTCCGCTGCTTCCAATCGGCCAATGAGCGAGCCGAGGAAAAAGAACCAGGGCAGGAAAGATCGTGATCGAGAACAAGAAGACAGCGTCGATAGTCGTGGGCCTATTCGCGAGCATGGCGGCGCTGGCCGCCGTCGCGCAGACATCGGCGATCACATTTCGCAACACCATCACGGGAGAAGTGCTCGACTTCAACGATGCGCTTCCCGAAGGCCGCGACACGCCCGGCGTGAAGCAGTTCCTGGCGACGGGGAAAAATCCCTACAACGAAGACCCGAGCTGCCTGAAAACGGGCGAGCAGACGTTCCTCTCGGCGTGCTCCGGCTGCCATGGCCATCTCGGCGAAGGCAAGATCGGCCCGGGCCTCAACGACTCCTACTGGACCTATCCGCAGAACGAAACAGACGAAGGTCTCTTTTCGACGATCTACGGCGGCGCGCAAGCGTCCATGGGCCCGCAATACGTCAATCTGTCGCTCGACGAGATGCTCCAGGTCATGGCCTGGGTGCGCCACCTGTTCAAGGAGGAGCCGGAGAAGGCCGTCTGGTACACGCCCGAGCAGAGAAAGAAGTTCAAGCCCTACGCCGGTCACGAGACATTTCCGGACGACTCGCCCGGATTGTGCAGAACGAAGTCGAAATAAGCTTCGCCGCCGCTGAGAGCGGCGGAAACCGGGCGGAGAAACGCCCCTAAAGATTGGAGGAAGCGAGGATGCGTGTGATCCATTTGGCTGCGGCGCTCGCCGTCGGCACTCTGTTCAGCGGCGCGGCGACGATCGGCGCGGCGGCTTATGATGGGACAAAATGCAAGGCGCCCGGCAATTGCTGGGAGCCGAAGCCTGGGTTTCCGGAGAAGATCGAGGGTTCGAAATACGATCCCAAGCACGATCCGAAAGAGCTCGCGAAGCAACAGGCCTCGATCCAGGCGATGGAAGAACGCAACAAGAAGCGCGTCGCATATTTCAAGAAGACCGGAAAATGGATCTACGAGGTCGACAAGATTCCGGCCGACTGACAGGCTTTGTCGCCGCGCGCGGCGACGATGAAACGCGGCCACGATCTGGATTCGATGTCATTCGACAACAGCGCATCGCATCCGTTCCCGAGATCGTGGCCGTGCATTCTCCAGGTCGAAAGAGCGCGTCTTGAACAAGTCCGTGGATATAGAACCGGCGCTCGGCGATTGGCGCGAGCGCGTCCGACGTTTCGAGCATGAGGTCGCAAAGGCCGTCATCGGACAGGATCGGGCGATCCGCCTCATTACGATCTCCATCTTTTCACGCGGCCATGTGCTGCTCGAAGGGGACGTCGGCGTCGGCAAGACGACCTTGCTGAGATCGGTGTCGAAAGCGCTCGGCGGCGAATTCGCGCGCGTCGAGGGGACGGTCGACATGATGCCGACCGATATCGTCTATCACACCTATCTCGCAGAAGACGGCCGCCCCCGGGTCGATCCTGCGCCGATCCTCCTGCGGGCCGATCGGCTGTCCGTCTTCTTCTTCAACGAGATCAACCGGGCGCGGCCGCAGGTCCATTCGCTTCTCTTGAGGCTCATGGCGGAGCGCAGCGTCCAGGCCTTCAATCGCGATTACGCCTTTCCGCATCTGCAGGTCTTCGCCGATCGCAATCTGGTCGAGCGGGAAGAGACATTCGAGCTGCCCGCCGCCGCGCGCGACCGCTTCCTGATGGAAATCTCCATCGCCACGCCGAAGGACGACGACACGCGCCGGAGCCTCGTCTTCGATCCGAGGTTCCACGACACGGAGGCGCTGATCGCGCGGATCGAACCCGGCGCGTTCGATTATCGCGACGTGATCCGCGTCGCTTCGACCATCCAAGAACATGTGAAGGCGAGCGACGCCTTGCAGCGATATGTGCTGGCTCTCTGGCGCGGCTTGCTCGATCCCGCCTCGGCCGGCGTCTCTCTTCCCGATATCGACGTCGAACATCTGATCAAGGGCGGCGCCAGCCCACGAGGCCTCGCTTTCCTCGTCCGCGCGGCGCGCGTCCACGCCTGGCTCGAAGGCCGCGACCATCTCGTTCCGGAAGACATTCGCGACATCTTCCTCGAAGTCATGGCGCATCGGATCTTCATCGATCCGATCTACGGCGTTCGCGGCGACGATCCCGTCCGGCGCCTGTGCCGCGCCGTTTTCGACGCGACGCCCGTCCCATGAACGCGCCCGCCGACATCCTCTATCGGCCGAGAGGACGGTTCCGATCGCGCCAGGCCGGCGCTCATCCTTCGAGCGAAGTCGGCGGCTTCGGCGTCTTCCGCGACCAGACGCCGTTCCTGCGCCATCCGGATGCGCGGCGCATCGATATTCGCGCGACGCTGCGCGATCCGTTCGGCGCGACCATCGTCCGCCGCTTCGAACAGAGAAGCCCGGTCGACGTCTATGCGATCGTCGATCTGTCGGCCTCGATGAGCTGCATCGGCGCGTCGCGCAAATTCGATCTCGCGCGAGACATCTGCGCCGCGCTCGCTTTTTCGGCGACGCGCATCGGCGATCGCTTCGGGCTGCTCGGCTGCGACGATCGTGTTCGTCCAGACGTCCATACGCCCGCGACGCGCTCGCGAGCCGTCGCGCTTCGAGCCGCCGATCGGCTGGCCGACGCGCGGCGAGACGGCGCAGGCGCGCGCGGCTTCGTCGATGCGGCGGCCATGCTCGGAGCGTCCCGCAGGCTCGCCCTTCTGATTTCGGACTTTCGCTGGCCGGCGTCGCTGATCGATCGCGTCTTCGACAGCTTCGCGCCGCACGACACGATTCCGCTCGTCCTCGTCGACTCCATGGAAGAGACGCCTCCAGAATGGGGATTGGCGGAACTGACCGATGCGGAGACGAACCGACGGCGCGTCTTCGTCATGCGTCCGCGATTGCGCGGGCAATGGATCGAGCGGGAGCGCGATCGTCGCGCCATGATCGCGCGGCTGGCGGCGAACAGGGTGAGGCCGCCGATCGTTCTGCGCGACGCGCTCGACCCTGTCGAGCTCAGCCGGCGGCTGACGGCGGCGTGAGGCGGGCGATGAGACGGACGCTGCTTTTCCTCCTGATGCTCGGGCGTGTCGTTCCCGCGCAGGCCGATGACGTTCGGGCGAGGGTCATCCCGGAGCGGTCCTTCGGCTATTTCGTCGGCGATCTCATTCGGGCTCGCGTCGAGATTCGCGCCCCCGCCGACATGACGCTGTCGCGCCCCTCGCTCCCGCATCCGGGCCCGCTGACGACGGCGTTCGAACTTCGCTCCGTCGACACGGAAGAAGCGGACGTCAGCGGCGGCAAGCTCTGGAGCATCGGCCTCACTTATCAGAATTTCTACGTCGCCCTCGACGTGCGCGACCTGACCGTTCCGGGCTTCGCTCTCGATCTGTCGGGGCCGAATGGGACGCGGCCGGTCGACGTTCCCGCTTGGCGCGTCCGCGTTGCGCCGCTGCGCGAAATCTCTCCCGAGCAAAAAGAAAGCGCGCGCGATTATCTGCGGCCGGACATCGTTCCCCGACGCATCGACGACAGGAGCGCCGAACATGCGGCGCTCGCTTTCGCCGGCGCCGCCGTCCTCGGCCTCGTCGGGGTCGCGCGGGATCGCGCCTGGCCGCCCTTCCACCGTCGGCGTGCGCGGATATTCGCCGCTCTCGCGCGCCGCCTCGCCGCCGAGGCGCGCCGCCCGCCGGGCGACGAAACGTTTCGAGACGCGCTGCGGAGCCTGCATCGCGCCGTGGACGCCTCGCATGGCCGCAACCTCTTGCCCGGCGACCTCGTCGAATTCTTGCGCGCGCGCCCGGAGTTCGCGCCGCTGCGGCCGTCGTTCGAGCGATTCTTCGCGGCGTCGGATCGGGCGTTTTTCGCCGAAGGCGGCGCGACGGCGGATTTCGGCATGGCGGAGCTCGCACGTTTCGCCGCGGCGCTGGCGGCGCGGGAGCGCGCCTCATGACGGCTCTCGGCGTGGATCACCCGATCGTCCTGGCGCTGCTGCCGCTCGCGCTCGCCCCGATCTTTTTTTCGGCGCTGCGCGCTTCGCGAATTCCCTCGCTCGACGCCGCTCCGGTCGACGCGCTGTCGAGGAGCGTCGACGTCGCGCTGAAAGCGCTCGGCGTCGCGGCGATCGGCGCGAGCCTGTTCGGCGTCGCAGGACCCTATCTGCCCGGCGTCGAGTTCGAGCGGCAGGGAGAGGGCGCGGAGATCGTCATTCTGATCGACCGCAGCGGCAGCATGAATGAAACCTTCGCCGGCCGCAGTCCCTCGGGCGGCGAGGAGTCGAAGGCGTCGGCGGCCAAGCGCATCTTGCGCGCCTTCGTCGACAATCGCCGGCGCGACCTCGTCGGCGTCGCCGGATTTTCGACTTCGCCCATGCTGCTGATGCCGATGTCGGACCATCTCGACGCGGTCGCGGCGGCGATCGCCGCGATCGACCGGCCGGGCCTCGACTACACCAATATCGGACGCGGCCTCGCAATGGCGCTCTCCATGTTCCGGCCCGGCGCGCCGGACAGATCGCGCGCCATATTGCTGCTCTCGGACGGCGCCGGCATGATCGATCCACGCTTCGGAGACGATCTGCGCGCCGAGTTCGAGAAGGTGAACGCCGATCTCTATTGGCTGTTCCTGCGCACGGCGGGCAGCGCCGGGATCTACGACAAGCCGGAGCCGGAATTCGACACGCCGCAGGCGGCGCCCGAGCGGCATCTCGACCTGTTCTTCAAGTCGCTCGGCGTCCCCTATCGCGCATTCGAGGTGGAGAGCGCATCGGCGATCGAAGACGCGATCCGCCAGATCGATCATCTCGAACGCCATCCCATCCGTTATGTCGAAAAGCGTCCGCGCGACGATCTGCGCGCATTGTTCTTTTCGATCGCGCTCGGATCGACGCTGCTGCTTCTCCTCGCCAAATCGGGCGAGGTCCGCATCTTCGCTCCTGGACGTTCGGCATGAGAGCGAACGCGCGAGCAGACGGCGAGCATGGGGCGATCGCCACAAGGTTCGGAGCCGCTCGCAAAATCTGGCGGGACTGGCGCTCGGTCCTTCTGATCGCGCTGACGCTCGCATCGGCGGCGGGCGCCGTGGTCTTTTCGGCGCGCTGGCGGAGCGCATCGGAGACGAATGCGTCGATCGACGCTCTGCGCGCCGGCCGCGACGCGCCGGTCGCGCTCGACGCTTCGCCCGAGCTGCTTTTGGCGCGCGTCGCCTTTCTGGCGGAGCGCGACGAGATCGACCGCGCGCGCAGCGTCGTCGAGGCGCTCGACGAGCGCGGAGCCGACATGTTGCGCGCCGAGGGCCATTATGTTCTCGCCAACGCGCTCTTGCGCAAGGCGTTCGACCTGATCGAGCGCGGCGCGCTCGACGCGGCCGGCCCCTCCGTCAACCTCGCCAAGCGCGAATATCGGCGCGCGCTGCAGCTCGCGCCGCACTTCTGGGACGCGAAATTCAATTTCGACGTCGCGGCGCGCCTCATGCGCGATTTTCCCGAGTTCGAGCGCCAGAGCGGCGACGAGCTCCAAGCCGATCCCAGAAAGCTCTGGACCGACGCGCCCGGCGCGCCGAAAGGCCTGCCATGATCGGGCGAAAACTGCGCGATCCAAAATTCGTATTGCCGGCTCTCGCCGCCGCGCTGCTGCTTGCGGCTCTGTCGGCGCCGCGCGTGAATATGGCGCGTCCCGGTTACGACGCGCTCGTCGTCGTCGACATCACCGGGAGCATGAACACACGCGATTACGAGGCGAACGGACGCGCGATCAGCCGACTGGACGCGGTCAAGACGATGTTGCGCGGCATGATCGCCCGACTGCCCTGCCCGTCGCGCGTCGGTCTCGGCCTGTTCTCCGAACGGCGTCCGTTTCTCCTGTTCGAGCCGATCGACGCCTGCGCCGATTTCGGCCTGCTGGAGACGGCGATCGGCGCGCTCGACTGGCGCATGGCCTGGGAAGGCGACAGCCGCATTTCGGCGGGCCTGTTCCGGGCGATCGACATGGCGCGGGAGATGAAGACGGACCTCCTCTTCCTGACCGACGGCCAGGAGGCGCCGCCGTTACCGGCCTCCGGCGGCCCCGCTTTCGAAGGGCGCCCGAGCGAGGTGCGAGGCCTGATCGTCGGCGTCGGCGGATATGAATTGTCGCCGATCCCGAAGTTCGACGACAAGGGGCGGGAGATCGGCTTCTACGGCGTCGACGACGTTCCGCACGAAAGCCGCTTCGGCCCGCCGCCCACAGGCGCCGAGCGGCGCGAGGGATATGATGCGCGCAATGCGCCGTTCGGAGCGGCCGGCGCGGTCGGCGCCGAGCATCTGTCCTCGGTGCGCGAACCCTATCTGCGCGGGCTCGCGGAGACGACGGGGCTCGCTTACGTCCGTCTCGCCTCGGCCGACACGCTCTTTCGCGCCTATATCGAGGCCGCGACGGCGCGCCCTCGTCCCGCGACGTTGGATTTGAGCCCCTATTTCGGCGCCGCGGCGGCCGCGGCCCTCCTCTCTCTGTTCATTCTCGTCCCCTCGATCGAGCGGCTCGCCGCTCGCGAGAACGGGCGCGCTCGCTCCACATCCAAACGCAGAAAGGGAAACGCACGTGAAAATCCTTTTGGCGCTCGCCGCCATGATCCTCGCATCGCCGACGCTCGCGCATGGCCCGACGCCGATCAAGGTCGATGAATCGATCGTCATCGCCGCCGATCCGGCGACGATATGGCGAATCGCGGGAAAGTTCGACGGACTCGCGAATTGGCATCCCGATATCGAGAGCGTCGTGGCGAAGGGCGGCGACGCGCCCGGCGCCGAACGCGAGATCGTCTTTCGCAAAGGCGGCGCGCTGAAAGAGGGACTCGACGAATACGACGCCGCCGCGTTCAAATATTCCTACCGCATGTCCGATCCGAATTTGGACGCTCTGCCGATCAGCTCCTATTCGGTGACCTTCACGATCAAGCCTGCCGCCGGAGGCGGCAGCCAGGTCGATTGGTACGGCCGCCTCTATCGCGGCGACACGAGCAACGAGCCGCCCGAAAACCTCAACGACAACGCCGCGCGCGCCGCCATGTCGGAATTCTTGCGCGCGGGGCTGAAGGGGCTGAAGAAAAAAGTCGAGGGGAAATGATGTCGCGCGTGCGGCCCGGCGTCAGCCGAGCTTTCTCGAGACCCTGTTTTCGACGGCGATGCGAATGAGGTCGGCCCTCGATCGCGCGCCGAGCTTGCGCTTCAGGAGCGCGCAGCTATTGGCGACGGTCTTGTAGGAAACCTTCATGAGATGAGCGATCTCCGTCATGTCCTTGCCATCGGCGAGATTACGCAGAATTTCGATCTCGCGCCCGTTGAGCGTGTCGAGCGGACCGCGCGCGCCGAGCTTCTGATCGGCGAAGGCAAGCCTCACAGCGAGATTGTTGGAAAGATAGCGCTCGCCCTTCGCAACAGCGCGGATGGCCTTGATGAAGGCCGCGGGGTCTTCGCTCTTGGCGATATATCCGCGCGCGCCCAGATCGATCGAGCGAGCGGCGAAGGCCGGGTCGTCGTTCATCGTGAAAACGAGGACCCGCGAGTCGGGATCGCGCTTCAGCATGCGCCTCAGCAATTCGAAGCCCGAGACGCCGGGGAGGTTCAAGTCGAGAACGACGAGGTCGGGATTCGTGGTCGCATGCATTTCCAACGCCTCGTCCGCGTTACGCGCTTCGAAGACTTCGATATCCGGCTGTCCGGCGAGCATTCCGCGGCATCCTTCTATCACCATGGGATGGTCGTCGATGATGAGGATGCGCATGATTCTCGTTTCGCTCCACTACGTCTTCGAACGACCATGTTGAAACCTGACCCGGCCTGTCAAGCAGATTCCAAATATTCCCGATAATGCCGGGAATATTTGGAAAAAGACGCCGATCTTCCGCCGATATGGGACGTCTATGCTTGCTGTTTGCCTCGCGGCCGCAATAGCTCTTCGCCTCGACGATCGCCGAACGCTCGACCTCTGGTCTCCGATCGGCGCCGCCTACGCTCGGAGTTGGCCGCATGCGATGTTTGTCTCTCAAAGCAGGATTGAGCTGGCTCATCGGCGTCGTGCTGCTCGCGACGCCGCTCATACACATCTCGATTCTCATGACGCATGCGGGGCCCCGAATTCGCGCCGAGGACGACGCGAGCCTGCGTCTGACGCGCGAACTCGTGGTCGTGGCGATCGCCAGCCTCCAGGAGACCGAGGATCCAAGGCCGGCCCTGCGTCGACTGTATGAAAGCCTCGGATCGCTTCGTCATGTCGACGTGAAAGTTTTTCCCGACGATTCGTCGTCGGTCCTAGGACTGACGCAGAAGTCACGCTCGGGAAGCGGCGGCGTCCCCGATTGGTTCGTTTCGATCGTCGACGCCACGCCGAGGATATTGATCGTGCCGGTCATGATACGAGGCGTCAGTCATGGCCGCATCGCCATCGTGTCTGATCCGATCGACGAATTGGCCGAGATTTGGTCGGACGTCTCCAGGCTCGGCCTGATCAGCCTTCTCGTAACGTCGATGATCCTCGGATTCGTGCTTGTGGCGGTCCGCTATTGGCTGGCGCCTTTCGATAGCCTGCGCCTCGCGCTCGCCGCGCTCGAATCTGGAAAGAGCGGCGTGCGCGTCGAACCGCGGGGAGCGGCCGAATTCAGGAGCATCTCCAGCGCGCTGAATTCGCTCGCCGCCACTTTGGATCGCGTCGAGACGGAAAACCAGACCCTGCTGAACGAGCTCGTTCGCGTTCAGGACGACGAGCGAAAGGAAATTGCCCGCGATCTCCATGACGAGGCCGGTCCGTGCCTTTTTTCCATACGCGCGGGCGCTGTCGCCCTCTCTGACATACTGTCGGAAAAAGCCTTCGACCTCTCACGCGTTCGAGAAATCTGCGCGAGCGTGAACAAGGCGAGTGACGCGTTGCAGACGCTGTTTCGGGGACTGCTCGTTCGTCTCAAGCCGCGAGGCCTTTCCGAGTTCGGGCTGAGTGCGGTCTTGAATAGCCTCGTCGCGTCATGGCGCGCGAGCCATCCGGAAATCGCCCTCGAGCTGGTTTGCCCGCACGATCTGTCTTCGCTCGATGAAGCGGTAGCGTTGACCGCATATCGGGTCGTTCAAGAAGCGACGACCAATGTCTTTCGACACGCGCGCGCGAGGTGGTCGCAGATAAGGCTCGAATTCGAACCGATGCCGCGGTCCACGAAGGACGGCCCGGAATTTGAAGATATTCCCGGACTGCATATAGCGATCGAGGACGACGGCGTGGGAATCGCCGTCCAGCAGAGCCCGGGCCTCGGCCTGCTGGGAATGAGAGAGCGGGTGCAGGCGCTCGGCGGGCGTATGTCGATCGGAGCCCGTTCCGCCGGCGGCGCCCGAATCGATGTATGGCTGCCTCTTCCCGAGGAGGAGGACAACGGCTGACACGGTTTCCCGCTGATTGCTTCGGCTCTCGATTTTGGGCCGCCAATGGAAGCCGGCTCTGCTTGATTGCGTCGCGTCGGTTGGCGAGGGCGATGCATCTCGCGCCGATGACTTCATCAGTTCGTCGAGCGCGGCGACATGTTTGCCGACGATCGGCTCGTCGACGAGCGCCCACAGCGTTTCGCGGCCCGGCGCCCGGGCGGAATTTAGCGACGAGTCGCGACGAGAGCTGGATTTGCGTGGCGGGGCGCGCGGCTCAGCCGACGTTCCGCGCAATCTCCGCGCTCACCTCGCGCTCATACTCCGACAGCTTCGCGCTGATCGTCACGGGGTAGGGCGCGGCGAGCGGGAAGAGCGAGCGGCAGCCTGGCGGCAGCGCGCCGATCGCATCCCGCACATGAGCGCGTATCTGCGCGAGGCTGGTCACCCCTTCGACAGGCTCGCCGTCTCGCATGACCGCGCGCAGCAGCGGAACGCCGGGAAGCGTCTCGTCGCAGCGCGCGATCACGTCGCCGGTCGCGATTCCCTCGCGAAACTGCCGGAAGACCTGCTTGCGGCCGGGCAGACTGCGCTTGCCGGGCGAAAGCTTCATGCGTCCTCGCCCCGCATATTCGGTCAGCTTATAGGCGATGTCGAGCGCCGGCGCGTCGCTCGATACCGCCATTTCCGTGCCGACGCCGAAGACGTCGATCGGCGCGCCGGACGAAACGAGACGATCGATGCTCTCTTCGTCCAGGCCGCCGCTCGCCACAATCTGCACCTGCTCTAGTCCCGCTTCATCCAACATGTCGCGCGCACGCCGAGCGAGCGCGTCCAGATCGCCCGAGTCGAGGCGAATGGCGCGGACCTGAAAGTCCGAGCAGAGCCGCTTCGCGAGGTCGACGACTTTGCGCAGGCCGTCGCGCGTATCGTAAGTATCGACGAGCAGCGTCGTGTCCGGAAAGATGCGGGCGTAGGCCTCGAAGGCCTTCGTCTCCGACGCGCAGGCCTCGATGAAACTATGCGCCATCGTGCCGGCGACGGGAACGCCATAGGCTTCGCCCGCCTCGAGGTTGGAGGTCGCCGCCGCGCCGGCGATATAGAAGGCTCGCGCGCCTTTCGTCGCGCCGTCCATTCCTTGCGCGCGCCTCGCGCCGAAATCGACGATTCCGCGTCCGCGCGCCGCCGCGACGATGCGCGCCGCCTTGGAGGCGAGGATCGTCTGCATTCCGATCTGATTGAGAACCAGGGTTTCGAGAAGCTGCGCTTCGGCGATCGGCGCGACGACCTCGAGGATGGGCTCATCGGCGAAGAACGGCGCGCCTTCCGGCATCGCATAGATGTCGCCGGTGAAGCGAAAGCGGCCGAGCCAATCGAGAAAATCGTCGGGAAAGGAGCCGAGCGAGGCGAGGTAGCGCAACTGCTCGTCGTCGAAGCGGAGGGCCGCGATGTTCTTCAGCAGCTCGCCGAGCCCGCAGGAGAGGAGGAAATTGCGCGTTGGCGGCAGCCGGCGCACGAACAGGCTGAAGGCTGCGCGCTCTCTCATGCCGAGCTCGAAATAGGCGCGCAGCATCGCGATCTCGTAGAGGTCGGTAAAGAGCGCGTGGCCGGGCGCGGGCTTCAGGGTCCGGTTTCCGATAATTCGGTGAGGGAGCCGCCGCCATGAAGACGCTCGATCGCGCGCGCCAGCAGTCCCGAGACGCTGACGATCGTGAGACCGACGCCCGATCGCTCGGCGAAATGGCGCGGCGCGGGAACCGTATCGGCGACGACGATCTCGTCGGCCGGCGCGGCGCGCAGCGCGGCCTCGGCGCCGTGGGAGAACAGTCCATGCGTCGCCGCGAGAAAGACGCGCGCCGCGCCATGCGCGCGGCAGGCGCTCGCGGTGCGGGCCATGGTGGCGCCGCTGCTGATCAGATCGTCGAGGATGATCGCCGTTCGCCCCTTCACGTCGCCGGCGAACAGCTCTCCGCTCACCTCGCCCATGCTGCGATGCTTGTCCATGAAGCCCTTGGCGACAGGACGCGACAGCGTCTTCTCCAGACGCTGGCGAAAGAGCTCGGCGCGCTTCTCGCCGCCGAGATCGGGCGAGACGACGGCGACCGGCGCATCGCCGACCTCGCGCGCGAAATAGCGCGCGAACACGGCTTGCGCGTCGAGCGCTATGATCTCGATACGAAAGGCGTTCTGCAAGGCGGCGACATTGTGCGCGTCGACGACGACGACGCGATCCGTCCCGACCGCTTCGAACAATTGCGCGACATAGCGCGTCGCGACCGGATCGCGCGGCTTGGTCCGCCGGTCCTTGCGCGCATAGCAGAGATAGGGGACGACGGCCGTGATCCTGGCCGCGCCGGCGTCGCGCAGCGCGCCGATGAAGAACAGAAGGCGCAGCAGCTTGTCGGCGCCGGTCTCGAATTCTTCGCCGTGCAGGCTGTGGACGACATAGACGTCGCGTTCGCGCACACTCGTCAGCGGACGGACCTTGCGCTCGCCGTCCTCGAATGCGCGGTCTTCGTGCGGCGCGAGCTCGACGCCGATCTCGCCCGCGATCTTCTCGCCTAAGCCTCGGTCGGAGCCGAGCGCGAACAGGACGAGGCCGGAGCCGGCGAGCGCGCGAGACGGCCGCGCCGGAGCCGAGCTTTCGAACGGGCGGATCGACAGGGCGCCCAGAATAGCCCCGATCGCGCCGTCCTTTTCGGCGAGCGGCGCGGCGAGCAGTTCGACGCTCGCCTTGTCACGCCCGTTCTCGACGAGCGTGAATTCCGCGAGCGCCGGCTCGCCGACGCGCCGCACCTCGTCGAACAGCCGTCGCAGACGCACGGCGCCGCGCCGGTTCTCGGCCTCGCTCGCGCGCTCCCCCTCCGCGACGGCGCCGAGCAGCGGCCGAACCGCTTCCGCGCCTTTGACGAGAGCGTAGTCGCGCTCTCCTGCGACGGTTCGGTAGACGAAAGCCGTTTTGAACGCGTCTTCGGCTCGCACGAGAATGTCGGCGAGCGGCGGCGCGACCGCGCGTCCCCGCGCGCTCTTCCATTGGTCGAAAACCGATTTCAGCTCCGAGCCCAACGGCTCGGGCGCGAAATCCAGGCGCTCGAAGAGGCGGCGCAGAGGCGGTTGCGTCACGGCGAGGGTCGTCATGCGATGTGCTCCGAGCGGTTTCGACAGACCGATCAATCCTCGCCATTCGCCGGCGCCGGCAGGCGGCTCGCAAACCAATCGGCCGCCGCTTCGACGACCTGCTCCAACGCCCCCGGCTCCTCGAACAAATGCGTCGCGCCCGGCACGACGTCGAGACGCGCGTCCACATGCAGTCGACGTAGAGCGTCGCGGTTGAGCGTCAACACATCGTGATCCAGACCGCCGACGATCAGCAGCGTCGGCGCGCGAACATCGGCGAGCGCGTCGCCCGCGAGATCGGGACGTCCGCCGCGCGACACGATCGCTCGCACGCGCTTCGGCCTGCGCGCCGCGGCGAGAAGCGCGGCGGCCGCGCCCGTGCTCGCCCCGAACAAGCCGATCGGCAGGCCGCGAACAGGCTCTTGCGCCGCGGCCCAGTCGATCGTCTCGACGACGCGGGCGCCGAGCAGCGGAATGTCGAACACGTTGCGGCGATCGGTCGCCTCTTCCTCGGTGAGGAGGTCGATCAACAGAGTCGCGAAGCCACGCTCGACGAGCGCGCCGGCGACGAAGGAATTGCGCGGGCTGAAGCGCGACGAGCCGCTGCCATGCGCGAAAACGACGAGACCGCGCGGATCGTCCGGAACATGCAGCGCGCCGTCGAGCCGCCGTGGCCCGACGACGACGTCGAGTTTTCGAACAGGATTCGTCATGGCGTCGTCCTCCTGCTTTGCCGTGTGCGACGTCTCGCGCGCTGCCGTCGGCCCGAGCCACACTATATATCTATGGCGTCGCTCCCGAAACGCCGCCGCGATGGGCTTTTTCAGGGCGAGCCTTCGGCGACCGCGAAACATCTGGAGAAGAAATCGCCATGCAGACACCGCCGGAAATCGATTTTCAGGGCTTGGAGCCGTCTCCGGATTTCCGCGCCCGCATCGAGAGGCGCATCGAGAAACTCGAAAAGCGCTTCGGCCGCATCACCGCCTGTCGGATCGTCGTCAAGGGACCGGGCGGCCATCATCGCACCGGCGGGCTCTACGAACTCAATATTCGTCTGGCGCTCCCCGACGGGCGCGAGGCGGTCGTCGAGCGCACGCCGCATCTCGACGAACGCTTTCAGGACTTCGACTTCGCCCTCAACGACACCTTCAAGCGGGCGCGCCGACGCCTGCAGGATCAGGCGCGCCGACTGGAAGGACAGGTGAAGCTTCACGCCGAGCCGGCGATCGGCATCGTCAGGCGGCTGATGCAGGACGACGGCTATGGGTTCCTGGAAGGCTCGAACGGCCGCGAACTCTATTTTCATCGCAACAGCGTCGCGGGCGACGGCTTCGCCAGGCTCGGCCTCGGCGAACGCGTGAGCTACGCCGAGGAAGACGGCGAGAACGGTCCGCAGGCGAGCGCCGTCACGCCGCTCGGCGAGCGGGAGCCGTCGTGACCAGCGGAACCTCGGGTGCGCCGGGTCTCGCAATATCGCCAGGAGCGCCTATATCGACGGCATTGCACGATCGAGCCGCCGCTCCTCACGATGAGGAAACCTCCACCCGATCGAGCCGGGACCCCTGTCGATGTGCGTCGGGACTTCAGCGGGCATGAAAATTCCGGTCGGCCGCCATGCCGTTTCGTGACCGTAACGACGCAGGGCGTCGCCTCGCTCGCGCTCTTTCCGCTTTGAAGGGACAGGACGCGGTCGTGTTCGCGCTGCCGCGCGGCGGCGTCCCCGTCGCCGCCGTCATCGCCGCCGAACTCCATGCGCCGCTGGATCTCGTCCTCGTCCGCAAGATCGGCGTCCCCTTTCAGCCGGAACTCGCCATGGGCGCGATCGCCGACGGCGGCGGGGCCGTCATTGTCCGCAATGAGGACGTCATCGGCCTCGCCGGGGTGAGCGAAACGGAATTCGAGGCGGTCTGCGCGAAGGAACGCGCCGAGATCGAACGGCGCCGCAAGCTCTATCTCGGCGCGAGGGCGCGCCCCGACGTCAACGGCCGCGTGGCGATCGTCGTCGACGACGGCGTGGCGACCGGCGCCACCACGCGCGCGGCGCTGCGCGCCGTCAGGGCGTTGAGCCCGTTAAAGCTCGTGCTCGCCGTTCCCGTCGCGCCGACCGATACGCTCGAGGCGCTGCACGACGAGGCGGACGAGATCGTCTGTCTCGAGCATTACCGCGATTTTGGCGCGATCGGCTTTTTCTATGCGGATTTTCGACAGATCGACGACGACGAAGTGATCGCGAGCTTGGATCGCTTCTCGTCGCCGCATTGATCGGGAGGCTTTCGATGCGAGTCGGCGCGCCCAGGGAGGTCAAGGACAATGAATTTCGCGTGGCGCTGACGCCTGCCGCCGTGTCCGAGCTCACGCAGCGCGGCCACGCGGTCGCCGTGGAGAGAGGCGCGGGCGCGGGCGCCGGATTGAGCGACGCGGCTTACGAAGCGGCCGGCGCGTCGGTCGCCGAGAGCGCGCGCGAGATTTTCGAGTGGGCGGACCTCATCGTCAAAGTGAAGGAGCCGCAACCGCAGGAGCGCGAGAGGCTGCGGCCCGGGCAGACGCTCTTTACCTATCTTCATCTCGCCGCCGATCGCGAGCAGACGCTCGATCTCGCGCGGTCGGGCGCGATCTGCATCGCTTATGAGATGGTCACGTCGCCCTTCGGCGGCCTGCCATTGCTCACGCCCATGTCGGAGATCGCCGGCCGGCTCGCGCCGCAGGTCGGCGCGCGCTGTCTGGAAAAGCCGTTCGGCGGGCGCGGCGTTCTGCTCGCCGGCGCGCCCGGCGTGCCGGCGGCCGAGGTCGTGATTCTCGGCGGTGGAACAGTCGGCGCGCAGGCGGCGATGATCGCGCTCGGCATGGGCGCTCATGTCATCGTCGCCGATCGCAGCGCCGAGGCCTTGCGCCGCCTGACCGCCCGCTTCGGCAATTCGGTCAGGACGATCTTTTCGACGCCGACGGCGATAGCGGAACTGGTCAAGCGCGCCGATCTCGTCATCGGCGCGGTTTTGCTGCCGGGCGCGGCGACGCCCAGGCTCGTCACGCGCGCCATGCTCGCCGGCATGAAAGCCGGCGCCGTCATCGTCGATGTGGCGATCGACCAAGGCGGCTGCTGCGAGACGTCGCGGCCGACG
>PQAN01000193.1 GCA_003105285.1 Methylocystaceae bacterium
CTCGGCTTCGACGCCGTCGACGCGGAGCTCGAAGCCGCTCTCGATAAGGAGCGCGGTCTCACGGCTTCGGTCCCGAGGACGAAGGCCGCCAGCCTGCCGGGCGTCGCGGCCAAGCTCTCCATCGTCATCCAGCTCGGCGAGCCGAGCCCGAAAGACCCGGAATTTCCTTGGCCGGAACTGCGCTCGGCC
Source organism: Methylocystaceae bacterium (assembly GCA_003105285.1). Taxonomy (GTDB): domain Bacteria; phylum Pseudomonadota; class Alphaproteobacteria; order Rhizobiales; family Beijerinckiaceae; genus Methylosinus. The sequence goes on from PQAN01000193.1 coordinate 190, forward strand.
CTGGCGGATCTCGCCCGGCTTGCGTCGCCGGAAGCGGCGATCTCGCCGATGTGACGTTCGTGCTCGGGTCCATGGTCGCTCGGCTATGGACCCGGCTTTTTTCGAACAGCCCGCCTTTGCGCCGCCCCCTTGCTTTTACGAGCTGGCTTCGCGCCTTTCTTGGCCTGCGCCTTCGTGCTTGCGCCTTCAGCGGATACGGCCAATGACGGCTTTGCCTCCGCGGCTTCGCTCGCAGGCCTGAGAAGCTCGACCGCCGGGACGCCGAGCGCTGCCGCGAGACGTCCGACGACGTCCACCGTCGCCGAATAGACGCAGCGTTCGATCGAACTGATATAGGTGCGGTCGAGTTCGGCTCGATGTCCGAGTTCCTCCTGAGACAGGCGCTGAGCCCGTCGATATTTCTTCAGATTGCGCGCCAGCGTCTCTCGCATTTCCATGACGAGAACCAGCCAGCTTGAAGAGTATTTATCTACGGAGTATACTCTACAAACGGTAGCCGCTGGTTCGAGGAAGGGAAGTGCCGGCGCGGCAGAGGGGGCGAGTCCGTAAACGACCGAGAGACCGAACATGCGTGAGAAGCATCTGGGTCGCGCCGTCTCTTTGGCGACGATTTTGTTGAGCACGCGCGAGCAGTTCGCTCGCGCGCTACGTGACGCTGCGATGGCGAGCATCCGGGCGAGATCGAGAGGCGCGAATTTCGACCAGCCGATCATCTCCCGCTACTTCCTCGAATCGCACGTCGACGACGCTCTCTATCTGATCGGCAGCGACGGGCTCGACGCGCTCGAGAGCAATGTCCGCTTCGCGGTCGACGAAATGATACGAGAGGCGATGGAAAACGTGAGAATGCGGCGAACGGACAATTAGTCGATCGCGTTCTCGGTACGCCAGCTACGGCCTACGCATTGCGCTTGCGCCATTAGGAGCCGACGTTTCCTGACCAGCAGCACGGTTGACGTCGATCAAATTTCAAGGATTTTGTTTTGGGAGCATTGTCGTGGAAAGACGAATAACTCTCACTGACATAGACCGCCCTGGAGAGGCGCTGGAAGTGGATGTTATCGCCGCCGACGAGACGTCATTGACGCTTGCTGTGCCGAACACATCCGTGCAATTTCGATTATTCCGCCACGGCCGCAACGCTCCCTATCAAGGATCGTTGGGAGGACGGAGCTTTTGCTTCGTTCCGTATGCTGTCGAGTCTAAAAAGACGGTTCGGAAATAGAGAAAATAGAGCGTCCAGTGCGTTGAACGCCGCGAAAAAGCGAAGTCAATGACCCACTATCTTATCAGCGAAGATGGCGTCGACGCCCTCAAGAGCAGCATCCGGTTTGCGGGCGAGATTACACGCGCAGCGTTGGAAATCATGAGGTATCGCGGAGCCGCCGGCCGGTAGCGGATGTCGAAAGCCCTAGCCATCACATGGAGAGGCGTCATGATGTACGATCACAAACTTATTTTTGCTACGCCCGCTCACTCTTTCGTACATGCGACTACGCCGGCGCGCGCCGAGGCGCTCTCCAAGTCGACGAAAGACGCTGCTCCAAAAAGCTGTTTCAGCTTGTCATTGCGCCCGCGCCTGACATCATCGTCCTCATTCGAACAAATGTGGACGCCGTCATGCCGCGATCGAGACGAACGACTGTCGAAAAGCTTCGCATCGTCGCGACGAATGGTAATCGCCCGATCGAAGCGCAATCGAAACTCGACCCGAGGCTCGTCGATTTGGTTCGTCTGCTCGCCCGCGCGGCCGCACGGGATTTCGTTCGATCCGAACAGGACAATGGAAAACAAGACCGCCTTCCCGAGTAGGGAGGCCGCCTAATGAAAGTCGCACTCTACGCCCGCTACTCGTCCGACAATCAGCGCGACGCCTCCATCGAGGATCAATTGCGCCTCTGCCGCCACCATGCGGATAAGCAAGGCTGGACGATCGTCGACAGCTACACCGATCGAGCCATCTCCGGAGCGTCGCTGTTGCGGCCTGGCATCCAGGAACTGATCCATGACGCTTTGCGCGGAAAATTCGTCGTCGTGCTCGCGGAAGCTATGGATCGCCTGAGCCGCGATCAGGAGGATATCGCCGGACTGTTCAAGCGCATGGCCTTCGCCAACGTGCGCATCGTCACGCTGGCGGAGGGCGACGTGACGCATCTGCACGTCGGCCTCAAAGGCACGATGAACGCCCTATTCCTGAAGGATCTCGCCGATAAGACTCGCCGCGGCCTTCGCGGTCGTGTCGAAGAAGGTAAATCGGGTGGCGGTCTGTGCTTCGGCTACGACGTAGTCAAGCAGTTTGCCGCGAGCGGCGAACCGATTCGCGGCGCTCGAACGATCAACGAGACGGAAGCAGCCGTCGTGCGCCGTATCTTCACCGATTATCTCGCCGGCAAGTCGTCCCGCACCATCGCTTTCCAGTTGAACAGCGAGGGCGTGCCCGGACCGCAAGGCGCCGATTGGGGACCGACTACGATCCACGGCAACCCGAAGCGCGGCGTCGGCGTCCTCAACAACGAACTCTATATCGGCCGCCTGGTCTGGAACCGCCTTCGGTATTTGAAGGACCCAGATACTGGAAAGCGCGTGTCACGCCTCAACCCGGAATCCGAGTGGATCGTTCAGGACGTGCCGGAGTTGCGCATCGTCGACCAAGAACTCTGGGAGCTTGTGAAAGCCCGCCAGCAGACACTCGCCTACGAAGCCCCAGAGCCCGGCGAGAACACGTTGAATGAGCGACGGCGGCCGAAGCATCTTTTTTCGGGTTTGGTGAAATGCGGATGCTGCGGAGGCGGCTATGTCATGATCTCGAAGGAGCTGCTCGGCTGCGCAACGGCGCGGAATAAGGGGACATGCCAGAATCGCACGAATATCAGGCGAGACGATCTGGAGACATCAGTGCTCAATGGCCTGCGCACCCATTTGATGGAGCCAGAGCTGTTCAAGGAATTCTGCGACGAGTTCACCCGCGAGGTGAACCGCTTGCGAATGGAGCGTGGAGCGGACCTAGCTGCGAAGCGAACCGAAATCCCTCGCATCGATCGCGAACTGGATAAGCTCATGAAGCTGATCCTGGCATCCGACGACCTCGAAACGTCAAAGCGCGTGATGCGGCAAATGAAGGAATTGGAGAACCGGAAGGAGGAACTCGAGAAGGCTCTTGCCGAAGCCGAGGAGCCGCCCCCGTTTCTGCATCCGAACATGGCGGATATCTATCGCCAACGCATTTCCGCGCTCCATGAGAGCCTGCGGAGCGACGAGACCAAAGCCGAGGCGGCGGAGATCGTTCGCACTCTCATCGACCGGGTGACATTGGTTCCCGAGGAGGGCCGCTTGGCGATCGTCCTACGCGGCGACTTGGCTGCGATGCTACGATTTGCGGCGGGCAAGAAAAAGCCCGACGTCCTTTCGGAGGTCGGGCTGATTGGCGATTTGCTATCGCCGGTATCGGTGGTTGCGGGGACAGGATTTGA
>PQAN01000194.1:0-3859 GCA_003105285.1 Methylocystaceae bacterium
GTCTTGCCGGCGGCGCGCAGCGCGTTCACATGCGCCGCGGCGACCTCGAAGACGTTGATCTCCGTGTCGTTGCGTTCGGGCGCGAAATCGCGTCCCGGGCGCGCCGCGCAATCGATCGCCGTCTTGCCGGCGCCGTCCGGCGTAGCGAAGGGCGAGAGGCGCACGAGCGCGCCGGCTTCGAGCCGTTCACGCCATTCCTCGAGCGTGAGATAGAGTTCCTTCGGCTCGAGCGGCTTATAGTTGGAGTTCGCCGAATCGGCGTCATGAGCGAATTTGCGCGCGTCGTAATAATCGGCGATCTGCGCCAAGCGCTCGCCGGCCGCTTCCTCGACGAGGGAATCGAGCAGGAGCGGCGTGTCGCCGAGATAGTCGAACAGCGTATCCAGGCGATCGTAAAAGAGCGGCAGCCAATGTTCGGCGCCCTGGTGGCGGCGGCCTTCGCTGATGGCTTCGTAGAGCGTGTCGCCGCGCGTCTGGCCGCCGAACCGCGTCGTATAGCCTTGGCGGAAGCGGCGCATCGTGTCGCTCGTCAGGCGCAACTCGCTCATCGGCACGAGATCGAGCGAGCGCAATTGCCCCGTCGTGCGCTGGCTCTCGGGATCGAAGCTGCGGATCGACTCCAGCGTGTCGCCGAAGAAATCCAGCCGGATGGGCGCGGGCATGGCCGGCGCATAGAGATCGAGAATGCCGCCGCGCTGCGCATATTCGCCGGTCTCGCGAACGGTGGAGGAGCGCAGGAAGCCGTTGGCCTCGAGCCAGCGCGCCAGCTCGTCCAGATCGACGACATTTCCCGGCGCGGCCGAGAATGTGTCGGCGGCGACGGCCTTGAGCGGCGGCACGCGCTGCAGCAGGCAATCCACCGTCGTCGTGACGACGCGCGGCCGCTCGGCGGAAGACTTCGAACGTGAAAGGCGCGACAGGGCGGTCATGCGCCGCGCGCTGATCGCGGCGTTGGGGGAGACGCGATCGTAGGGCTGGCAGTCCCAGCCGGGAACGTCGAGCGTCTCCGCTTCCGGCGCGGCGAAACGCAGCGCCTCGCGAAAGGCCGCCGAGCGCTGCGCGTCGCGCGCGACATGCAGGAAGACGGCCGGCCGTCCCTCGGCCCGCCGCGCGAGCGCCCGCGTGAGATCGGCGCAGACGAAGGCGTCGAACCCGTCGGAGACATTGGCGAAGAGGAGCTTGTCGCCTTTTTCGATGCGCGCGATGGCTGATTGAAGATCGGTCACTTGGTTCTCACGCCGCCGTCGTGGCGGTCCATTGTTGGCAGTCGCACTCCAAGACGTCATTCCCGACGGGCCGAAGGCCCGATCGGAAATCCAGGAGCCGCGTCAGCATCGTCGGTCTGGATTTCCGATCGCTCGCTAAAGCGAGCGTCGGGAATGACGCGAAACCCAGGTAAAACTCGACTCACAAATCGAGCGGCCTCTCGTGCGTATGAAAAGCCACGATTTTGCGAAACAGCGCCGTGTCATAGGCGGGCGACACGGGCGAAGCGCCCGAGAGCCAGCCGAACACCTCGTCGTCCGGCGCCTCCAGCAAGGCTTCGAGATCGGTGAGTTCGGCGTCGTCCAGCCGATCGATTTCGGCGTCGACGAACCCGCCCATGATGATATCCATCTCGCGCATGCCGCGATGCCAGGCGCGAAACCGGATACGTCGACGGCGAATGTTGGGATCGTCGCAGGCGTCGGTCATGGTCTCGAAATCTTCCGCAGTACATAGCTTCGTGCGCCGGCCGCCGTTTCGAGGCGCCTTCGCTGGATCGAGACGATTAACGCAGCCGTCGGCGAAAAGATAGGGAGAGCCGGCGCAACTTTCTTGACATTGAGCGGCGGCTGGCCTATTCGGCGCCTCTCGCTTGCGCTATCTGTGCGACGCGTTCGCGGGGGAGTAGCTCAGTTGGTTAGAGCGCCGGCCTGTCACGCCGGAGGTCGCGGGTTCGAGCCCCGTCTCTCTCGCCAGAAATATCAATAGCTTGCATCGCGTTTGAACCTCGATTTCAGAGGGCTGCGCCCGGCGGCTTGTCTGAAATTCAGACTTTCGTTCTACTTACGCCCCTTCTTGCGAGCGGCGTCGGCGGCCCGCACAGCGTCCAGATCGACGGGCAGATAGGTCCGCGCCAGATGCGGGCTCGAGCCCACGTCATTCGCCAGTTTCTGCCCCACGAGCGTGAGGCTCGCCCCGCCGCGCATCGCTTCGCTCGCCCCGCTTCGCCGGAAGTCCGCGAGCGTCCGGCGTTCGCCCTCGCCGAAGGCCAGCTCGCGCACGGCCCGGAAGTCGTCGCCGAGCGTGTCCTTGCTGTAGGGCGCGCCGCTGCGGTTGCGGAATAGCGCCGCATTCGGCGCAATCTCCGCTCCGAGCTTCGCCAGATAGAAGTCCAACACGCGCGCGGCGGCCCGCGAGAGCGTTCCCACCGCGGCCCGGCCCGTCTTGGCCCGCGACACGATGAAGAACTCGCCATGGGCATCGCGCGAGCGCTGCGCGGGCGTCAGGGTCCGAGCGTCAACGGGCGAAAGCGAGGAATCCCACGCCGCCGCCATCAGCGCGGCGAGCCCATAATATCGATGGCGAATCGCCGTCTTGACGAGCGTCGAGGCCTCACGGTGCCGCCACAGCACTTGCCGGCGCGCCGGCTCTGTATTGCGCACGCCCGCCGAGGGGTCCGCGTCGGCGCGGCAATAGCCGAGCGAGGCCGCCACGCGCCACAAGGCGCGCCATATCTTGATGCAGCGATGCGCCTCGCGCTGCCCAGCCTGCCGCGCTATGCGCTCGCGAAACCGGCTGACATGATCCATTCGAACCGAGCCGGGCGTAATATCGCCGAAGATCGGCCCGAGCCGTCGCCAAGCGCGATTCCATTCCTCGCGCGTGCGTTCGGCCTTCTTCGACCATTCCGGCGTCTCGCGATAGCGCGCGAAGGCCTCGGCGAGCGAGCCGCGCTTGTGGCGGGGCGGCGGCGGCGCGGCCCGCTCGGCGCAATAGGAGTCCCACCGCTTGTTCATTTCCTCGGCCCGCGCCCACGCCTGCGGCCCGTCTGCGCCGCACGCGACCGGATCGAAGCCGGCCTTGCGCATATCGGCCTTCGGCTGCCAATAGCCGCGCCCGCCCCGCACGGCATAGTAGCGGATTTTAACCCTTCCCATGCTCGTCGTCCTGCAAGCGCTCGTCGAGCGTGGCCGCGTCGAGCGCAGCATCGTCGAGCGCGTCCTGTTGCGGAATCAGGTCTATTCGGCCCTCCGCGTCGATAGAGACGCGCCCGAGCTTCATACCCGCTGCGATCGCGCCTTTGATCGCGCGTGCGACATCGCCTTGTGTGAATTTGTGGGATTGCCTCATTGTGTCGCTTCCGCAGGCTTCGGCGCGCCGCTGATGTCGCCAGTCGGCGTAGCGCCGAGCGGAGCCCAATTGACCGGAACATGATAGGTGTCGCCGCCTTCGATCGGCGGCTCGTTCTCGCGCCGCCGAATGTCGTTCGCCGAAAATACGCCGATCTCACGCGCGAGCCGATAGGCTTTGAAGCGCGTCTCCATATCGCCGCGAAGCAATTCGCCGAAATCGTGTCGGAAGAAATACGAGCGTCGGCCGGCGGGCGTCAGCAAGCAACGCGCGAAAGCGCTTTCGAAACGCGCAGCGAGCGGCGCGAGACAATTGCGAACAAGCGCCAAGGCCTCTTGCTCAGTATTGGCATAGGTCGAGCGATCCACGATTCCGACGCTCGTCGGAGGGCAATCGAAAATGCGCGCGATATCCTCCGCCGAATATTTTCGCGTGTCGAGCAACTGAGCGTCCGCCGCGTTGATGCGGATTTCTTTGAACTCGCCGCCATTGGTGAAAACGGCCGGGCCGGCGAAGCGATTGC
>PQAN01000194.1:3931-6869 GCA_003105285.1 Methylocystaceae bacterium
TGGCGGCGGCGTTCGGAAAGGTGATGTAGCCGTCCGGATTGGAACCATTGTCGAAATAGGACTTGGCGAAGTCATCGGCCGCGACGGCGAGGTCGACAGCGCCGCGAGCGATTTGCAGCGGCGACAGGCCGTAAACTCCGTCGCGGCTCGGCCCTCGAATATGAAGCATCTCTTCCTGTAGGAGGGTCCAAACCTTTCCGCTGAAATCTGCCGCTTGATATCGCAGGCGACCATCGGCAAGGCGTTCTATGGCGACCCCCGCCGGCTCGAACGGATGGAGCGCAACCACCTGGCCGCGATCGTCATGCTCGATTCGCGCATAAGCGTTTCCATGCAGATCATGGGACCGGATCAAAAATTCCCGTAGCTCATAGGCGCTCTGATAATCGTTCGGACGTGTGTTGAGCAGGTCGTAAAGCGGATGATTCTCGGCCTGCTCGACGTTCGAAGTCCCGAGAGTGCGATGGACGCACAAGGAAACGCTCGCCAACCCCTGAGCTCGACGCGCAATGCAGGCGGTCGCCACCCCGAGCGCCGAAATCACGCCATCCGGCGAAGTGCCGCCCGCGAGATAGCTCCCCCGCGCCGACATGTAGGATTCGAAATAGCCGCCAGTCCCGCCGGCGCGCTTCTCATAGCCGAAGACATTCGCGAGACGTTCGAGAAAGCGCATGTCAGCCTCTCAGCAATTGGACGTAGCGGTGCCGCGCCCAGCTCGCCGAGCGGGCTCGCGTATCGCGGGCGCGCGCTTCGACGGTCGTGTTCGTATAGGCAGGCCACGCGCTCACGACGGATATTTCGCGCAGATCGACCGAGCGCAGCTCGCGGCGGTTGCCGCTCCACTCTTCGTCCAGAGCGCGAAAGCCGAAGCTCATTCCGCCGAGATCTCCGCGCGCGGCGAGCGTGAGAATGTCGCGGCCGAGCGTCGTGTCGGGCGCATCGATCGTGAACGCGAGCCCGCGCTGATCTTCATGCAGGCGCAGCGTCCCGCTCTTCGTGCGGCCGAGCACGCGTGAAGGATCATGATCGACAAGGGCGAGAATGTCTTCGCCGCTCGCCAAGCTCGCCTTGAAGGCGCCCGGCCGGATAATCTCGACATAGTCGCCGACGCGCGCCTCTGTGTCGAATGTTGCGGCGAAGCCCTCGAGGCGTCGGGGATTGCTCCCCGCCGCGCGAAGCTCGATTTGAAAGGCGCGCCGCTCCATCACTGAATGCCCGTGAGGATTTGGAGCTGCGCCGGCCGCGAAACCGTCACGTCCATCGTCGCCAGCGCCGTGAGGCGCAAGCCGCCGCTCGCGGCGTCGCTATAAGGGTCGCGGATCATGTCGATTGCGCCCCACAGGCCGACGAAGATCGGAGGCACGCCGCCGGCCGTCGTCGTGAGAAGAGCTTTGGACGTGGCCGGCGAGCCGGTCGGCGCGGCGAGCGCATTGCCCGACATGACGATGGCACCGAGATTTTCGCGCATCCGATCGAACTCGAATTTCGGCCCCGCGTCGCTCGCGAGAAGTCCGTCGAGTTCGCTCCACACTTCCGGCCGGATCAGCGCGCGGACATCGCCCGGCCCGGCCGCGGCATTGGCGATCAAGAAGCGCACTACCGCGGCGCGGAACGCGCCCCAGGACGCCGCCGCGCCGATCGCCGTGGAAGTGATTCCGTAGCTGCCGACCAGCACGCCCGCGGGCTCGCCGGATGATCCCGCGCCGAGAAACGCCGCCCGGTCCATCGCCTCGCCGATCGCCCCGTTCAGATCCCGCCGAACGGCTTGCTCGAGAGCGTCGCCTCTCTGCTTCAGCGCCTTGCGCGTGATCTTCATTTGAACGCCGAGCGTCGAATTCGGCGCAAGCGGTCGGTCCGTGGTCGCATAGGCGGTCGGACCGCCGACGCCTCCCGTCTCGCTCGCCGCCCAGGCGGCTTGCACGCTGGATGTGGTGACGGGATGCGACTCCGAACCGGAATCGATATTCACGATGGCCGCGCCCATGCGGACCGCGGCGGTAGGGGCGAAAAGGCGATCGATGATAGGCGCGACGCGCGCCGGGTTCGGAATTCCGCTCGCGACCGTCTCGCCCGAGCGCTTTTCCAGTTCCAGCCCCTCGAACGGAATCGGGCAACCGTGATAGCCGCCGCGATTGCGCAGCTCGGTCACGACTTCGGCCGTCGCGCCGCTCAGACTGCGCCCCTCGTCGAGATGCAGAATGACCTGCCGCAGCTCGAACTTGCCGACGAGATCGGCGTATTCGCGCTCGGCGCGATCCGGCGCGACGATGATCTTGCCTTCCGCGTGGCGACGTTCGAAGTCGGCGATTTTCTCGGCGCGCAGAATATCGCCGTCGAGCGTGCGGACTTCCTTGTCCAGCGAATCGAAGCGGGTCCGGCTTTCGTCGCTCATGTCCGCGCTCGCGAGCGTCCCCATTTCGGCGACTTTCGCGGCGCGGGTTTCTTTCAGTTCGATCAGCGTCGGCATGAATAAGGCTCCATCTGGGGGACGGGCGCGCCTCGCGGCGGGCCACCACCGGCGTTTCAGCGCCGGCGATTCGGGAATAGGTGCGGCCACGGCGGATTGACGCCAAATCTTCGCTTTCGGGAGCGGCGATCCGCCTTTTCGTTATCGGGCCGACCGCAGGCCCTCACGTCTGGCTCCCGAAACTTCATTTCCGCGCTTTGTCGAAAAGCGCGTCGATTCGCTCGACGATCGCAGCGACGTGAATCACGCCGATGCGTGTCGCCGGCGTCCATTCGGCGGGGCCGTCGCCCGGATCGTCGTCGCTGACGAGCGCGCCCTCTCCCGCGTCGTCAGCAATGAAGATTTCGCGGGCAAGGCCAGCAACCGTTATTGTTTTGGCTGCCGTGCTCAGGAAGGCGCCTTTTCCGTTCGCGCTATTCTCAACCCACCAAGGTGCGAGTTGGCCACGCGCTTCCTTCGTCAGCCAATCGG
>PQAN01000194.1:6891-11133 GCA_003105285.1 Methylocystaceae bacterium
AGCGCGACCGATATCGACGAGCGCAGCGATGAAGGCGATTTCCAGGGCATTTTTGCGCGTGAAAGCGCGAGCGACTCCCGGTCCGGCCTCGCCGAGGCGCGTGCTCAACAGCTTCCGGCGGATCAAGTTGTTGATGAAATCGTAGCTGGTTGCTGCCGCATCCGCGATTTCCTGAAGCGTCGAGGCCATGGCGTCTCTCTTTCTGCAAGTTACAGAAACATCGCCGATGCGGAGATATCTGTCAACTACAGATTTTAGCCGAGTTGGAAATTGATCGGTGCGAACCGCTTCCCGCTCGCCAGCACAGCGAGCGCCGCCCGGATGGCCCGCGCCGGCGCAGTCGCGCGCTCGTCTTCGAAATCGAAACCCTCGTTTTCCTCGACCCAAAACGCCGTGAATTCCAGAAGCGCGAAAGCACCCTCGGCGGTTACCGGCTCCATCTCGAGCACGCGATCACTGCATTGAAGTTCTGCAATTTCCTGGTCTTCGGCCCTTTCCTTCGCCGCGGCTATTCCGAGCCGGCGCTCAACGGCCAGCCGCTCCTCGAGGCTTCGCGCCGAAACGGCCGCCGTCTCGGCGAGATGATCGCGCTCGACTCGCTCGACATCCTCGCCAGCGGCATTCGCGAGCCTCTTCAGCTCTCGCCATTCGGCGATGGTCGCGAGGACCGGGTCAGCTTCTTGCGTCGCTGTGGCAACGGCGGGGACCCCAGCGACCAGCTCGACAGCGAGGCCCGCTCGTATGTCGGCGAGCGTGAAAGGAACGGTCGAGAAGAAGTAGTCTTCATCGGCGCGCAGCTCGGCGACAGTGGGGGCGCGCAGAGCGTCCGCCTTGGCCGTCGCCCGTGCGTCGTGGCCGCCCCTCATATGGTCGCAGGCAATATCCGCCGCCATGTGTCGCGCCTCTGCCGCGCAAAGGCGCCGGATCGTGGCGAAGATCGGATCGGCCGCAGGCGCGGCGCTCGCAGATGCGGATTTCCCAGCCGCTCCCGCCGCGGCGTTTTCCGGCTGGACGGACGCGATATTCGGTAAGTCGAACATGGTTGAGATTCCTTCTGGCAATGCAAGGCCGTTCGCCGACGCGGGACGCTTGGCGTTTGTTTATTCCTCGTATTGTGCTAACGTCACATCAATGGTGACATACGCACTATATAAGCTCGAATAAATGGTGACAAGCGCACAAATCAGAGCGGCGCGCGCGCTGCTCAATTGGACGGTTCGGGAGTTGTCCGACCGCGCCGGCGTTCATCGAAACACCGTGACGCGAGCGGAAACAGACGCAACAGGTCCCGGTCACGCCACAGCCGCGATCCGCGCCGCCCTCGAATCCGCCGGCGTCCTTTTCGTCGACGAGAACGGCGAGGGGCCCGGCGTGCGACTGCGAAAGGGCGTCGCGCTGGACGCGAAAGCGGAGCCGCGCCATATTGGGGACGCGCTCAAAGGGGAAAAGCCGTGACCGCCGTCGCATTCGACACTCTGAAATTCGTCGAAAAGCTTGAGGCGGCGGGCGTGCCTCACGCACACGCAAAGGCGACGGCCGAGGCATTCGCCGAAGCGACGGGCCAGGAACTCGTCACCAAATCCGATCTCACCGCCACCAAAACCGAGCTGAAAGCCGACATCGCCGCCGTTCGGGCGGAGCTTCGGGAGGTCGAGCTGCGCATGACGGTCAAGCTCGGCGGGCTGATCGTCGTCGCGGTCGGCATTATCCTCGCCGCGATCCGTTATTTGCCGGCCGGGCATTGACGCAGTACCGATAAGCTCGCACTTCAAAATATCTCCCATCGCGCTGCGAATTCGACACGTCAGGCGGCGCTCCAAAGTAGCGGCTTGCTACTATGGCGGCACCGCATAGGCGCGCTCTCGGAAAGTCATTTCGTCTCGAACCCAGTCGCCTTCGCCGATTCCTCGATAACATCGTCGAACTTTCGACGGCGGCCAGCTAAAGCGAAGTCGACCGCGGGCCAGAAAAACGGTTCCGGATCGGCGCCGGGATGCTGGTATTTCTTGCCCAGGCGGCGACGGCGAGCACTCGCGAATGCGCTGCTGTCTTCGGGGGTCGCCGACCTTTGGAAATGAGGCTCGGTTCCGTATTCGACGAAGGGCGCATAATCTGCGCCGAGCTTGCCGTTCGCCTTCTTGTGTTGCGCGAAGGCGCTGAACTCGAAAACGCCGTCGTGGTTTTCGCCGACGATTCCGGAATGCAACAGACCAGTATCGTGCGGCGCGAGAAGGCGAGCTCCCCAAATCATTTCGAGAAGTGTTTCCTCCTCGATAAGCTTGGCTCGACTCGCCAGCTCCTCCGAGAGGTCCTTCAAAGCCTCTTGGAGCGGCCAATATCCGATGAGTCCGGCTTTGAACATTTTCGTATCCTCCATATTCGATTCGGGATCGAAAACCCAGAAACCCAGCTAACTCATTACGCAATCAGCGAAAGCAACTTCCTACGCAGCCTGAAACTCGGCGAAACAAAAAAAGTTTCCACGAATTTCGCGGAAATTCCACCGCTGTTAGTAGGCCGGTCGCGGCGGGAGGCGCTTTCGTCTTTGAAGGGGGTATCCCCCTCGGTCGGATCACGGTCGCGAAACGCGACCGTGAAATCAAAATCGCGCCGTGACAGTTTGATCACGCGGCCCTCTCGCCTGTCTCGCCGACTGCGGCCTGCGCCTGAACGCTCGGCGGCCACTCGGATGGCCGAATGCAGCCCCTCGCCGCAGAGCCGGACGTCTTGCGCTCGTGTTCGTTCCAGCGCGCCAACTGGGGCGAGCCCGGTTTCAGGAACCAACTACCGTCCGGCCGCTGGCAAGCCGAGCCTGGCGAGCCCTTCGGAGCGCTCGCCGCAGAGCCGGACACTGCGCCCGCCTTTGGCCGTCCATAGGTCCACTTCCGTTCGGCGAGATAGGTCGAGGCGTGCGGAGGATGCGTCCGCCCCGCCATGGCCGCCTGGAAGGCCGTAGCGCCTCGTATGGCTTCCTCCCGATCGGCGACGCTCAAACGATCGAACGCCTTCCGAGCGCCCGAGCGGGACTCGCCGAGGCCGAAGGTCCAGGCCGCCTCGAAGCGCGACCATGCGTCGATTGCAGGGCTCGGCCTTGAAGCCTTCCCTTCATCGGAAAGCCTTTCCTCCCGCTCTCGCGGCGCCGCGGGCGGAGCGCGCCGTTCTGTGGGGGAGTCGGTGTTTTGTATATCTATATCTCTTTTGTATGCGTCCTGATTTTCCGAGTTTCGGGTTTCACCGAGACTCGGTGATTTCAGGAAGCGGTCCACTTCCTGAATTTCAGGAAGTGGGTCCGGCTCCTCTTGAATGACCCAGCGAGTTCCGCCGAGCCGCCCGGTTTCCATGTCGCGCAGCGTCTCGAGGCGAGCGAAGCCATGCTCGCGCAGCTCGCCAAGCGCTTTATAAACCCGATCGCGGCCGATCTTGTTCGCCTTGGCGAGTTGATCGATGATGACTCGCCAATCCTCGGGCCGCGAGAGCAGATCGAAGAGGATGACGCGCGCCTCGCATGACAGGCCGTGCTTGTTCTGCAAAAGGTCGTTACTGATCGTGGTGAAGCGCGTGCGATGCGCGCCGCGCACGATCGTGATGGCCGCGGCGTTCATGCGCGCCCCCATTCGCCGCCGATCGGCGCGCCACGCCCTGAAATGTCGCACGCCGCGACATTTTCCGCGCGCCGCTGGCGTGGCTTCGGCCATGCGAGAACGATCCGGTTCGCGTCCCGCCCGCCATCCTCCCGAAAGATCGGCGAGCGCACGATCAATCCCGACGCCTCGAGCTTGCGGAGATTGCGCCGCACGCCCTCGGCCTCGATTTCGCAGATTTCGCCGATGGCGGAATTGCTGCAATGCACCTCGCCGCGCTTATCGGCGAGCCTCGCCAGCGCCAGCAAGACGAGCTTCTCGGGCGCGCCGCCAGCGCGCTGTTTCATTGCCCAAGCCATCGCGCGCGCGCTCATGACGCGCCCCCGAAAATGCCGGAAAGCGTCTCAGACTTGCCCCCTTTCCTGCACAGAAAGTAAAGGACTTTCCGCTTTCTCGGTTGTCTGAAATCGGCCCGCGCCGCCTCGCTTATGTTCGGCCTGTCACGCCGGAGGTCGCGGGTTGCGGACCGCTTCCTGGCCTGCTTTGGCGGCCGCTATGCACAGCCGCCACCTACCCACCCACGGCTCCGGTCGCCGGCCATGCATGCCGCGTCGCGCCCACCACCCCCCACCCGCGCGTGCGAGTCTCGCCCACCCCGCCA
>PQAN01000195.1 GCA_003105285.1 Methylocystaceae bacterium
ATCGTCGCGGAAAGCCTGGAGGATGGGGCGTCGGTTGCCGAAGTGGCGCGGCGTCATGGTCTGAACGCCAATCTGCTGTTCACTTGGCGACGGCAGCTTGCCGCGGCGGCGACGGAGCCCGAGGAGCGGGCGACGATCTTGCCGGTGACGATAGCGACTTTGCCTCCGCCGCCGGTCGCCGAGACGCCGGCGGGAGCAAGCGGACGCATGGAGATCACGCTCGCAGGCGGCGAGAAGATCGTCGTCGGCGCGGATGTCGAGGCGGCCGCGTTGGCGCGTGTCGTGAAGGCGCTGACGCGGCGATGATTCCGGTTTCGAGCGCCGCGCGCGTCTGGCTTGTGACGGGCCACACGGACATGCGGAAGGGCTTTGCGAGCCTTTCGCTCATCGTGCAGGAGACTTTGCGGCGCGATCCCAACAGCGGACATTTGTTCGTGTTCCGAGGCCGCCGGGGCGATCTCGTGAAGATTCTCTGGCACGATGGCCAGGGACAATGCCTGTTCTCGAAGCGCCTGGAGCGCGGACGCTTTCTATGGCCTTCTGCGGCGAACGGCTCCGTGACGATCAGCGCGGCGCAGCTCGGCTATCTTCTGTCTGGGATCGACTGGCGCGCGCCGCAATATACCTGGCGCCCAGAGGCGGCGGGCTGAACATTTTCGCGCGCGAAAGCGCGATCGCGGGGCTTGCAGGCGCCGCGATTTGTGATTCGATCATCGTCGATGGGCGCCGTCGATTCTCTTCCCGACGATGTCGAGGTCTTGAAGACATTGCTCCGTGCGCGGGACGCGGAGCTGGCGAGATCGCGCGCCGAGGCGTCGAACGCCGACGCGCTGATCGCGCATCTGCGGCTGACGATCGAGAAGATGCAGCGCGATCTTTTCGGCGTGCGCAGCGAGCGCAAGGCGCGGCTCCTCGATCAGATGGAGCTCGAGCTGGAAGAACTCGAGGCGGCCGCCACTGAAGACGAACTCGCCGCCGAGCAGGTGGCGGCGCCGGACAGCGATGTAACGAGCGTTCGGGGCTTTTCCCGCCGGAAGCCGTCACGCAAGCCGTTTCCGGCGCATCTGCCGCGCGAGCACGTCGTCGTGCCCGGACCGACGGCCTGCGCCTGCTGCGGCGGGACACGTCTTTCCAAGCTCGGCGAGGACGTGACCGAGACGCTGGAGGTGATCCCACGCCAGTGGAAGGTCGTCCAGCATGTGCGTGAGATGTTCACTTGCCGGGATTGCGAGAAGATCAGCCAGGCTCCGGCGCCCTTCCACGTGCTGCCGCGCGGCTTCGCGGGACCGAGCCTCCTGGCGATGATCCTGTTTGAGAAGTTCGGCCAACACCAACCGTTGAACCGCCAATCCGAACGCTATTCGTGTGAGGGCGTCGAACCGAGCTTGTCGACGCTCGCCGATCAGGTCGGCGGGTGCACGGCGATATTGCGCCCGCTCTACGATCTCGTCCGGGCGCATGTCTTCGCCGGCACCCGCGTGCATGGCGACGACACCACCGTGCCGGTTCTGGCCAAGGGCAAGACGGCGACGGGACGGCTCTGGGCCTATGTGCGCGACGACCGCCCGTTCGGCGGCGCCGATCCGCCGGCCGCTGTCTTCTTCTATTCGCGTGACCGCGCCGCCGAGCATCCCGAGCGCCATCTCGCGGACTATACGGGCATTCTCCAGGCCGATGCCTATTCCGGCTACAACCGCCTCTATGCGCCCGAGCGCTCGCCGGGACTGATCACAGAAGCCGCGTGCTGGAGCCATGGCAGGCGCAAGTTCTTCGTGCTGGCCGACATTGCTGCCAATGCGCGCAACCGCGCGCGCGGCAAAACGTCTGCGATCGCCCCCCTGGCGCTGGAGGCCGTGAAGCGCATCGACGCGATCTTTGACGCTGAACGCGAGATCAACGGACTTTCCTTGGCTCAGCGTCTCGCCTTCCGGCATGAGCGCGTGGCGCCGCTGGTTGCGAGCCTCGAAGAATGGATGCGCGCCGAGCGTACGAGATTCTCGCGCCACTCCGACACCGCCAAGGCCATGGATTACATGCTGAAGCGATGGAGCGCCTTCGCTCGCTTTCTCGAGGATGGGTGCATTTGCCTGACGAACAACGCCGCCGAGCGCGAGCTGAGAAGCGTGGCGCTCGGGCGCAAAGCGTGGTTGTTCGCAGGGTCCGATCGCGGCGGCGAACGCGCCGCGGTGATGTATAAGCGAGCACGTCGGCTTCCGCGTCGTCCATGAGCATCGCGAGTTTCGGCAGTTTGGGGCGCAACTGATCGGCGACCTTGCGCCATTGTCAGCTCATTGGCCGATTATTGCGCCGCCGCGTACAATGCTGGGTGCCAGGAGAATTTCACAACGAGCGGCGTTCCGATGGTGACCAAGCTCGAGGGCAAGAGTTTCGCCGTGTTTTCCAAAATCGGCCCGAAAAACGCCGTGCAGAAGCTCACCCGCGCCGTCCTCGCTGATGGCTACACGGACATGGAAGTCGATGAAAAATACGGCGCGATCACCGCGTTGCAGGAGACGAGCGGATCGGGCAGACCGCAAACGCTGCGCCTCGTTGCTCGCAAGGCGGGCGGTGGCACGCGTGTCGACGGCGTATTCACGATGCAGGTCGGCCAGATCACATCTGACGCCGCCGTGCGCGAGGGGTTGTGCCAGCTCATCGATGCGGCAGGCCAGTAATCAGGCTCTGATGGGGTCGTCTAATCGCGATTGTCATGCAAGGGATTTCGCAAGTGCGTCGAACGCGTATGCCGGGTGCAGGGTCGTCTTCGGGGCTTGTCGCAAAGCCGTAGCCAGGAGCTTTTGCATCCTGGCTACGGCTTTGCGACAAGCCCGCCCGCTGCGCCGCCAGTCCGGCCTTCTCCTTGTCCAGGGTCGTCAATTCTTCCCGCAGCCGGTCCCAGCGCGCCCATGCAGACAAGAACTCTGCGTCGCCAAAGCGGCGCGGCGCCCTCGCGCATTGTCGCCCCTAGCTCTCGCGAAGCTCGTCTTCCACGCGCACAACCCCAATGAGTCGTTCCTCCCAAAGCCGGCGCTCTTCCTTCTCCGCCACTTCCGAACGGCCTGCGCTGGCTTTACATCGCGCAAGACAAGGACCCGGCCGGAGAGCGCGCGGCGATGACGCTCGCCGAGAGGTACCGGTACGCCTTTAACGATGGTTGCCGGCGGGTCGCGATGGTACTGATGATTTTGGGATAGCAGCGCTTTGAAGATAGAAGGTTCATGCAGACCGATGAAAATCTGGATGCTCGTCATAGGCTCTTTTGTTCTCACGCTGACCGCAGCGCGCCTTGCACTTGTAGATTCCGCTGAATACCCGCTGCGATGGTGGTTTTTCTGGGTTGGTATTGCTGCCGCTACCGCCGGAAGCACTGGCGTCTCTTACAGCGGAATTGGCCAAATATTCCGGTATCTGCTGAGATTGGCGATTGCTGGCATTCTGCTTTGGGCGCTCGAAAAGGCCGGGCCCTCGAACAGCCGTTTGGCCAGACTGCTGCAATGGGCGGGCCTGACACATGATCCGAACGGCGATAGAGGGGTCATGCCGGATTTCTCGCGCAAACAAGAAATGCTGATGCTGACCGGGTGGCTGGCGGTTTCGATTGGCGCGGCATTTGTTTTTGCATCCCGTTCGGGTCTTCGATCAGGCGCTATTCCATGAGCGACAAGCATCACCTCGTTGCAATGGAACCGAGTAGCGACCTTGGCGCCAGCGAGGCCTCCCACAGATGATTGGGTTTGATCTGTCGCATCTTGTCCTAGCCTTGACTCTGACCTCGGTCATTTCGGCCGCTGACGCCGCGCGGGCGCGATCGCAGGGTCGAGACGCCGATGTCGAACAAATCGTCGAGTATGGCGCCACCATCGCCAACGCTGACGGGATAAGCAGCCGTCAACGGCTGCCCCTTCCGTGAGTTTCCGCAGGGCTTCCAGGGCCGTTGGGCACATGTCGCCGCCGATTGCCAAGCTGGTGGGTTATCCGCGATTCTGTCGTCCGCGATTCTGTCGATCGACGCCAACGGTTTGCGCCAGAGGGAAGGAGGGTTTACCGTCACCAGCATCATTTTGGCGCGCGACGATCCCCGGCAGATTTACGTGAACGCGCATAGTTCCGGCGGCGGACAAGAACGAGATTCCCTGGAGCAGTTCACTCTATCGGATGACGGCCGGGTCATCGAATGGCTACGCCTTGAGCCCGATTCCGGGCCGGCGACACGGCTGTATCGTTGCAAGTGAGATGGACCCTCTACTCGATCCAGCCTACAGAATCTGAACCGCGATTCACCGCGCCGTCGAAAATCCAGCCTCAAAGCCTTAGATGCCGCAATGGCCCCGCCTGGGCCTCCGGCGAAGGCAGTGGCTGTCCCCCGTATGTTGGTGAAACGGGGTCCTGGTTGCGCACCGGCCCCAAGCATCAGGGACGGAGGACAGCCGTGGAACATTATGCCGGTATCGACGTGTCTTTGGAACTCTCGAGCGTTTGCATCGTGGATACGAAAGGCAAGATCGTGAGAGAAGCGAAAATCGCGAGCGATCCCGATGCGCTCATCGCCTTCTTCAAGCGCCTGGGCTTTCCCGTGGCTCGGATCGGACTCGAAGCCGGGCCGTTGTCGCAATGGCTTTACGCCGGGCTGGCGCAAGCCGGTTTCGAGGCGGTTCTTTTGGAGACCCGACACGTGAAGGCGGTGCTGTCGGCCATGACGGTCAAAACCGACCGCAAGGACGCTCGCGGCATCGCGCAACTAATCCGGATGGGCTGGTTCCGATCAGTTCACTGCAAGTCGCTCGGATCGCAAGAGGTGCGAGCCTTGCTCGTGGCGCGGAAGCAACTTCTCGGCAAGCTGGGCGACATTGAACTCAGCATTCGCGGCATTTTGCGCGGGTTCGGGTTGAAGATGGGTGTCGTCACGCGTAGAAGATTCGAGGAACGCGCGCGCGAATTGTCCACCGGTCAGGCGATGCTCGAAACTGTCGTCGGAGCGATGTTCGTGGCGCGCGCCGCTCTGCAGACGGAATACGGCAAGCTGCACAAAACCATGTTGGCGATCGTCCACGACGACAAGGTCTGCCTGCGCTTGATGACCGTTCCGGGCGTCGGTCCTGTCGTGGCTATCACGTTCAAAACGGCAGTGGACGATCCGGCGCGCATTTCCAAATCAAACGCGGTCGGACCATTGTTCGGACTAACGCCAAAGAAATACCAATCGGGCGAAACCGACGTGACAGGAGGAATCACGCGTGTTGGCGACACGATGGTTCGCACGGCTGTCTACGAGGCGGCGAACATCCTGCTGTCGCGCATGACGCGCTTTTCGGCGCTGAAACGCTGGGGCATGGAGGTGGCGAAACGCCGCGGATTGAAGCGCGCTAAGGTCGCGCTGGCGCGCAAGATCGGCGTGATTTTGCATCGCATGTGGATCGACGGGACGGATTTCCGCTGGACGAAGGCGGAGCGTGGCGTCGCGGCGAGCTGAAGGAGGGAAACAGAATTCGGAGCGCCCGAAAGGGCCGCTCCGCCCGAAGTCCCGTCGCCGGGACGATGGCGCCAGTGAAGCCGTTCGTACGCAAGTGGCAGACTTTCGTTTGACCACGCGTCTTTAGATAGGCTCGCTGGTTCCTTTGATGGCATGGTGTGGCGGCTCTCTGCCGACCACGGACGGAAGCAAGAAACCGGCGACGAAGACAACGGAAACAAATCGCAGGCGCCGCGCTCGCTACGGCGCTATGATTGGCGCGCTCGCGTGGCGCGCCAAAGATTGGTGAAGCTGATACGAGGGACTTGACCCTGAAGGGGCCATTACGGAAGCGTAGGATTTCGGGAAAATCCCACGATGACCCCAATACGCGCCTTCTCCTCGCGCGACCAAGCTCGCCGCCGCCCGGTCCCCGTGATCAACTCGAGCCGCCGGATCGCTTTCGGTTCGAGCTTATCATCATGCGTACGCACAAGCCGATCTCCTTGCTAGAGACCGAAGCCTCGCAAATCACGCGAAAAGTCGGAACGCGGGATCAAAGCTACGCTTACGCCGAAACCGCTTTTGGTCCCGGTCAATCGTGCCGATGTTCAACGCCGGCGATCGGCTACGGATTGTGGATGTGCAGGTCATCAGCCCCACCTCGGCGTATGGGACCACACTTTCAGCCGCTTCGACCAGCCCATCGCGGCATCGACGATGATTTCGTTCGCAAGGCCGGCGTCGCCTGGCAAAGCAGGGCACATGCGCCAATGCAGAGCGCGTGGATGATCCCCTGCAGTGCAGCAGACCGGTTTTTAGCCATGAAACAACTCCTCCCGTCATGCGGTTCGCCATGGCAGTTCAAGTGAAACCTTGAATCGATCATTGCCCACAGGTCCGGACCGCATGATGCAATTGCCCTGGAAGCGGGCACGCAAGCGATCGGCAACGTTCCTGAGGCCAACTCCCACCCCTGACGGCTTTGTTATCTCTGCCTCGTTCCGGGGCATGTCGTTTTCAATCGTGACGCACAGACGATCTTTCTCCCGGCGGGCCGTCAACGATATCTCAACCCTGCCGCGCGTCATGCCTACGCCATGCTTGATGGCATTTTCGATGAGCGGCTGGAGGATCAGACTTGGAACCAGTGCTTCGGCGACATTCGGATCCATTGTGATGGAGAAGGTCATGCGGTCGGAAAACCGCTCCCGCTCGATGCCCAGATATTCTTTTTGAAGCGCGATCTCATCCGCGAGCGGCACATCGTGAAATGGATCGAGCGCGAGTGTGGTGCGTAGAAAGGTTGAGAGCGACAGGACCATGCGCTCGGCCTGCGTGGCCGCGCCTTCCTCGATCAGCCCCGCGATAGAATTGAGCGTATTGAACAGGAAGTGTGGATTGATCTGATAGCGCAGCGCGCGCATCTGGGCCCCCAGCGCCTCTTCACGGATTGCCGCCAGACGCAGTTTGCGATCGTTGAGCTCAAAGGCAAAAACAAGCGCTACGAACAGGCACGACCAGCCGAACAGAAACCCCCAGGAAATGACAACAAGACCCCCAAAGTTGTCAAGGGAGTGCGGCGCGGGAGGTGGCGTCCCAAGGAGAGCCGGGTAAAAATTATGCGCTCCAGCCCATAGTGCAGCCGCCATCAATGACAATGCGAATGAGGCAATGAGCAATATCGGCAACGAATCTTCCGAAGTCATAATTTCCGTCAATTTTTCGTGTAGAATATAAATAACATATGATAACAACGCTGAAAACGTAATAATGGATAGAAACTGAATTAATCTTAATTCTATGAATTTTGTTGATATTTCTTCCACTGAAGATAAAGATGTCGAAACAATTATTATCAAAACTATAAGATAAAATACACCAAACCGCACGGTTGCAATCTTAATACCCCGCAAATTGGTCGGGCCATTTTTGAATTCGCCGTCCGAAATCATGTCGTCCAGGGTCATGAATGCTCCCTTGAGGTGCCGCGCCTCCATCGAGCTACGCTAGCCCGTCTTATGCACGAAGGGCGGATTGGAACGGTGATGAGCGTAGCATAAGCGCCTGAATAGAAATAAGGTTTTGTTGTCGACGCCAATCCTTTATCGCCTTTTCGAGCCAGCCACGCCCGCCATGTTGGACGATACGACCGCCGCCTTTTCCTTTCCAGCCATCGCGCGTAAGAAAGTCACAGCCGCCTTCGATGGCGGCAGGATCACCTCAGATGGCGGCGTCATGCTGCTGTCGCTGTCTGAGCGGCGGCTTGGAATCGCCGAACGGGTCGCGCACTGTATCCCAGACGCCCGCGACCCGTCGCGCATCGCGTCGTCGTGGTGCTGGGGGGGGCGAGCTTCACTTTTGCGAAGGCCAGCTGGACGCAGACGCTTCCGGACTGGATCGACGCCCACGTCGGCGCGCTCGAGGCGATCGGCGACGTCCCGCAGCTCATCGTGCCGGACAACGCCAAGACCGCCATCGTCAAAGCCTGCTTCTACGACCCGCAGGTCAATCGCATCTACACCGAGATGGCGGCGCATTACGAGACGGCGCTTTTGCCGGCACGGCCCAGAAGAGAGACCATGCTCGTCGAGCCTCTGGAGGCAAGCATATACGAAGAACTGGTACTTCTTATCCGGCTCTCGGTGCCGCCGATGTACCGGTTCCGCGCGATCTGATGACAAGCCGATGCCGCTGCGCGATCAAAATCGATATCGACCGCGCTGCCATCGGGTTTCGCCTCTCAGCTCCTGCTTGCTGCCCTTGTCCTTTCGGCGCATGCGGCCGTGGCCCTGGAGAAATCCGGTTCACTCGTCGATCATGCTTCGTGCCAATACAAATATGACATCAGACTGGGGTGGGGCCTCTGGCATGTCCCCGAACTCAAGGTGACGGCCCTTGCGATCGAGGCAAGGCAGCGGCAGTTGACGCACACGCTTGACGGAAGAACCGCCGATGCCCTGGTGGCAGATTGGAAACGCTTGATCGATCATCTGGCTTCCGAAGTGGGCAACAAATGGTTCGATGACACGAAAACCGATGTCGCCCTGAGTCTGAACGATTACCGGCGTTTTCTTGAATCGATCGATGCCAACCCACCGGCCGGACTTCCTGATCATTGGGAAAACAGCATGGCAAACATATCAATCCCACAGGAGGCGGTCATCGCCGCGGTACGCGAGATCCTATCGACCTTGCGCCGCCACGAGCGCTGAAGGAAGGCGGCCATGACCCTTGGCGAACGCCTAACGAACCCATGGGGTGGCGCTGGCTCATGGCGTCGGTCGGACACGCCGAAGAGAATTATCGCAATGACGCCGCTCGCAAGCACCGGTACATCGTATTCCTTGGCCAGCTTGGTCACCTCCGTTAACTTGGCGCAGCTGCCCATTCCGCGCCAGTCCGATGCGGACGGGAGTTTTGCCGAACAACGAGGAGCCTTCGGAAGGTGCCTCATGGCGCGAGGCTAGGGACCGGGCACGAAAATGACAAGACAATTCCGGTTTTTGCACGGCCTCCTATTTTCCCTCTTCGCGTTTGCGTGCCATGGCGCCGACCGCGCGTCCGCCGAAGGCACCTGCCCACCCGGATTCATCCCGGGCGGCGCTATGGTCCCCGGACAAGAACATGCCGGTTGGACGGGTTGCCTCCACATGTACGACGTTGGCGATGACGGCGCCGAGCAGAGCAGAGGCGGCGATTCCGGCCCTTCTCCCTTCAATGCTGCTGAGTTCCGCGCCCTTCTCCAATGGGAAAAACAAGTTGCGCAGGAAAACGAAGAGCGTCTCTTGAAGAACAATCCCGTTTTGCGCGAATTGAAGCAAGGCGTGTGGAAATTCTCACGCTCGCGGCCGAAAAACCCGCGCCAGATATGCACCGCATCATTCCTTAAGCCGAATGGCGGTGTCTTGATCATGGATTGGGTGGGCGAAGCCAAAGGGACGCTCCTTGCCTTTTTCGGCGTGGCGATCCCGCCAACCGCGGACATCCGTAATGAGACGGTCAGTCTTACCCAGTCCGGGGAAATCCAGAGGGTTCGCGCGTCTCACGCGAATTTGCCCTGGTCCGCGAAGATAGAGATGATCATATTCGCCGTCCCCTCGACAGAAGCGCTGCTCGGTTCGATCGAGGAAAGTCAGGATTATTCAGTGGAGATGTACGGGTAGGAAGTCATCCACGGCAAGTGGCACAGCGGCGCGACGGCGCGAAAGGGGTTGAGCAACTGCGTCAGTAAGCGTGGCAAATGAATCATGACCGGAGCGCTCTTGAGCGACTGAGCCATAGGTCAAAATAAACATGCGCGTTCTCGCCTGTCTCATCGCAGTGATTTTTAAAAATGCGAAGGTAAGATGGTGGAAACCTGCATGATGTATAAAATCTCCGCTCGGTTCGCCACGAGTCTTTGCGCCTTCGCCCTCTTCGTGAAAACCTCGGCCTGCAGCGCAGAATTGCCGCCCGATGCGCCAACGCTGCGAGATGCACGTAAATTTCTGATTTCACATACCGACGCCGGATGCGACGACACCGATAACGCACGCATCATCAAGGATGACCGAATAATCGTGGCCTCGCAAAGCGGCAAGGTCGCCACGATCATCTACGATCTCCATTGCGAATATTCCGCCGCCCGGACCCGCGTGTTCCTACTGTGGCGGACTCTCCATGGCTACCGGCTGATGCACTTCGCAAAGCCTGTATATGAACTTCGCTGGGCTGACGACATCGGATCCAAGTTGGCGGAGAAGCCCAGAGCGACCGGATACGAGGTCGTGACCAGACTTCCGAATGGGAAAATCGACCCGAACAGTTTGGAAATCACCAGCGATGAGCGTTGGGGCGCCAGTCATGACTCCGGGGAGCAGGGGTCATGGCGTTTCCTCTACAACGCCGACCGCTACGCGCTGTCTTCGTTCGCGGTTGATCCTTACGGAGAACGCAGTCTCGGGCCGACCGGAGCCGACCGACTGAAAGGCGCGCGCTTCGTGCTTTTTCCGCCTAAAAAATAACCTCGCAGGGATCACTTCCGCTTCTCGGAAGCGATTTCTTACAATTGATGGACGCCATGGCTCTCACTTGCCGCACATATCGTTTCGGACTTTCCTTCGTTCTCGTGATGGCTCTCAGTGCTTCGGCAGAGGCGCGCGCCGGAGCCGGCCCGCTCGAGACGCTGCTCATCGCCTTCGCGCAGGGCAAGCGGGACAAGGATATCGCCGCGCTATCAGACATCGAGTGGCGAGGTTTCGTCTATCCAGAGGACTCCGAAAAGGACCTCGGCGTGACATATCATTTGCGCGGAGGACTGCGCCTGAATGGATTTGGCGAGGTCGATTTTCCGGTTGGCGTCGGGGCGAACGCGGCGCACAAAAAGGGCAACGAAGGCGACGCCTCGATCGACGTCATTTTCCACAGCGCCAAGGGGGCTCGCGGCATAGAGCTTCAGAAGTTCTATCCGAGCGGCAACTATCAGGAAATTCTCCAAAGGCAGCTGAGCGCCGGGACCGTGACTTTGCTCGCCGATAATTGCAAGACGGACGGATATGGCGATCTGCCTGATGACGAACACACCGCCTTTTTCCGGATCGATTTTCCCGCCGCGCCGACGCCGGTCTTTGTCCGCGCTGGGCGCAACGAGGATGGCGGCAAAAACAGCCCAGGAGAGACGTTCTTGTCCTTCTCTCTGTTTACGCCCGGGAGCGATATGACGAAAAGATCCTGCGTCGCCCGCATCGAGCCGCTTCGATGAGTTCGTCGCGCGCGGAACATGAATGCAAAAGAGGATGATATGCGAACAGCTTTGTTGTTGTCCTTGTTGATCTGGTCTCTCACGGGCGTCACGGGGCGCGCCCTTGCGAGCGATTGTCCGAATGTGGACGTCGACAAGGTCAAGCGCGCGATCGGCGAGTTGTCGGAGTTCTACGGCGACGTGCCGTCCTGCCTCGACTGTCAAAGGCAGAAAAGGCCGATCGAGCGGCTGATCTGCCGAGACAGCGGATTGAGGCTCATGGAAGTCCTGGACACCAAGGCTGCCGTTTACGCCTATGAGAACGCCACCAAGAGGGAAACGGTTCATTCGAAGCCAGACTGCTCCTTTGTTCACA
>PQAN01000196.1 GCA_003105285.1 Methylocystaceae bacterium
CTATTTCGACCTCGCCGCCTCGCTCGCCGGGCTACGCCGATCGCTCTGCGAATGGCGATTGCTCAAAATCCCATTGCCGCGCGTGACACGGCCGAGGATCGAATGTTTCGAGAGCGCCGAAGGCGAACGCTTCGCCTTCGATATCGACGTCGCCTTTCCGATCGTCGGCCATGTGCTGCATTACGAAGGATCGCTGGCGGAGACGCCGGAGGATGCATCCGTATGAGCTGACGCTGCATCGCCAGAAGCGCTTCGAGACGTGCTCTCGCGCCGCTCGCCTACGACATTCGGCCAGCGTCGAGGACGTGGACTATCAAAGCCCACCGGCTCGGCAAGAGCTGGCTCGCCTGCACGCTCGGACAAAAGGCCTGCCGGCAGGACATATCGATGCTCTATTATCACGTGCCTCGGTTGTTCACCGATCTCGCGGTCGCCCATGGCGACGAAGGCTACAGCCGGCTGTTGCGCAAGATCGCACGCGCGCGGCTGCTGATCCTCGACGATTGGGGGCCTGAGGCGCTCGTCGGCGACCAAGCGCGCGATCTGCTGGAGATCGTCGAGGACCGCTACGACGCCGGCTCCCTCGTCATCACCAGCCAGGTCCCGGTCGATCGCTGGCACGAGATGATCGGCATTGCGTACCGCATATCGCGCCGATTGCCGCGATGCTTGCTACCGTGCTGCTTGGCGCGCCTCCCGAGACGCGCTCGCCGAGTCGTGATCGGGAATGAGCGAGACGTTGGGGATGACGCCTCGGACGTCGCACCATTTTTGATAGGCGCCGCGCGTGCTGAATGTATCATCGACGTCAGTGACGGCGCCGTCGTCATCTAGATATTCGACTCGGCCTTTCAAAGAGATTTGGACGATGCAAGGCTCGTCGCCGACGCATCGCCAGCTGTCGACGTTGCCGGCCGGTTCGAAGACATAGGTCCCTGGACCCACGATCTCACCCGTGTCGATGAGTTCGCGCGTTCCGAAAAGGTTGTAGGCGTGCACTTCACCAGTGTGTCTGTGCCGGGCGATCGTCACACCCGGTTCGAGGCGCAATTGAAGGGAATAGCCGTCTTCGGCAAAATGCAAAGGGCGAAAAGACAGGCCTTCTCGCAGCGGAATCCAATCGAGCGTTGCGGAATCGATGGGGCGGCTCATCGATATCATTGATTGATCCTCCAGATGAAGTGATGATTGGATGGGGTTGCTGGCACGTTGCGACGTCGTCCTTTCGCGGTTCACGCCGCGTCACTGTCTTCACGGCTTGTCGCGGCAATCCAGCCTGCGAGCGTCCGCCCGATCGTTTCGGGATGATCTTCCTGCAGATAGTGGGCGCCGGCGCCGAGCCGGACGACACGGCAGTCACGCAAAGTCCGAGCGAAGCGTTCAGCGAAGGCGGGAGAGACCAGCGCGCCAGGATCGCCGACAAAGAGCAGCTTGGGATAATGCGACGTCGCCAAAGCCGCATGCGCCTGCTCCAGGGCGGCGACAACGTCAGTAGGCCGGCCTGCGATCGGCAACTCGTTGGGAAGTCGCCAGATCGGTCGTCTCGATTGCGGCGTCGGGAAAGGCGCGCGGTATGCAGCCATTTCCTCTTCGCTCAATTTCCTGATGACGGAGCCGGGAAGCACCCGCTCGATAAAGACGTTATCTTCGAGAATCAGCTTCTCGCCTTCGCCGGGCGTTCTGAATTTGCGAAAAGTTTCGCGCGCCGCGGGAACTTGATGGAAATCGTCCCACGTCGGCATGGGGCGGATAAATTCCATGAAGGCGAGGCCGCGAACGAAGTTCGGTCTGCGCGTCGCCAAATGAAAAGCGAGCGCGGTTCCCCAATCCTGCGCAACGAGATAGGCCGATGTCAGGCCAGCCGCTTCGAGAAACGCGTCGAGATAGCGAGCATGATCCGCAAATCGATAGGCGATGTCCGGCTTCCCAGACTGACCGAAACCGATCAGATCAGGGGCGATGCAGTGAGCGACAGGCGCGACATGCGGAATGATATTGCGCCAAATGTATGACGATGTCGGATTGCCGTGCAAAAAAAGCGTGACCGGCGCCTCGGAGGAGCCCGCTTCACGATATGCGATCGTCGAACCGAGCACGGAAAGCCGCGGAAGAGTAACGTCGTCGTTCATAGTCATGGCTCCTTGAAAACGGTTGCGAAGGCAATGCGCTTGAATCGTTCGAGTGGCTCGGGGCCGCGCTCCACCTTCATGCGCAGGATCGCGCCTTCCCAGGACGCGAGCAGAAATTCGGCGAGGTCGTCGGGGTCGAAGGCGCTAGCGATTTCGCCCTCCTTCTGAGCCTCGGCGATGCAGGCGGCGAATGGCGCACGCCATTCGGCGAAGATGACGCCGAGTCGCTCTCGCAAGAGATCGCTCTGCGGAGCGGCTTCGAGGCTGAAGTCTCCGATGAGGCAGCCGCGCGAAAATCCGTCAGCGGCGAGCCGGTCGGAAATGATGTCGAGATAGCGCTTCAGACGCTCGCGTGGAGAAAGGCGCGTGTCGTCGAGAGCTTGCGCGACGAGTCTTTTGACGTGCTCGAAATACCGATCGAGCACCTCGAGAGCGAAGGCTTCCTTCGATCGGAAATGATTGGTGAACGAGCCTTGGGGCGCCGAGGCCTCGGCGACGATGTCGCGCACACCAGAGCCGATATATCCTTTGCGGAACATGACCTTGAGGCCGGCGTCCAGAATGCGGTCACGGTGGGATGCTTTTGCCATGACCAAACAATACGGACGTCCGTAGTGAGTGTCAAGGGTAGCCTGCTCTCAGCCTTCAATTTCGCGGTCTTCACTGCATCGCGCAAAGCGCGATCACAAAACACGGTATCTGAGAAAGGCGTGCCGAAAATGTGAGCCGACCGCAATAGCTCCCTTATCTACTGCCAGAGCCGCTCAGACAGGGTCTCCTGGCACGTCATCAATAGTGTACTGGTGCTCCCGAGCATC
>PQAN01000197.1:0-4414 GCA_003105285.1 Methylocystaceae bacterium
GGCCGAGCGCCAAAGGCGCTGGCGCGACGGACGGCATGATCGCGTAGCTCTCACCCAATCCGGAGAGCAATTGCAGCGGAGTCGCCGGATTCCGGTAGATGTCGGGCCTTTGTCCCGCCTCGATCTTCTTCAACTCCTCGTTCAGTTCGGCGAAGCGCCGCCCTTGCTCCTGCTGTAACGTTTCGAGAAGCGCATCTTTTTGGCCGACTTGCAACAAGCCGTTGTAGAGGCCGCCGCCGAGCAGCAGGGTCAAGAGAGCGACCGCGATCGGCAGGCTGCGGTCCCGCCACAGCAACGAGCCTTCGTAGCGCAGCACAATCCAGAAAGCGCCAGCCGCATGGCCGCTGAACATCGTCATTGCATTTCCTTCTCAGTCATATCGGACGTAGTCGACGCGTCGCGACAACCGCCGAAAGCAAGGACAGAATGAAAGCGATCGTCAGCATGCCGAAATTCCGCGAACAGCGCGCCAACGCCCACTCTCCCCTCGGTATGGAGTAGACAAAAGGCGGGACCTTGCGCCAGAGTTCCGGATCTGCTTGATAGTTGTAACCTTCCGCTCCCCCATGAGCGATGCGGTCATCGCTCATCAGGTCCTGAATGAGACGGCGGTGACGTTCGGCGGCAGCCGAGAAATCCCGTTGATACGCGAGATCTGTTCCCGCCATAGCCATCGACACTCCGCGAAGCGCGATGAGCGGAGAGGCGAGGGAGAACCATTCCTGCGCTCGCTGCTGACGTTCGTAGATGTCCCAAAGAGCATCGTAATGCGCGTCGAACACGGCATAACCCGCATGGTCTTCGATCTGGAGCGCTCTACCGGCCTCTTCGATCGGAACGTCTTGCGCCAGCCTGACGTGGAAGTTCTCCTCCAGAGCCTCTCGATAGGCTTCGCTCAGATCGGAGAAGAGCGCGGCGTCAAAGGCAAAGCGCGATGGAGTGGGTAGCCAACTGTAGGATATTTCGGAGGCGGCGCGCGGAACGACGATGGCCGCGCCGATCCAAATCGCCAACAGGACGATCAAGGCACCCCGGGCGCTCGTCGCCGTGGCCGACACCGCGAGCGCCAGAAACACGAAGATGCCGAGATAGAGGCCGTATCCCAGCGCGAGCCAAAAGAGGCGACAAAGGCTGTCGCCGAGTTCGCCGTCGCCAGCGGAACAGAATAGGGCAGCCGACAACAGAACGACGGCCGGCGCGAGAAGCCCCCCTAGGCCCGCGGCGATCGCAGCCGCTTTTCCCCACAAAAGATGACACGCCGGAACGCCAAGGCTCGCGAGTTGGCGCAGCGTTCCCTTTTCCCTTTCCCCGGCAAAAGAATCGAAGCCGATCAGCACGACGATCAACGGCGCGATGATTTGTAGCACCCAGGCCGCCGACAAATCGCCGAAGCGGCGCAGCCCCGTCGCGTCCTGAGCCGGACGGAACTTGAAATGATGCTGCCTGTGCGCCTCGAGCAGGACCGTCGCGCCAAGATAGGGCTCGAGGCCCGGATCGAACAGCGCCAGAGAAATCTCCGGCTTGAACACATAGATGCCGAGATGCGCGGCCGAATGGGGATTTTTTCGGCCCTGGCCCACCCATGTCTCGTATCCTTTCGACTGCGCCGCTTCGCGTTCCGCCGTCGCCTCGCTATGCTGTCGCCAGCAGACGACGATCGAGGACAGGAGGAGAAGGAGCGCCAATCTGCCGACCCATGGTAGGCGTCCATCACGTAGAAATCCGAGAAAGTCTCTCCTGGCAATGATCGTGATCATCAGCTCATCTTCCGAAACATCTCGATTCAAGCGCGCATGAGGTCCAGATAGAGAGCCTCCAGATCGGCGTGACCGATGTCTTTCGCGCGCAGATCAGCGACGATCTTTCCGCCTCTGGCTATACCGATCCTCTTACCGATCTGCTTTGCGTGGAACAGATCATGCGTCGCCATGAGGATTGCGACGCCACGATTGCTCGCCGTCTCCAGCAGGCGCGAGAATTCATTGGCCGCCCGCGGGTCGAGTCCGGATGTCGGCTCGTCCAACAACAGGGCCTTCGCCTCCTTGGCGAAGGCGATCGCGACTCCGACTTTCTGCCGCATTCCTTTGGAATAGGTCGAGACGCGCCTGTCGGCCGCCCCGGGGTCGAGGCCAGCCTCCGCCAGCAACTCCGAGAGTCGCGCCCGACCGAGACGTCGCCGTATGGCTAGAGTGCTGAAATAGTCGAGATTCTCGATGCCCGACATCGTCCCGTAGAGCATGACCTGCTCCGGGATATAGGCGATGTGCTTCTTGGACTCGAGCGGCTGCTCGCCGACATCCAGGCTATTGATCCACGCCTTCCCCGAACTCGCCGGCAGAAAATCGAGCAATATATTGATTAATGTCGTCTTACCGGCGCCATTGGCGCCGAGCAGGCAATAGATGTCGCCCGGCGCGATGTCGAGATCGACGCTATCGAGCGCTCGATGGTTGCCGAAGAACTTGGTGAGCCCGCGTGTCTTGATCATCGAGTTCTCCAAGGACGGGTCGATCCGGAGAGACGCCGTGACGCATCTCCCCTTCCGGCGGTTGCCGGGGCGCTCATGCCTTTCGCTGCGCGACGACGCCGCGCGCGCGGCGCTTTTGCAGCCAGCGAACGACGCCGGTGACGAAGACCAGCGGCCAGCTGAGGCCGAATAGGAACACTAAGATGCGGCCCGGCCAGCCGAGCACGTAGCCGGAGTGCAATGGCCACTGCCATGCGATGAAGCCGTCGCCATCGCCGGCGAGCGGATCGTTCACGTGCAGCACGTCCCCCTTGTAGCGATCGATGTATATCGTTCGCCGGCCCTCGACGCCCCAGCCGATCGGAAACAGCTGCTGGATGCGAATGGAGCCGTCGGGCGTCTGTGGGGGGACGAAAGCATAGACGCGCCCATCGGGGAAGCGGTTCGCCGTTATGTTGAGCGCCTCGTCGAGCGAGACTCCTTGTCGCCCCTCCGACGCCGCGGAGCGAAGCTTCTCTGCGGTGGTGAGCCGCGAGAACAATTCGACCGCGGCGCGGAACTGCTGCGGCAGATTGAAATAGACGCCGGACAACAGCACGGCGAGAGCTACAGGCAGAAGGAAAATTCCGGACAGGCGATGGATATCGTAGTTCAACCGTTCCGATTTCGCGGGCCATTTCCACGTGAAGGCACCGCGCCATTTACCGTTCCTCGGCCACCACAGCACCACGCCCGTCACGGTGGAGACGAAAGCGAGGACCGCTATGGTCCCCACCGCGATGTCGCCGGTCCCGCGTACGAGCAAGGCGTAATGTAGCTTGAACACGAATGCGACGAAGGCGTCGTCCAAAGGATTTTCGGCCGCGTACCAACGGCGCGTTCCCGTGACCTCGGCTCTATAGGGGTCGACGAAGACATGGCGAGTCTCGACATTATCCGAACCGGAAGCTCCGACCCGATAGTAGAAGAGGAAAGCCTCGTCGTCTCGCTGCGGCCAATAGCAAAAGCCGAGCTGAGACTCGGCAGGAATAGCTTTTCGCGCGGCGGCGGCGATTTCATCGACGGAACGCCATGCCGCCTTGCCTTGCGGCGGCGCAGCGACGATGCGCAGTTCGGGATTGAGCGCCTCGTCGATCTCATGGAAGAAGACGAGCGCCGATCCTGTCACGCCGATGATCGAAAGAAAGGCGCCCAGGGCGAGACCCAGCCAAAGATGAATCTTTAGCCAGATCCCGCGCCAATTCGAAAGCAGCGCCCGCCGTGCGGTGAGTGCTTGCAAGCGCGAATCGAGTGCGGTCATGACGGCCTCCGTCAGAAATCGACTTTGAACCATTCCTTGGCGGTGAACGCAGATCGGAACGATCCCAGCGCAACTCGCCGCAAAGCCAGCCAACTCGATCGTTGGTCCGGTTCCGACCTACCGCCGCCCTAATTGACCGGGCCGCGGCAGGTCGATCTCGTTCATGCCATGTTTTTCAGAATTTCAACTTCAATGAGCCCACGAAGGTCCGCGGCGCGCCGTAATAAGAGTAGATTCCACCGCCGGTCGCCTCGAAGTACCTTGCATCGTTGATGTTTTTCACGTTGAGCTGCGCTTCGACAGGAATGCCTGCAAGGACCGTTCTATATCCGATCATCGTGTCGACGCGGACATAACCGGGAAGTTGGAACGAGTTCGTGTTGTTGCCCTGGCGCTCGCCGTTCGCGTAGAATCCGGCGCCGAAAGCCCATCCTTCGCTCTGTCCCGGCGCGGTGTCGTATTTTGCCCACAAATTACCGGAGTGACGAGGCACGCCGGCCCACCGCTTGCCGAGAACAGCGCCGGCTCCCGTCGCATTGTCGGCGATGATGATCGCGTCGTCATAGGTGTAGCTGCCGAAGAGGCTTATGTTGTCGGTGATCTGCCCCGCCACGTCGAATTCCACGCCGCGGCTGCGGACCTTGCCC
>PQAN01000197.1:4462-12553 GCA_003105285.1 Methylocystaceae bacterium
GACCGAAAAGCTGGGATGAAGCGGATCGACGGTCAATTGATTGCTCATCGTGAGATCGAAATAAACGATGGATCCGGTCAGCCGTCCGGCGAATAGACTTGCTTTGGCTCCACCCTCCCATTGTTCTCCCTTCTGCGGTGGGAATACCGAATTGTCGAAACTGACCGCGGAATTCGAAAAGCCGAACGATTCCGAATAGCTCGCGAAAAACGAATATTCGGGAGCGAGCTTGAATAGCAAGCCGATGTTCGGCGAAAATTTCCGCTCGGTCGGATTTCCCTTCCCGGGCGGATTGTAATGGCCGTCGCAGGCCGGAAAGCACCTTGCCGTGGCAGGCCCGTAAATGTTGCTTCCCGACGCAGTGGACACGCCGTAGATTTCCGAGGCGGCGTCGAATGCGACGTCGTAGCGGCCACCGAGCAGCAAGTGGACCTTGTCGTCGTAAGAAATGTCGTCCTGAATATAATAGCCGAAATCTTCTTGCTTGGATCGGTTTATGATGTTTCCGCCCGCCAGGGAATGCTCGGCCTGGATGACCGGCCAAGCGACGCCGCCATAGTACGGCGCGAATATGTTGAAGACGGGAAATTCCGGGCCCCTGCCTTGCGGCTGATCGCCTTTCCCGAAGTCATTGATCGAGAAATAATCGAAGCCGAGCAACAGATTGTGCGCGAGCGCACCAGTTTCGAATTTGCCGTTGAGATCAAGATTGAGCGACCACATGTTGCGCTCGGTCACGCCCCAGCTGACGCGACGGAACAAGTTGCCTGTCGCGAGATCGAACCCGCGCGACAGGATATACTCCTGATCCTCGTAGTTATGATCGAAGTGCACCTTGCTGGAGACTTTCCAGGAATCGTTGAAGCGATACGTCCAGTCGGCATAGAGCACTATCCGTTCGAGCGTGTCGGGAAGCTGCCCGTACAGATATGGATCGATTTGCGTCCAGTTGCGCGGGAGGTTCGCCGGCCGCCCTGCGATCCCAGGCACGGCGTATGACAAAGCCAGCGCGGGAATCAATTGTCGATAATAGCCTCTGTTCGTCGTCTTGCCGTTGTAATATTCCGCTTGAAAATTGGCTTCGAACTGCTCGGTCGGCTTCCATGTGAGCGCGGCGGAGACCGCGCCATTGTCGCGGTGCGAAAAACTGACGAAATCATCGGCTCGATCGTAGACGCCGATCACTCGGTAGAGCAGCGACTTGTCAGTGTACAACGGACCCGTCGCGTCGGCGATCGTCCGTGAAAGCCCCCAGCTCCCGAATTGCTCTTCCAAGCTGTACGCGGCTTCTTCTTGCGGCTTCTTGGTGACAAAATTGACGAGTCCACCCGGCTGGATTCGCCCGTAGAGCATCGCGGACGGCCCTTTCAGAATTTCCACGCGATCGATGAAGGCGACATCCTCGGTCCCGGCGACATTACTGAGCTTCAAGCCATTGCGATAAGTGAAGCCGCTTTGAAAGCCGCGAATCAAATATCGGTCGTAGTATGCTGCGCCTGCCGTTTGCACGCCGGACACGAATTTGACGGCCTCTTGGACGTTCAAGACCTGGTTGTCCTGCAGCACCTCCTTGGGAATGACCACCACGGACCTCGGCGTATCGAGGATCGGCGTGTCGGTCTTCGTGGCGGTCGTGGCGACCGTTCGTCTATAGCCCGTTTCCTTGGAAGGTGTCTGCCGTCCGCCCGACGGACCTAACCCGGAGGAGGACCGCGACGCTTCGGCGTCGACATCGATAGTCGGCAGAGCTTCCTGCGCCGACGCAGGGGACGACACGAGCACGAAAGTAAGCGCAGCGACCGAAACGCCGCGCAACAAGAACGGACGAAGCATGGCAAAATTCTCCTCATACGGCGCTGCGCGCCGTTCGAACCGGACGAAAGACAGCGGTTCTGGCTTCGGGCCAGTCAGGAGAAAGAGGGGGGAGCGCGCGACGACCAACTCGCGGTCCAGCCGAGCGGAATCCCGCCCGCATCTTCACGGAAATAGCAAACCGTCGCGCTGACCGCCCGCGGCCAGGAGAAAACGGCCCTCGCGATCACGATCGCGGTCGATGCAAGCACCTCGGCCGACTGCTGCGACATACATAAGATGCAGCATTGAGCATGGTCGTGGGGCATAGGCGCCGGGCCATTGCCAACGTCCACGGCGCCTACATTGCATTGTTCGCCGGTCGCGGCCAGTATGACGCTTTGTTCCGCGGCAGCGCGAAAGGCGCTTCCCTGAGCGGAAAGACCGAGAGCGACGCTCTGCAAAGCGATTACGCAGAAAATGAACCACTTGTTCCGCAGCATTGCGTTCTCGCGCCAGATCCCGCCGCCCATCCGCCGATCCGATGGACCAGGCAGGCGCTATGTCTTATCAAGCTCGGGAGGCTACCGATTCATGGTAACGCCAACGTAACCTGGCGCAGCCGGGTCTCGATCTTTTTGGCGTTGTTGCATTTACACAACAATCCCACTTGAAAGAGTCGACGTTTGCAACGAAAATGTCTCAAACTCTGATGGTTGCACGCGCTGCGCTAAGCGGGCGCGGGCAATGAATGCGGGCGCTTGTTCATGCGTATTCTTGTCGTCGAGGATCAGCGCGACATGGCCGCGTTGATCGCCGATCGAATCAATGGCGAAGGCTTTGTCGCCGATCACGTCGAAGGACTCGGCGACGCATTCGAAGCGCTACACGCGTATGACTATCCGATCATGTTGCTCGACCGACGGCTTCCGGATGGCGAAGCGCTCTCGGCCCTCCCCCAAATCCGGAGAGTCCGTCCGGGAATTCGGATATTGCTGGTCACGGCGATGCAGTCGATCGACGACAAGATCAATGGCCTCGACGCCGGCGCGGACGATTACCTCACAAAGCCGTTCGACTTCGACGAATTGCTGGCCCGTGTGAGGGCGGCTCTCCGGCGACCCGGGGGATCTCGTCTTCCATTGGCCGTCGTCGGAGCCCTATCCTTTGATTTCAATACCCACGAGGCCTCGATCGCTGGACGGCCTCTGTCGTTGCACAAGCGGGAGATGCTGCTGCTCGAATCCTTGATGCGTCGTTCTGGGCGAGCAGTCATGCACAATACGCTGATCGAGGAAATCTACGGCTTCGATAAGGCGGTTCAGATCGACGCGCTGAAGATGTTGGTGTCGCGCTTGCGTCAGCGCCTGAAGGAGCACGGCGGCGAGGTCGACATTCATTCGGCGCGAGGGATCGGCTATATGCTGGCGAAGTCCCGGACGTGAAAAGAAACCAGGCGCTCTCGTCTCGTCTCGTCGCTTATTGGGTCGCCGGTTCGGTGCTGGCTTTCTTCACCCTCCCGGCGACGGTCTATCTGCCGCTCACAGCGTTGAAAATCGGCGACTACGCCAATACTGGCCTCGAAGGCTGGACCACCAAGCGGGGGCGTGACGTCGTTTTGGAATCGATACGCAGAGACGCCGACGGCTCGATATATGTGGAACTCACCGCCGCTCTGCGCGCCCACTCGATCCGCAATCCCCGTTTCAAGTTCGCCGTTGTCGACCCCGAAACCGGAGGCCCTTTGCCTGGCTCCTCGACAGGATTGGCTTCGGCATTCAGTAAAGCGCCCTCCGTCGATGTGATGACCTCCATGTTTCATTTGACGGACGACCCGAATCCGACGGGCCGAGGACATTACAGGGCCGTCGACACTCCCTTCGGGCGACTCAAGATCATCGTCTATGGAAGCGAGTTCCATTGGGACGACGTGCTGTACCAGCTTTATAACTACATGAGTTTGACGAACTTCGTCGCCTACCTCCCATTATGCACGGTAATGTCGGTCGTCGCTCTCGTCGTCGTCAGGGCCGGTCTCGCGCCATTGCGTTCCGCCGCCGCGAAGGTCGGCGAAATCGACGTTAACTCCCTGCATCAGCGCGTCTCCAGCGCCGGCCTTCCTCTGGAGATTCTGCCATTCGTCGACGCCGTGAACAGCGCGCTCCATCGTGTCGACGAGGGAGTGGCGCGACAGCGGAGATTTACGGCCAATGCCGCGCATGAGCTACGCACGCCGATCGCCATACTGCGGGCGCGAGTCGATAAGCTGCATGACAATCCTCTCAAGCTCGATATCGAGCGCGACGTGCGGCGCATTCAAGGGGTAGTCGACCAGTTGCTCGTTCTCGCTCAAATCAAGGAGCGCAACGCCGCCGCAGCGCCAGTCGTGAACCTCGGTGAAACAGTGCTCATGGTCGCTGCGGATTTCATGCCCATCGTCGTTGCACGCGAACGCCACATAGAACTCGAGCCTCCGCCAGCGCCTGTCTTCGTGCACGGCTATCGGTGGGCGATCGAGAGCATCGTCACCAATCTAGTCGAAAACGCCGTACGCGCCGAGCCAAAAGGGGGAACTATCACCGTCCGAGTTCGACCGACGGCCGTAATCGAGGTCATAGATCACGGCGAAGGCGTCGCATCGGACGATCATGAAAAGCTCTTCGAGCCCTTCTGGCGTAAGAGCGATAAGACCAGTGGGACTGGGCTGGGCCTATCGATCGTGCGCGAGCTGGTGAATGAGATGGGCGGTAACATTTCAGTGGACACGACATCGGGCGGCGGCGCCACTTTTCGCGTAGCTTTCGAATGGGTTCAAGGCGCAGACGCCCAACCAGCGCCGAGCAATGTTTCGTTCGACGAGAGCTCGGCGCTTCGGGAGTGTCGCTCGAAATCGTAGACGGAACTCGGGAAGGCCGCTTTTCAGTTATCTACGCGAACCTGAGCGGTCTCGCTATGAGCGTTATTTCGACTTCGAACGAGAGACTCTACGAGCTTGACGCCGACCTTCGCAGCCTCCATTTCCGCAAAGCGTTCCTGCATCAGTCGAAGCTGGCCTCGAATATAGGGGCTCGTCGTGACGGTGGCGATTTTCAATTTCAATTCGTCGGCCGTGATATGTTTGAAATCTCCGCGCGTGGCGAGTCCATGATAAACTGCCCGTGCCGCCACGCCGTGATGATCGCCCGCCATAGGAAATATCACCATCGGAACTCCGAACAAAATGCACTCCTTGACCGTATTCGCCCCGCCATGTGTGATCATGACGCTCGCGCGTTTCAGCAAGGCGAGCTGCGGCGCTTCGTTGACAACAATGACATTTTCAGACGCGGATTCGCCATCCCCGGCTTCGACAGCTCCGCCTTTCACCACGACCCAGCGCCAACCGGGCATCTCTTTCGCCACTCTTGAGACCTCTCGAAAAAACCGATCGTAATCTGATTTCGCGTGCCACAAATACGTGCCCAAAGCACAATAAATCAACGGCCTGTCATCGGCTATCGACTCCCAGGGGAAGTCTACCTCTCTGCGCTCCAGCCATACCGACGCCCCGATATAATGCCGATCGGGAACGTCGATCCGATCGAACTCGAAACTAGGATGGAACGGAATCATCTCAGGGAGACTGACTGAAAAATCTTTCTTGTATGGACTATCCATTCGATAGTCGCCAATGGCATACTTGCCGGCGATCTTTTTGGTCAATGTCGCAATCTTCTTGGAGTTCCATTCACGCGACAAATTGTGCCGCTTCCAGGCAATTAGTGCGCGAAACGACTGCCACAGGGACCCTTCGCGCGTCGGGACGAGTCCAGATGAGGCGGGAGGCGAACCCACTCCTTCTGGCACGGAAAAGGCGGCCCTGAGGTATATTGCTCCAACTCCCAAAGATCTGGCCATGAGCGCAAGCCATTCGACATGCGGCACGCCCCCGAACACCACAAAATCGATGCGCAAAGCCTTCATCAGCCCGAGGAATTCCTCATCTCCGCCAGCGAGCAAATAGTCGACAAATCGAACCAGCAGCGTGTGCCGCCTTCGGGCCGAGATGAGAGAATTCAGCCACCACCATTTGGAAAAGTCATAATAGTCCAAATTCTTGAAGGCGTGTCTCGGGAAGAAGTTCTCGAATAACGAATGGAATTCGAATCCGTTGTTTCTTATGAGCTCCGCGGAATCCGCGAGGCCGGCATACACCACCTTGTGACCTCTCGATTTCAGGTCCGCCGCGAGCTGCAGGCTGGCGTTGAGCGAGCCTACCTGGTGCACGACAAAAAACAGGATATTCGACATATGCGCCTCTGAAGCCTGACTGTTACGACGCCATAGAACAGCGCCCTTCGCTCCTCCTCTCGGCCACCCCTGCAAGCCGACGGCGACAGGTCATTTCAGGTAATAAAGTCATTACCGATCTGTGCGATCAATGCGCGCATTTCCGGCGAGTCCTGCGGCACCGAATGGCTACAGCTGTTGCAAGGCGCTTGCTTGGGTCCATAGTTGAAAAGACTTCGGCGCCAATCCACGAGAGCGCTTGCGGCGTAGGCCTCGAAGATCGTCAGCCCGTCGTTCAAATCAGCGACGACGTGCGCCTCGTGCTCGCGAATGTCGGACCGGATATTGCAGCATGGCGCCACGCTTCCATTCCAGTCGACATAAAAATGCTTGAAGACCACAGGGCACCAGGATTCACGCTGATAGGAGCCGATCGGGACCTGCCCCCCACGATCGACGCCCGTGCGTTCGAAATTTCGGGATAGAAGTTTGACCGTCATTCCCCGGAAGCGGAGTTCGGCGGCGTAACCGACTCCCTCCTTTGCTTCGATGAATTCACACGGTAGTCCGAGCTGCGCGATCTTGCTCGTCATGGCCGTCAACATTTTGACGTCCGAATACCGCACGGTGTTGCCGAGATAGGTCATGATATTGATCGAGTTGAGGCCCGCGTCCCGAAGCTCGTCCAAATACTCGCCGGTCAAATAGTCGCCGTTGGTGAAAGTCGTCAAGTGCGCATTCGGCAGGCGTCTCCGTGCCTGACGAAGACGCTCGAGAATGATGCGATCGGAAAGTGGTTCATTGTATCGGCTGTAGGTGACGACGCGATCATATTCAATATCGGCGAGTTCGTCGATGATGCGCAAATATAAATCCTCGCGCATGAATTGATTGCTTGAGCGCCGGTCGATGAACGAGTTCGGGCAGAACCAGCAAGTTCGATTGCAGTAGCTGAAAATTTCAATTTCTACCTGACTCACGGTCTTCTTGAAAAGTTCCTTCGCCGTCTCCGGGGACGTAACCTTGGTGAAGAGCTCCGCTCTGGCGGTAGCAGCGATCTCCTCAGGAGTAACCGTGATGAACGCCATGACCTCGCCTTTCCGTAGCCCGCCGACTTCGCTAGGTCGCGCCCTGTACTGCTCGATGCGGACTGCTCTTATTCGCGTCGTGCAGAAGCCCGCTCTCGCCGAATACTCGGAATATCGCTCTAAGCTCTGAAGAGCCTCGAGTACGCCCGACCATTCTATGAGATAGACGAGTGAACATGCGAAAACATGCCAAGAACCGGTTCCGCATGAAGCGAATGCGCTCGACACGGAACTCGAAAGTCTGTCTGCCGGCGGACGCAGGACGCAACTGGGCGGACACTCGAAACATAAGCAGTGGCTCAAGCGTTCAGGCTCCAAGTAAGCCTAACAGGCTGTTGAAAAAGTCGCTGGTCTCTCGAAATGAGGCGTGATTCAGTGGCCCTGCTGCGGTGGGGTGAATCATGCGGGGCGATGACGCGCGAACTGGGACGCTTTTCAGTTACGTCGATCTCGAGGCGCGGATCGGGAAATCTCATCCTCTACGGGCGATCCGGCAACTGGTGAGCGAGGCGCTGGCGACGCTGGAGAAACAGTTCTCGGCGCTCTATTCGCCGATGGGTCGTCCGTCGATCCCGCCCGAGAAATTGCTGCGCGCGATGCTTCTACAGGCTTTCTATTCGATCCGCTCAGAGCGCCAGCTTATGGAGCGGCTGGAGTTCGACATCCTGTTCCGCTGGTTCGTGGGCCTCGGGATCAACGATCAGGTCTGGGATCATTCGGTTTTCTCAAAGAACCGCGATCGACTGTTCGAAGGCGACATCGCCGCGAAGTTCCTGAACGCGGTCTTGGAGCAGCCGCGCGTGAAGCGGCTTCTGAGCGCGGATCATTTTTCAGTCGACGGCACGCTGATCGAAGCCTGGGCGTCGATGAAGAGCTTCAAGCCCAAGGACGGGGCGGACGAGCCGCCGGCCGAGGGAGGCGGGTGAACCGCGCCGGGATCGCC
>PQAN01000198.1 GCA_003105285.1 Methylocystaceae bacterium
GATCGAGAAGCTGAAGCGCCTGCGCGGGGAGCGCGACGAGGCGACGACGCAAGCCGCGCTCGACGCTTTGACGGACGGCGCGAAGAGCGGCGCCAATCTCCTCGCCCTCGCGGTCGAGGCGACGCGCGCCAAGGCGAGCGTCGGCGAAATTTCGTTTGCGTTGGAAAAGGTGTTCGGACGCCATCAGCCCAAGGCCAATGTCATCTCCGGCGTCTATGCGCGCGAGGCGGGCGAGGAGTTCGACAAGGTCGTGCGCGTGCGCGGCATGACGCGGGCCTTCGAGGAGAACGACAAGCGCAAGCCGCGCATTCTCGTCGCCAAGCTCGGCCAGGACGGCCATGACCGCGGCCAGAAGGTCATCGCCTCGGCCTTCGCCGATCTCGGCTTCGAGGTGGTCATCGGCGAT
The DNA here is from genome assembly GCA_003105285.1 of Methylocystaceae bacterium. Classification (GTDB taxonomy): domain Bacteria; phylum Pseudomonadota; class Alphaproteobacteria; order Rhizobiales; family Beijerinckiaceae; genus Methylosinus. Next base: position 407 of record PQAN01000198.1, read on the forward strand.
CTGTTCGCGACGCCGGAAGAAGTGGCCGAGCAGGCGGCGGCCGAGAACGTCCATTGCGTCGGCGTGTCCTCGCTGACGGCAGGCCATCTGGCGCTGACGCCGCAATTGCGCGACGCGTTGAAGAACGCGGGCCGTGAGGACATCATGATGGTCGTCGGCGGCGTGATCCCAGAGCAGGATTTCCAGGCGCTCTACGACGCCGGCGCCAGCGCCATCTTTCCGCCGGGCACCAATATTCCGGAAGCGGCGGAGCAGGTGCTGGAGGAGCTGAACATCAAGCTCGGCTATGCGCAGCGGGAGGTGAGAAAGCGCGGGTAGCCATCTGTCCGCGCGCCGGGGCTTGAAGCGATACTATTAAGTGATACTATATGAATATCACAGGAAAGCATCGAGCCACGCTCGAAGCCGTTTTCGCCGATCCAGTGCGCGCCAATATCGCTTGGCGCGAGATCGAGCTTTTACTCGCTGCGCTCGGCGCTGACCTTCGTGAAGGGAATGGCTCTCGCGTCAGAATCGCTCTCAACGGCGTGCGCGCGGTGTTCCATCGCCCCCATCCCGAAAAAGAGACGGACAAAGGCGCGGTTAAATCGGTTCGACGCTTTCTCTCCGAGGCCGGGATCAAGCCATGAACGCCATGACCTATAAAGGTTACGAAGCGATCGTCGAATTCGACGAAGAGGCCGAACTCTTTCATGGAGAGGTCGTCGATCTGCGCGACGTCATCACTTTCCAGGGGCGCTCGGTCGACGAACTGAAGCGTGCGTTTGCAGAGTCTGTGGACGATTATTTGGCGTTTTGCGAAGAGAGGGGCGAAGAACCCGACAAGCCTTACTCGGGGCAATTCCTGGTGAGGATAGAGCCGGCATTGCACAAGGCTGTGGCGACGGCGGCTAGACGGTCGGGATTGAGCCTCAACAAATGGGTGACGACCATGCTGGAACGCGCCGCCGCTGGCTAGAGCGGCCTATCGTCATCTAACAGGCTGTTTCTTTGATGGGGGCGGCCAACGCCCGTTTCGGCGCTTCGGTCTTCTCCAGACTCGTCGCCTATCGCGCGAAATATGTCTCGATGATCCGCTTATAGATCGCCGCCAGCCCGTCGACATCCGCGACGCGCGCATGTTCGTTCACGGCGTGGATCGATTCGTTGAGGAGTCCGAACTCCAGCACGGGACAATCGCGCGTGATGAAGCGCGCGTCCGAGGTTCCGCCGCTCGTCGAGAGGCCGGGGCGGCGCCCCGTCACATGTTCGATCGCCGCCGCGACGAGTTCGGTGAAATCTCCCGGTTCGGTCAGGAAGGGCAGCGAATTGCAAGGCAGGAACTCGACGTCCACCTGCGTCTTGCCGGCCGCTTGCGCGACGACGCGGCGGATTTGCTCTTGCAAAGTCTCCAGCGTCCAGGCGTTGTTGAAGCGGATGTTGAACTGCGCGCGCGCTTCGCCGGGGATCACATTGGCGGCGCTATTGCCGATGTCGATCGACGTCACCTCGAGATTGGAGCGGTCGAAATGCTCCGTCCCCTCGTCGAAGACGTGGGTCGACAGCGCCGTGACGATGCGGGCGACGACCGGCGCCGGATTTTCGGCGCGATGCGGATGCGCCGAATGGCCCTGCTTGCCGCGCACGACCAGCCGCCCGTTGAGCGAGCCGCGCCGGCCGATCTTGATCGTGTCGCCGAGGGCTTCGAGATTGGTCGGCTCGCCGACGATGCAATGGTCGAAAATCTCGCCGCGCTCGCGCGCCCAATCGAGCATCTTCACCGTGCCGTTGACGGCCGGACCTTCCTCGTCGCCGGTGATGAGGAAGGAGATCGCGCCCTTCGGCGCGCCATGCTCGGCGATATAATCCAGAGCAGCGGCGGCGAAGGCGGCGATGCCGCCCTTCATGTCCGACGCGCCGCGCCCGAATATCTTATCGTCGGCGATCTCGCCGGAGAACGGATCGAAACGCCAGCGGCCAGGGTCGCCCGTCGGCACGACATCCGTGTGGCCAGCGAAGACGAGATGCGGCCGGCCGCTGCCGATCTTGGCGAAGAGATTGTCGATATCCGGCGTGCCCTCTTGCGAGAACACGAGGCGATGCGTCTCGAAGCCGGCGGCCTTCAGCCGCGT
>PQAN01000199.1:0-3800 GCA_003105285.1 Methylocystaceae bacterium
GGGTCCAGCGGCACATAGGCACCACCCGCCTTCAGCACGGCGAGCAGCCCCACCACCATCTCCAGGGAACGCTCGACGCACAGCCCGACCACGGTTTCCACGCCGACCTTCGCGGCGATGAGGCGATGCGCGAGTCGATTGGCCCGGACGTTCAGTTCACGGTAGGTGAGACATACGCCTTCGAAAACAACCGCGTCGGCGTCCGGCGTCAACGTCGCTTGTTTCTCGAATAGTTCGTGAACGCACATGTCGCTCGGACCGTCCTGCCGCGCAGCGTTCCATGCGAAAAGGACCCGTCGAAGCTCGTCCGCGTCCAGCATCGGCAGGTCTCCCAGCCGACACAGGGGATCGGCGACGATTCCGGCGAGCAGAGCGACATAGCGATCGGCCAGACCCGCGATCGTCTCGGCATCGAACAGCGCCGTGGCGTAATCGAACTGCGCAAACAATTGTCCATCATGCTCGATGACCGAAAGCGAAAGATCGAATTTCGTCGCCCCGCTGCTCGTCGCCATAGGCTCGATGCGCAACCCGGACAGCTTCAACTCGCTCGCCGGCGCGTTCTGCAATACGAACAACGCTTGAAACAAGGAAGAACGGCTCGGGTCGCGTTGCGGCTGCAACTCCTCTACCAATCTTTCGAACGGCACATCCTGGTGCTCTTGGGCGCCGAGCGCCGTCTCGCGCACGCGGGCGAGAAAGTCCCGAAACGATGGATTGCCGGAAACATCGCCGCGCAATACCAGCGTATTGACGAAACATCCGATCAGGTCCTCAAGCTCGACCAGACGTCGGTTCGCAACTGGTGAACCGACGCAAATGTCGGTTTGCCCGCTGTGGCGCGCGAGCAATATCTGAAACGCCGCCAGCAACGTCATAAAAAGCGTGGCGTTCTCTTCTCGACCAAGCGTGCGCAGCGCGCGCGTCGTCTTCTCATTCACGACGAAGCGATGCGTCGCGCCGCTGTGATCCTGTTTCCTTGGACGCGGACGATCGGTCGGCAATTCCAACACCGAGAGAGCGCCCGACAATTCGTTTCGCCAATAGGCCAATTGCCTCTCCAGCATTTCGCCCCGCAACCACTCCTGCTGCCAAGTGGCGTAGTCGGCGTATTGGAGCGAAAGAGGCGGAAGCGGCGACGCGCGGCCGGCGGCGAACGCCTCGTACAGGATGGCAAACTCGCGAGTGAGAACGGCGGTCGACCAGCCGTCGGACACGATATGATGCAAGGTGAGGGCAACGATGTGTTCGGGCTCTCTTGTTTCATTGCATCCCAGATCGATCACAAGCCAGCGCAACAGCGGGTCTTCTGCTAGATCGAAAGGACGACTAGCCTCCTCGCGCAACAACCGGCGCGCCTCCGCTTCACGGCGACTTGCCTCGACACCGGCGAGGTCGACGACCGGCGTCTCGATCTTCGAGCTCGCGCGAATGACTTGAACCGGCTCCCCGTCTCGCTCCACGAAACTCGATCTCAGGACATCGTGTCGATGGACGATCTCGTCGAGAGCGGCTTCGAACGCGCCTCGATCCAACTCGCCGATCAACCGTAGCGCCAAGGCGATGTTGTAAGAAGCGCTTCGCGGCTCGAGCCGATCCAAGAACCACAGCCGCTTTTGGGCATAAGACATCCGCGGAGGGGAAACGGAACCTGACGTCGGCTGAATCGCCGGAGACGCCCGGCGCGGTGGTTGAGACAAAGCGGCGGCGATGTCCGCTTTATGCGTCGTCAACGCTCGACGTATCTCCTCCGTGACGGCGCCGGGCGGGCCAGAGCAACGCAGCCGCCCGCCATCCAGATAGACGCTGACGCCACGCGACCGCATTTCGCTCACGAGCTCCGCAGCGTTCATATTTCGAACTCCTCGATCTTCGACGACGAAGAAGCATTGCGGAGCGAATTCAGACACTCGAGACCCCGGATTATATCCACCGATTCTGCAACCGCCGACAGAGCGTCGGCACCGTAGAATGCCGACATCGGGAGCGAGACGCCGAGATCGCGCCAAATTCTGGAAATCACCTGTATAGCCTTGAGAGAATGACCGCCTAACTCGAAAAAATTGTCTTCGACGCCGACCGTTTCGAGGCCGAGCACCTCGGCCCAAATTCGACACAGCGCCTCTTCTGTCGCCGTGCGTGGCCCAATATGGCGGCGTCTCGAGGCAGCCTCGGCGTCCGGAGCCGGCAGAGCCTTTCGGTCCACCTTGCCATTCGCTGTCAGAGGCAGGGCGTCGATGGCCACGAAAGTCGACGGAATCATATATTCGGGCAATTCGTGCAGGAGCGCCGCCCGCACATCCGCCCATGACGGCTTCACTCCGTCGCGTCCGACCACATAAGCGACGAGTCGCTTGTCACCGGCGGCGTCTTCTCGCGCGACGACCGCTACTTGGCCGATCGCGTCGAGCTTCGATAGCGCGGCCTCGACTTCGGCGAGCTCGATGCGTAACCCTCTGATCTTGACCTGATCGTCGAGACGACCGAGATATTCTATGTCGCCGTCGGGTCGACGGCGCGCCAAATCGCCTGTTCGATACAGGCGTTCGCCAGGCGCGCCGAATGGATTGGGAATGAAGCGCTCCGCCGTCAGGTCCGGGCGCCCCAGATACCCGCGCGCCAAACCGACGCCGCCGATATAAAGTTCGCCCGCTGCGCCTGAAGGGGTGGGCCGCAAGCAATCATCCAGCAGATATATCTGCGTGTTCCAAATCGGCCTGCCGATCGGAACGCGCGCGTCGTTGGAGGCGCTCGCGCATTCATGGGCAGTCACATCGATCGACGCTTCGGTCGGTCCATAAAGGTTGTGCAGTTGCGGCGTCTGCTGGTCGAGGAATTGCCCTGCGAGAACCGCCGAAAGCTCCTCGCCGCTGCACAGCACGCGACGCACGCCATCTAGAGCCCTGGCTTCCGTCGCATTCAGAAAGGTCTGCAACATCGACGGCACAAAATGCAGAGTCGTGACTCGCTCGCGCTCGATGACTTCATTCAGACGGCGCGGATCGCGGTGGTCGTCCGGCGACGCCAATGTCAATCTCGCGCCGACCGTCAACGGCCAAAAAAATTCCCATACGGAGACATCGAAGCCGAAAGGGGTCTTCTGCAGCACGCAGTCGACTTCCGTCAGGCTGTAGCGTGCTTGCATCCATTGCAGACGATTGACGACGCCGCGATGCGCGACAGCGACGCCTTTCGGCCGTCCAGTCGATCCCGAAGTGTAGATGACATAAGCGAGATTTTCCGCCGTCGCGCGCCGACCAGGATCGCGGTCGCTCCACGCATCTTTCGACGCGCCGATTTCCTCGAGAGAAAAAATCGCGACAGCCTTCGGAAGACGCGTTCGAAAGCGCTCATGCGCCAGGATCAGCATCGGACGCGCATCATCGATCAGGTAGGCGAGCCGTTCGTCTGGATTTTCCGGGTCGAGCGGCAAATAGGCCCCGCTGGCCTTCAGAACGCCGATGAGGCCAACGACCAATTCCAGCGACCTCTCCCCGCAGACGCCCACCACGGTCTCGGGACCGACGCCGAGTTCGACGAGCCGGTGGGCCAACCGATTGGCCCTGGCGTTCAGCTCGCGATATGTGAGTCGATCGTCCGCGAACGTCAAAGCGATCGCATCGGGAGTCTTGGCGGCTTGCGCCTCGAACATTTCGTGCAGACATGCGTACCGTGAAAACTCCGTCCCAGTCTCGTTGTCCTCCACCACAATCTGTCGTCGCTCGGCCTCGGGCAGAATGTCCAACGCCGATATCGGCGCCTCCGGATCTTGCTCGAGCGCGCGCGTCAGCTCGGCCAAC
>PQAN01000199.1:3842-4185 GCA_003105285.1 Methylocystaceae bacterium
CCAACGCAACCTCCATATAGGCGCAAATCGCCTCCGGCCGGATCGGAGCATGCGTCTGCGCGACGAGTCCGAAGCCCTCGCCGAAATCGTCTATCGACAGAGCGAGCGGGTAATTGGTGCGCTCCCGCGCCGCGATGATCTCGACCCCCTGTGAGAGGACGTGCGAAGCGCCGAGCGATATGGGGCTGTGACGATAATTCAGAACAGCCGCGAACAAGGGCGCAGGGGCTGCGATCCGACTGCAACGTTGGGCCAGAGCCAACGATGCGTGTTCGTGCCGAAGCAGCGCCGTCAACAGCTCATGGGTACGGCGAGCGCTCGCCGTACCCCCTTTCTCTCCGAT
>PQAN01000200.1 GCA_003105285.1 Methylocystaceae bacterium
GCCTGGAACGAGGCGCTCGGCCTGCCGCGTCCCTTCGACCAGCAATGGTCGCTCAGAATGCAGCAGATCATGGCCTATGAGACCGATCTGCTCGAATATGGCGATATTTTCGACGGCAATCCGGCGATCGCGACCAAGGTCGCGGCGCTGAAGACGCAAGCGCTCGCGGAGCTGAAGAAGATCGACGAGCTCGGCGGCGCGGCGGCTGCGGTCGAGATCGGCTATATGAAGTCGAAGCTCGTCAAATCCAACACCGCGCGCCTCGAGGCGATCGAGGCCGGCGAGCAGATCGTCGTCGGCGTCAATAAATTCACCGAGGGCGAGCCTTCGCCGCTCACCTCCGGCGAGACCGCGATCATGGTCGTGCCCGAGCATGTCGAGGCCGAGCAGATCGAAAAGCTCCAGGCGTGGCGCGCGCAGCGCGACGCCAAGGCGGTGGAGGCCGCGCTGAAGGCGCTGGCGAGCGCCGCCAAGGAAGGCCGCAATATGGTCGAGCCGTCGATCGCCGCCGCCAAGGCCGGCGTGACGACCGGCGAATGGGGCTCGGTGCTGCGTCAGGCATTCGGCGAATATCGCGCCCCGACCGGCGTGAGCGCGACGGCCCGCCAGGTCGGCGGCGCGCTGGACGATGTGCGCACCGAGGTGCAGCGCGTCTCGACCAAGATCGGCAAGCGCGCCAAATTCCTCGTCGGCAAGCCGGGACTCGACGGCCATTCGAACGGCGCCGAGCAGATCGCCGTGCGCGCCCGCGACGCGGGCTTCGACGTGATCTACGCCGGCATCCGCTCGACGCCCGCAGAACTCGTCGAAACGGCGGAGAAGGAAGGGGCGCATTGCATCGGTCTCTCCATCCTCTCCGGATCGCATGTGACGCTGGCGCACGAGGTCCTGCGGCTCATGAAGGAGCGCGGCATCGGCGACGTGCCGCTCGTCGTCGGCGGCATTATTCCGCCGGCCGACGAGAAGCTGTTGCGCGAGAACGGGGTGGCGGCGGTCTATACGCCGAAGAACTACGACCTCAACGCCATCATGACCGATCTGGCGCATATCATCGAGCGGAGCGTCGAAGAGCGCGTGTAGTCTCAGGGCGGTCGGGTGGAGGTTTCCTCATCCTGAGGAGCCCGCGAAGCGGGCGTCTCGAAGGGCGAGGAAACCTTCACCCGATCGCTTCACCACCGCGAGCTTCCCGGTTGATCCGAAGGCGCGGGTCTGAGACAAGTCTCGACCCGCCGCGCCTCGAATCGAGCGCGCCGCACATTGCAGCCTCGTTCGAGCGGAGAACGACGAAAATGGCCTTGGCTTGCACTTCAGGTCTCGACACCGGCTTCGTGGAGCTCGGCTATGCGAAGGTCGCGGCGCTCGGCGTCGTACAAGGCATAACCGAACTGCTGCCGATCTCCTCGACAGCGCATATGCGCATCGTTCCGGCCCTGCTCGGCTGGAAGGACCCCGGCTCCGCCTTCTCCGCCGCCATGCAGCTCGCCGCGCTCGCCGCCGTCGTCAGCTATTTCTGGAGCGACGTCCGCACTCTCGCGACCGGTTCGGTCCAGGCCGTCGTCCGGCGCGACTTCAAGGATTGGAATTTTCGCTTCGTCGTCTGGATCGCTCTGGCGACCGTGCCGATCGGCCTCGCCGGAATCGCGCTCTCGGGCGTGCTGAACGCCTGCGGCTCGCCGCTGCGCACGCTTCCCGTGATCGGCATTTCCTGCATCGTCATGGCGGCGCTGCTCGCCATCGCGGAACTCTATTGCAATCACACGCGCACGCTCGATCACGTCAGCCTCAAGGACGCGCTGATCGTCGGGCTGGCGCAGGTCGGCGCGCTGATTCCAGGCGTCTCGCGCTCCGGCTCGACCTTGACGGCCGCGCTCTTCCTCGACCTCAAACGCGAGCAGGCGGCGCAATTCTCCTTTCTGCTCGGCCTGCCGGCGATCACCCTCGCCGGGCTGAAGGAGCTCTACGAATTGTTCAAGGCCCATCTCGACGCGCATGGCTGGTCCGTTCTCGCAGTCGGCCTCGTCGTCGCCTCGATCTCCGCCTTTGCCGCGATCTGGAGCCTGATGCGCATTCTCGAGAGATTTTCGGCTTGGCCGTTCGTGGCCTACCGGGGTTTCATCGGCGTCGTGCTGCTCGCCGGCGCGACGACCGGCCTGCTGATTTGATGCGACGCATCATGCGCGGGCCGAGACGCGCGCGGCCCGCCGGGCGGGCGTTTCGAACGTCCCCTTTTATTTTTGTTCGCTTTATCGGCAGCTAGGTCTTGCCGAACCGGGGGCTCGGGACCTAACATCGGCCTATGGTCAAAATCGCCTTCTCAATCCGCCATGCCGCGCCCGGCGACGCCGAGGCGATCACGAATGTGCATGACCTTTCGTGGCGCGACGCCTATCGCGGCATCATCCCGGGCGGAGAACTCGAGCGCATGATCGCGCGGCGCGGCCCAGTGTGGTGGGAAACGGCGATCGTGAGAGGCAGCGGCCTGCTGGTGCTCGAATTCGATCATCAGATCATCGGCTATGTGACCTACGGCCGCAACCGCGTGCCATCGATGCCTTACTCGGGGGAAATTTTCGAGATTTATCTTCTGCCCGAATACCAGGGCCTCGGGTTCGGCCGGCGACTGTTCGCGGCCGCCCGCCAGGAACTCGCGGAGCATGGCTATCTTTCCACCGTCGTCTGGGCGCTCGCGGACAATGACAAGGCGCTGTCCTTCTATCGACGGCTCGGCGGCCTGCCGATCCGCCGCGCGGAAGAGCGTTTCGGAGACGACATGCTGACGCGCGTCGCATTCGGCTTCGTGTCCGCGCCCGTTCGTTAATAGACCTTCCTTCTGTCCCCATACGGAGTTTTTGATGCGTCTCGACGCAATTCAGATCGGCGTGAATCCTCCCCATGAAGTGAATGTCGTCATCGAAGTTCCGCTCGGCGGCGAGCCGATCAAATATGAACTCGACAAGGCCTCTGGAACTCTGGTCGTCGATCGTTTCCTCTATACGTCGATGCGCTACCCCGGCAATTACGGCTTCATTCCCCACACATTGTCGGGCGACGGCGACCCCTGCGACGTGCTCGTCGCCAATACGCGGCCGATCGCGCCCGGCGCCGTCATCGCCGTGCGGCCGATCGGCGTCCTCTATATGCGGGACGAGGCGGGCGGCGACGAGAAGATCGTCGCGGTGCCGGCGCCCAAGCTGACGCGCCGCTACGACAAGGTGCAGAACTACACCGACCTGCCCGAGATCACGACGCGGCAGATCGAGCATTTCTTCAGCCATTATAAGGATCTGGAACCCGGCAAATGGGTCGAGTCCGCCGGCTGGGGCGACGCCGATGCGGCGCGGCGGATCATTTCGGAATCGATCGAACGCGCGAAGGCGGAATAGCGCCGCCGGCCTCGGGCATCCGTCGGTGCGAGGAGCGTGAGCTCGAGAGCGATCCGGAAGCCGCCCGTAACTTCCTGGATCGCCGATCTATATCGCCCCCGTCACGGCCGCGCTTTCGCGGCGGCGAGAGGTGGAACGCGCGATACGACGCCCTTGCGAAACGCGTTCGGCCGATCCTTCCACGGCACGATGCCGTTCTCGCTCGCCGCGAAGCCGCGGGCGGAGGCGAGGAGTTCGTCGACGTCGCCGACCGCGTCGAGATCGCCGATGACATAGGTCCATTTGTCTTCGGCCGCCAAGGCCACTGTGCACGGGCGCTTGCACACGCCGAGGCATTCGACCGGTTCGATCGCGACGGACTCCCGCTCATGCGGCGGCAGACGCGCATGCAATCGCTCGAGCAGGATCTGGCCCGGCCGATTGTCGACGTCCCCGCCCAGGCGGCACGCCGTGCACACGAAAATGGTAACCTGCGTCAACACGCTCCTCCTCGAATGTCGCGCAGATCGGATCGCATGGGCAGAGCGCGATGTCCACATTGCCGAGGCGCCGCCGGCCGGCGTTTAGACACCCGCCGCGTCGCCGCGCCATCGGCAACGATGTGAACAAAAAAAGAACTTGGCGGAAAGAACAAATCATGCACAATAGCGTTCATAAGACTTCTTCATCCAGTCATTGAATACGAGCCCCGCCGACCGTCGCGCCGCCATTGCGCCCGCCGCCCCACCCGTGCCAGAAGGAATCATCGCTCATGAGCCAAGCCAATCTCCGCCTCGTGGAAGGAACCTCCGTGGACAAGACCAAGGCGCTGGACGCCGCCCTGTCGCAGATCGAGCGCGCTTTCGGCAAAGGCTCCATCATGCGGCTCGGCAAGAACCAGAAGGCCGTCGAGATCGAGACGATTTCGACAGGTTCGCTCGGGCTCGACATCGCGCTCGGCGTCGGAGGGATGCCGCGGGGACGTATCGTCGAAATCTATGGTCCGGAATCCTCGGGCAAGACGACGCTCGCTCTGCATGTCATCGCCGAGGCGCAGAAGAAGGGCGGCGTCTGCGCTTTCGTCGACGCCGAACATGCGCTCGACCCCGTCTACGCCCGCAAGCTCGGCGTCAATCTCGAGGAATTGCTGATCTCCCAGCCCGACACCGGCGAGCAGGCGCTGGAGATCACCGACACTCTGGTGCGCTCGGGGGCGGTCGACGTGCTCGTCGTCGACTCGGTCGCGGCGCTGACGCCGCGCGCCGAGATCGAGGGCGAGATGGGCGACGCGCAGCCCGGCCTGCAGGCGCGGCTGATGAGCCAGGCGCTGCGCAAGCTCACCGCCACCATCAACCGCTCCAACACGCTCGTCATCTTCATCAACCAGATCCGCATGAAGATCGGCGTCATGTTCGGCAACCCCGAGACCACGACCGGCGGCAACGCGCTGAAGTTCTACGCGTCCGTGCGGCTCGACATCCGCCGCATCGGCTCCATCAAGGACCGCGACGAGGTCATCGGCAACCAGACCCGCGTCAAGGTCGTCAAGAACAAGGTCGCGCCGCCGTTCAAGCAGGTCGAGTTCGACATCATGTATGGCGAGGGTGTCTCAAAGGTCGGCGAACTCGTCGACCTCGGCGTCAAGGCCGGCGTCGTCGAGAAGTCCGGTGCCTGGTTCTCCTTCGACAGCCAGCGCCTCGGCCAGGGCCGCGAGAACGCCAAGGCCTTCCTCAAGCAGAACAAGGAGGCCGCCGACCGGATCGAACAGGCGATCCGCGAGAACGCCGGCCTCATCGCCGAACGCATTCTCGACGCGGCCGGCGAGGACGACGACGCTTCGGAGGAGTGAGGCGGAAGGCGGGTCTGCGCGGGAGTGAGCTCACCGTCCTTCGGGAGGTGGGCGCGGACCGCGAGCCTTCGGGTTCGCATCCGTCACCCGGCGCTACTGGAAGAAGTCCCGCGCCCTGTTCCACTTCGTCGGCAAATGCTCTAGAAGGGCTCGGTTCGCGCCGAGCCTTTTCCTATGAATAGAAACGGCCTCCGGCGCAGCGATATCTCGGACGAAGCGAGTTGGAG
>PQAN01000201.1:0-9040 GCA_003105285.1 Methylocystaceae bacterium
AGCCCGCGCGAGCGCGCCGTAATGGCGACGCCCGTCTCGCGCCGCTCGATCGAAAACAGATTATAGGCCGCGCGATGGGAGTGCGATCCGGCCTTGGCCGAGGCGGAGGCGACGCCCACGACCGGCACGCGGCCCGTCGGCCCAGGCAGCCGATGCACGCTAATCTTATGGTTGTGGCCGTGCAGCACCAGTTCGGCGCCATGGCGGGCGATGATCGCCTCCAGTTCGCCGGCGTCGTCGAGCCCGCGCAGGAGCTTCGCGCCGCCCCGGTGCGGCGGATGATGCAGCAGCACGACGCGCGCGAGCCCTTCCGCCCGAGTCGCGTCCAGCAGCGCCGCCAGTCTGGCGCGTTGTTCCGGCCCGAGCCGCCCCGAGGCGACGAAAGGCGCCGTCGGCACGGCGGAGCTCAGTCCGATGAGCGCGATCCCGCCGCGCCGGCGCAGAAAGGGAAACCCTTCGGCGCCCGCGTCCTCCGACGTCGTCCAGGGGGCGAAAGTCTCCGCGACGCGGGCGACGGAGGCTTGCACATAGGCGTCGTGATTGCCGGGCGTGAAACTCACGTCGCCTGGCAGGCCGAGGCTCTCGAGCCAATGTTTCGCCAGCGCCAATTCGGCGTCGAGGCCGATATTGACGATATCGCCGGTCATGGCGACATGATCGGGCCGCTGCGCGGCGATATCGGCGACGAGGCTCGCCAGCACGCCCATGTCATGGGCCGCGGCGCGCCTGTGCAGCCAGTTGGCGTAGCCCGTCAGCCGCTTGCCGATGAGTTCGCCGAGGCTCGGCCGCGGGATAGGGCCGATATGCGCGTCCGAAAGATGGGCGAGAACAAAGCTCATGTTTTTCCTTCGTCCTGAGCCTCACGCCCCGCCGATGAGAATGCCGGCGGCGAGCACGATGGCGCCGCCGAGCACGATCTGGAACACGGCGTGCAGGAACGGCGTGTCCATGTAGCGGGCGCGGATGAACGCGATCGCCCAGAGCTCGAAGAACACCACGACGCCGGCGATGGTGGTGGCGATCTTGAAATGATCGGCGATCGTGTCCGGAACGAGATAGGGCAAGGTATGGCCGAGCCCGCCGAGCGCGGTCATCAGCCCGCAAATGCCGCCGCGCAGCAGCGGCGAGCCGCGGCCGGTGAGCGAGCCGTCGTCCGAAAGCGCCTCGGCGAAGCCCATGCTGATGCCGGCGCCGATCGAAGCCGCGAGGCCGACGAGAAACGTCTCCCAATTATTCTGCGTGGCGAACGCCGCCGCGAACAGCGGCGCGAGCGTCGACACCGAGCCGTCCATGAGGCCGGCGAGGCCCGGCTGCACATATTGCAGGATGAAGAAGCGCTGATAGGCGGCGTCTTCCGCCTTCTTGGCGCCGGGCGTGAGAACGGCCGCGCCGATGCGCATGGCGATGTTCTCATGGCCTTTCTCGACGGCGGCGAGATCGCCGAGCAGCTTGCGAACGCCGACGTCGGTCGCGCGCTCGGCGGCTCTCTCGTAGAACAGCGCGCTCCCATATTCCATCGTCTCCGCTTCCTTGCGGATCGTCTCGAGCGGCAGGTTGCGCGTGAGCCAGATCGGCCGTCGGCGCAGGAAGCCCTTGACGTCCTCGCGCCGGATCGGCGGCAGATTGGGACCGAAACGCTTCTGATAGAGATTGAGCAGCGCATGGCGATGGCTCGCCTCCTGCTCGGCCATCTGCTCGAAGACCTTCGCCGAAGACGGATAGCGTTCCGCCAAGTCTTCGGCGAAGCTCAGATAGATGCGCCCGTCCTCTTCTTCCGAGGCGATGGCGACGGCGAGAATCTCTCGCTCCGAGAGATCGGAAAAGGCTTTCAAACGAAGGCGCTCCTTGCGCGAGGCGGGAAACCGGGACTAGAGTCTTTGCGTGTTCATCGTAACATGGCAAGACTTCGGCTCATTAGTTTCGCCCGCCGAACCGCCGTCCGCTTCGGCGGGAAACGCTCTCATGTCGGATCGACGGGCGTCGACTTAGAAGCTTTCTAGAGTGTCGGCGGATGGAACGCTACATTTTTGAAACGGCCTCCCTCCCCGCTCGAGCGCTATGCCCATGAGCAAGACGAATGTCGTCGGCGAGCGCGGCGTGCTGAGCCGGCTGACGTCGCGCGTCATCACGCTCGGCGCGCTCGCGGCGCGGCCGATGACGCTCGGCGTGCGCGGCCTCGTCGTCGACCCGTCGAACCGCGTGCTGCTGGTGCGGCACACCTATATTTCCGGCTATTATTTGCCGGGCGGCGGCGTCGAGGCCGGAGAGACGCTCGAACAGGCGCTGGAGCGCGAGCTCGCCGAGGAGGGCAATATCGTCCTCGAGGGACCGGCGGCGCTGCATGGCGTCTATCTCAACCGCCGCGTGTCGCGGCGTGACCATGTCGCGCTGTTTGTCGTGCGCGCCTTCCGCCAGCGCGCGCCGCGCGCGCCCGATCGGGAGATCGCCGAGGCTAATTTTTTCGCGCTGAACGAATTGCCGGAAGGGGCGACGCGCGCGACGCGCGCCCGCCTCGCCGAGATCTTCGACGGCGCGGCCTTTTCTCCCTATTGGTGAGAAACGAGCCGCGTGAGGTCGCGCCATGCGTAGGCGACCTCCGGAACGCCATGCCACAGCCCCTCATAGGCGATCTTGCGGCCGCCCAGAGCTTCATAGAAGCGGCGGGACGGAAAATTGTTCCGCAGCACCCAGAGGCTCGCCCGGTCGAGGCTCCGCGCAAGGAGATTTTCCGCCATCAACGCCATCAAGCGACGCCCGACGCCGCGCCGCTGCGCGGACTTCAGAATATAGACCGCCGAAAACTCGCCCTTGTAGCCGGCCGCCGACAGCGCCTCCCTGCGCTGCGGGCCGCAGGACGCAAAACCCGCGGCCGAGCCGTCCTCGGCGAGCGCCAGAAAGACGGCCGACCGCGTCGGCGCGTCCGGCTCGCTCAAAACGGCGCGCCAACGCGCGGCGCGTTCTTCCACCGATAGCGCCGCCAGAACTTCGGCCGGCGCCAGTCCCTCATAGGTCTCGCGCCATGCGGCGACATGCACGGCGGCGATCGCTTCCGCGTCGGCGTCCGTCGCGGGTCTGATCTCGATCGCGGTCATGCGGAGTCTCGCGTCAAAACACGCGCCTCACCCCTCGTCAGACGCTTCAGGTCCCGCCAGCCATAGACGATTTCCGGAACCCCACGCCACAATCGCTCGGCGCCGATTCTCCTGCCGCCCAGGATTTCGTAAAAACGGCGCGCGGGAAGATTGTCGCGCAGCACCCATAGGCTCGCCCACCGGATCTCGCGCGCCCGCATGCCTTCGGCCATCAGACTCATCAGCCGCCGGCCGACGCCACGCCGCTGCGCCCGCTCTAGAAGGTAGATCGCCGAGATTTCGCAGCCGTAGCCGAACCTCCCGGCGAGTCCGGTCCTCTGGGATCGGCAGTGGGAAAAGCCCACCGCCGAGCCGTCCTCGGCGACAGCCAGAAAGACGCTCTGCGGCGATGCGCCGCCCAATATGCCGCGCCAATGTTCGACGCGCTCCTCGACCGACAGCTCCGCCAAGGCGTCGGCGGGCGCCAACCCTGCATATGTCTCGCGCCAGCAGGCGATGTTGAGGGTCGCGATCACGCCAGCGTCGGCGAGCGTCGCAGGTCTGATCCAGATTGCGCTCATGCGCCGCCGTCAGCAAAATTCGCGCCTTTCCCGCGACAGTCCCGCCGCGCATGCGGAAACATCGCCTTTGCCGAGCGCGCCCCGCATGTTATGCGCCATTTCCATGATCGATCTCGTCATCCGCTTCTCGCCGCAGACGCCGGGCGACGCGCCCGCCGTCGAAAAGCTCGAGGAGCGCGCTTTCGGGCCCGGACGCTATGCGCGCACGGCCTATCGGCTGCGCGAGGGCGTCGAGCCCGATCTCTCGCTGTCTTTCGTCGCGCATGTCGGCACGCTGCTCGTCGGCGCGAACCGAATGACGCCCATTCTGATCGACAATTCTCCCGCCCTGCTGCTCGGCCCGCTCACCGTGGAGCCGGCCTTCCGCTCGCAGGGACTAGGCGAAGCGCTGGTGAAGAAATCATTGGATGCGGCGCGCGACGCCGGGCATGGGCTCGTGCTGCTCGTCGGCGATCTGGATTATTATTCGCGCCTCGGCTTCGCCCGCGTCCCACGCGGAAAAATCGTCATGCCGGGGCCGGTCGATCCGTCGCGACTGCTCTATTGCGAATTGCGTGACGGCGCATTCGACGCCGCGAGCGGCCGAATGCGGCGGCTTTGACTTCGATGCGACATGATGCAGCAGATTTTCACGGACGGGCAATCGGCGATGGGCAGTCGGCAGTCTCTAGAGCGTTTCCAGCCGAAGTGGAAACCGGTTCGGCGTCGGAAACGCGTCAAAACAAGAAGCTTGAGTCTTTCCGTGTTTCAATGAAACACGGAAAGACTCAAGACAACCGACTGCCGTAGCAATCCATGACGGCGCCCCGCCCTCTTCTCTCCCGCTACCACGCGCTCGTCGCGAGCGGCGCGATGGAGCGCGACGCGGCGCAGGTCGCTGCGCTGGAAAAGCTCGATGCGCTCGCGCGCCGCTTGAACGAGCGCGGGTCCGCCGGCGCGAAGCAGGGGCCGCGCACGTTCGCCGCGCGCGCTCTCGGTTGGTTCTCGCGCAAACGCACGAGCGATTCCGCGCCGCGGGGACTGTATATTTTCGGGCCCGTCGGGCGCGGCAAGACGACGCTGATGGACTTGTTCTTCGACGCGCTCGACATCGAGTCGAAGCGCCGCGCGCATTTCCACGCCTTCATGGCGGACGCGCACGCCCGCCTGCACCGCGCGCGCCAGAGCGCCGAGGCCGATCCGGTCGCGCGCGTCGCCTCGGACCTCGCGCACGAGACGCGCGTTCTCTGCTTCGACGAATTCTCCGTGACCGACATCGCCGACGCGACGATTCTGTCGCGCCTCTTCACCGCGCTGCTCGCGCAAGGCGTCGTCGTGGTGGCGACGTCGAATGTCGAGCCGGCGCGGCTCTACGAGGGTGGACGCAATCGCGAATTGTTCCTGCCATTCATCGCCCTGCTGCAGAAGAGACTCGACATTCTACGCCTCGACGCGCGAACTGATTTCCGGCTCGAGAAGAATGCGCTGCGCGAAGTGTTTTTCACGCCGCCCGGCGAACGCTCGCGCCACGCCATCGACGCTCTGTTCCTCGCTCTGACGGGAGCGGCGAAGGGCGCGCCCGTGACGCTGCGCGTGAAAAGCCGCGAGATCGGCGTCCCCGAAGCCGCGCAGCGCGTCGCGCGTTTCCAATTCGAAGACCTCTGCTCGCGCCCGCTCGGCGCCTCGGACTATCTGGCGCTCTCCGAAGCCTTCGACACGATCATCGTCGAGAATGCGCCGGCGATGAGTTTCGATCGCCGCAACGAGGCGAAGCGCTTCATCACGCTCGTCGATATTCTCTATGAGAAGAAAGTAAGGCTCGTCCTGTCGGCCGAGACGGAGGCGCATGACCTCTACGACGCGCCGACCGGCCATGAGGCGCAGGAGTTCCAGCGCGCGGCGTCGCGGCTCATCGAGATGCGGTCGGAAGACTATTCGAAGGGCGCGGCCGGCGCGCTTCCCGCCGACGCCTGCTGAGCGATTCAGTGGCCGCGTCACGGACGCCTTTGTCGCGTATATCATAAAGTGATATTCTCAACCTGCGGCAAGGAGCGGAACCGATGGCCTCGAGCTACACATTGGGCGAGCATTTCGAAGAATTCGTGAGGAGCTTGGTCGCGAGCGGACGCTACGCGTCCGCCAGCGAAGTCATGCGCGACAGTCTCCGGCTGCTCGAGGAGCGCGAGAAGTTGCGGGAAGCGAAACTCACGGCGCTTCGTGCGGATATTCAGGAAGGTCTCACCAGCGGTCCTTCGCAGCCGCTAGATATGGCGGAGATCAAGGCGGCGGCGCGCCGCGCGAAGACTGTCGCGCCGCATGGGAAATGATATCGTCCGCACTCCGCGTGCACGCTTGGATCTCATAGAAATCTGGCGGTTCGTGGCCGACGACAGCCCGGCGGCGGCAGACAGATTGCTCGATCGGATCGAGAAGGCGCTCGCAATGCTTCGCGACAATCCGCGAGCCGGACGGACCAGGCCCGAACTGGCGCCCGGCGTACGCAGCTTGCCGGTCGGAAACTACGTTCTTTTCTACAGGTTGGCGGAGGACGTCATAGAACTCGTCCGCGTGAGGAGCGGGTATATGGATATTCGATCCGACGATATGGACTAGAGCGTTTCCAGCCGAAGCGGAAGCCGGCTCGGCGTCGGAAACGCGTCCAAACAGGAAACTGGAATCTTTCCGTGTTTCAATGAAATACGGAAAGATTCCAGGCGTTGGCCGCGCTCTATCTACGCCCCTCCCACCCCCAAGCGAATACGATCGCCCCGAGCAGCGCCAGCATCCCCCACAGTCCGATCGCCAGAGGCGCGACCTCGACGCCGCGCAGCGTGCTCGCTTCCGTTCGCTTCACGCCGATGTAATCGGCGCCGCCGAATGTGGAGGCGTCGCGCATCGCGACGATGCGCGGCAGGGCGATCGCGCCGCCCGCGTCCCTTGCGAGGCGCCGCACGGTTCCGCCGCTCGCTTCCGCCAATGGCCGCAGCTTTTCCGTCGTCGATACGACCTCGCGAAACTCGCGCGGATTTTCCGGGCCGACATTGACGAGCGCCTTCAACTCGCCGCTCTCGAACATATGGAGCCCCATCTCCTTCGCGGCGTAATGCGCGCGCGACAGGCCAGGCTCGGCCCGCGAAAGAGCGATCTGCGCGCGCGCGCCGGACGGCGTGGCGACCGTCACAGGCGTCGTATCGTCCTTCAGGCTCTGCCGCTCGAGCGTGATGTCGTGGCCATGGGCGCTGGCGCGTAGCGCCTCCTCTTCGAGATCGGGTTCCTTCAGCAGCCAATGGGCGAGGCGACGCATGAGATCGACATGCGGTCCGCCGCCGTCATAGCCGCGCGCCCAGAGCCATAATTGATCGGTGAGCAGCGTCGCGACGCGGCCCTTGCCCTCGCGCGACAGCACGAGCAGAGGCTTGTCGTTCGCGCCCGACAGGATGGAATTGCCCTTCACAACGTCGGCGTCGACCTGACGGAACCACTCGCCCCAGGCGGGAGGATTGCTGCGCGAGCCCTCGAGTCCGCGCGTGACGGGATGCTTCTCGCCATCCTTGCTCACATGCGCGCGAAACGCCCGTTCATAAAGCGATCCGTCCGGCCGCGCCGGTATGACGCCTTCGAGCGGCGAATAATAGAGCCCCTGCACGGTGGCGAAATCCGGCCCCGTTGCGATCAGGAAGGCGCCGCCATTGTCGACATAACGGGCGATGTTGTCGAAATAGACGGAGGGCAGAATCGTCTGGTTCGAATAGCGATCGAAGATGATGAGATCGAATTCGTTGATCTTGCGGCCGAACAGATCGGCGGTCGGGAAGGCGATGAGCGACAGCTCATGCGCCGGCGTGCCGTCGAGCTTTTCGGGCGGGCGCAGAATGGTGAAATGCACGAGCTCGACATTGGCGTCGGAGCGCAGCAGATTGCGCCAGCTGCGCTCGCCCGGATGCGGCTCGCCGGAGACGAGCAGCACTTTCAGCCGGTCGCGCACGCCCTCGATCGTGACGACCGCCTTGTTGTTGACGGCGGTCAGCTCGTTCGGCAGCACGGGCGCCTCGAGCTCGACGACATTCTGCCCGCCATGCTCGATGCGCACCGGAATATCGACGACTTCGCCCGCTCTCGCGGCGATCGGCGCGAGCGGCTCGCCGTCGCGGCGCGCCGCGATGACGACGGGCTCGGCGCCGCCGACATTGCTGTCGACGACGCGCGCGCGGATGATCTGATCGCGTCCGACGATGCCGAAGCGCGGCGCTTCGACGAGTTCGATGCGGCGGTCGCGCTCGCCGTCATGGCCGGTGACGAGCGCATGCAGAGGCGCCTTGAAGCCGAGCGCGGCGACCCTGGCCGGAATGTCGTGAACAATTCCGTCGGTGACGAGGATCGCCGCGCCGATGCGTTCGCGCGGCGCGTCCTTCAGGCCGTCTTCCAACGCCTGGAACAGCTTCGTGCCATCCGTCGCGCCGCCCTGCCGCACGCTGTCGATAAAGCGCGGCTCGACGTCGCCGAGCTTGGCGAGCGCGGCCTCCAACGCGGCTTTGGCGGCGTCGGTCTGCGCCATCCGCTCGCCGATCGTCTGGCTCTCGCTGCGGTCGAGCACGACAGGAACGATTGTTTTCAGCGGCTCGCGCTGCTCGCGCACCAGCGCCGGATCGCAGAGCGCCAGCAGCGTCAACGCGAGCGCGAGCGCGCGCCACACGGCGCCGCGCCCATGCGCGCGCAATGACGCAAACAGGACGATCACGCCGACGGCGGCCAGCGCCGCGAGCGCGGGCCAAGGCAGAAGAGGAGTGAAGGCGAGCGCGATATCGCTCATTGCCCGAGCCTCTCCAGCAGGTCGCGCACATGCACCTGATCGGATTTGTAATTGCCGGTCAGCGTATACATGACGAGATTGACGCCGCCGCGGATCGCCAATTCGCGCTGGCGCGCGCCGCCCGGCGTCAGCGTATGGAGCGGCTGGCCGTTGCGGTCGACGGCCCAGGCGGCGGCCAGATCATTGGAGGTGATGACGATCGACGAGACGCTGTCGGTCGCGCGCACGGGCCGCGCCGGATCGTCCTTCTGCTCGGGCGGCAGCGCCTCGACCCAGGTCTTGCCGTTCGTCGTGCGCCCGTAGAAACCATCGAGCAGATAGAAGGTCTTGGTGATGACGTGATCGCGCGGCACGACCTCGAGCTCCGGTATGTCGAGATTGCGCGTCAGTTCGCGCAGCCAGCGCGTCTCCGCGCTGGGCGGGCCGTCGCCATGAGCAGTGAGCGCGTCGCGCGTGTCGAAAACGATCGTCCCGCCCTGCTTGAGATAGACGCCGGTCTTGGCGATGGCCTGCGCCGAAGGCAGCGGCGCCGTCGCGACGATCGGCCAATAGAGCATCGGGTAGAAGGCGAGCTCGTCGCGCGCCGGATCGACGCCGAC
>PQAN01000201.1:9164-9799 GCA_003105285.1 Methylocystaceae bacterium
TCTCCGGAGACGACGAAGGCGAGGCGCGTCGTCAGCGCCGCATCGCGATCGCGCTGCGAGGCGGCGGCGGCCGGCGGGTCCTTGGCTTCGGCGCTGCGCGGCGCCACGGCGCCGAGAAAGACGAGCGCGCACAAGGCGCCGACGGCGACGCGCGCGTCGCGCCGGCGCAATGCGCCGCCGATGCGCAGCAAGACGAGCCAATCGACGAGCAGGCCGAGAAAAACCACAGCGAGCAAGGCGGGGCGCAGGTCGATCGGCGCGCCCGACTGCAGCGCGCCGACGCGCAGGCCGAGCGTTGAATAATCCATCGCGCGCAGCTCGTCTCCGGCGATCAGCGCCTGCGCCGCGACCGGCGCGTCGGCCGCGCCGTAGAAGCCGGGCGGATGGTCGCGGCTCGCGCGCCCGTCGAAATCGGCGCCGATCGGCTTGGCGTTCGCAGGCGGCGCCCCCATCGCGCCATAGCCGTCGAGCGTGCGCAGCGGCGCGAGAGCCGGCGGCGTGTCGATCCGTGTGTCGGTTTCGTCGAGCCGCGCCGCCGCGCCGCTCTCGGCGGCAATGCGACGCAGCATGTCGACGAATAATCCGGAGATCGGCAGATTCGACCATGTCGCATCGGCGCTCACATGAAACAGCAC
>PQAN01000202.1 GCA_003105285.1 Methylocystaceae bacterium
CGCGTCAATGCGCCGGTCGCGCTCGTCGGCGACATCGACCGCGGCGGCGTCATCGCGCAGATCGTCGGCTGCAAGGCCGTGCTCGACCCGGACGACGCCGCTCTGATCGAAGGTTTCATCGTCAACAAGTTTCGCGGCGATCCGGCCTTGTTCGACGATGGTCTGCGCTTCATCGCCGATCGCACCGGCTGGCGGGCGCTGGGGCTTGTGCCGTTTTTCGCGCCCGCCGCGCGTCTGCCAGCGGAAGACGCCTTCGGCCTGCGCGCCGCGGCGCCCGCGAGCGGCGACGGCAAGGTCACGATCGCCGCGCCGCTCTTGCCGAACATCGCCAATTTCGACGATCTCGATCCATTGAGGCTCGAGCCGGACATTCGACTGGCGACGGTGCGGCCGGGCGAGCCCTTGCCGGCGACGGCGAGCCTCGTCATTCTGCCGGGCTCCAAGGCGACGATCGCCGATCTCGAAGCCTTTCGCGCCGCCGGCTGGCATATCGATCTCGCCGCTCATCTGCGTCGCGGCGGCCGCGTCTTCGGCATTTGCGGCGGCTATCAGATGATGGGCCGCGCGATCGCCGATCCGCTCGGCCTCGAAGGCCCGCCGGGCCGCGCCGAAGGGCTCGGACTGCTCGAGGTCGAGACGACATTGGGCGCCGAGAAGCTGTTGGCGCGGGTCGAGGGCGAAACGATCGCCGACCATGTTCCCTTCCACGGCTACGAGATGCACGCCGGCGCGACGACGGGCGAGGATTGCGCGCGGCCGCTCCTGCGTTTTTCGGACGGGCGCGTCGACGGCGCGGCCTCGAAGGACGGCTCCTGCTCCGGCGTCTATGTGCACGGCTTCTTCGCCGACGATCGGCTGCGCGCGTCATTCCTGCAATCGCTCGGCGCGAAGGCCTCGTCCGCGTCTTACGAGGCGTCGATCGACGAGACGCTGGATGGATTGGCCGAACATTTCGAACGCCATATCGACATCGACCGCCTGTTGGAGATGGCGCGATGACGACGAATGCGCAGCTTCGGACGTCGCAGGATCGAGCGCCGACGCTAGAATCGACGATCCTGCACGGCGGTCGACTCGACCTCGCGCGAAAGATGTTTCCCGACGCGCCGCGGCCCTGGATCGATCTGTCGACCGGCGTCAGCCCCCTCCCCTACCCTATGCCGGATTTGCCGGCGGAAGCGTTCACGCGACTGCCGGACGCCGATGCGCTCGACGCGCTCGAGCGCGCCGCCGCCCGCGCCTATCGGGCGGGACGGCAGGCGCAGATCGTCGCCGGCGCAGGCGCGCAGGCCTTCATCCAATGGCTGCCGCTCGTCCGGCCGGCGCGGCGCGTCGCCGTGCTGGGGCTCACCTATGAGGAGCATACCGCCGCCTGGCGCGCCAGCGGCGCGAGCGTGGAGCGCGTCGCGACTCTGGAGGAGCTCGAGAGCGCGGAGGTCGGCGTCGTCGTCAATCCGAACAATCCGGACGGCCGGCTGGAGCCTCGGGACCGGCTCGCCGCAGCCGGGCGGCGGATGTCGCGGCAGGGACGTCTGCTGATCGTCGACGAGGCCTTCATGGACCTGCTCGGCCCCTCGCACAGCGTCGCGCCGCTGGCGGCGGAGGCGGGCCTCGTGGCGCTGCGCGCCTTCGGCAAGGCGTATGGCCTGCCGGGGGCGCGGCTCGGCTTCGCGCTCTGCGGGGCGGAGCTGGCGACGCGGCTGCGCCGGTCGCTCGGCCCCTGGAGCGTTTCCGGGCCGGCGATCGCCATCGGCGCCGCGGCGCTCGCCGACGAGGCCTGGCTCCTCGCCCGGGCAGCCGAGCTGGCGGCGTCCGCCGCCCGGCTCGACGCGCTCCTGCGCTCGGCCGGCTTCGAGCAGATGGGCGGCGCGACGCTGTTTCGCCTCGTCCGTCACGACGAGGCCGCTAAATGCTTTGCTCATCTGGGCGGCTGCGGCATATTGACGCGTAGGTTCGGCGAGCGGCCGGACTGGCTCCGTTTCGGAATTCCGGGAACGGCGGCGGCATGGGAGCGCCTCGAACGAGCCTTGGAGAGCTGGCATGGCCTTTGAGACGGAGAAGGGCCCGGAGGCGGAGGCGGCCGAAGACCAGCCTCTGGCGAAAGCGTCGCCCTTCACGCCGCAGGAGCGCGCGGCCGTCTATCGCGCCATCCACACGCGCCGCGACGTCCGCAACGAGTTTCTGCCGGACGACATCCCCGACGACGTCCTCTTGCGCATTCTCGACGCCGCGCATCATGCGCCCTCCGTCGGCTTCATGCAGCCGTGGAACTTCATTCTCGTCCGCGACTCCGCCTTGCGCGAGGCCGTCCATGGCGTTTTCGAGCGGGCGGCGGCGGCGGAGGTCGACGTTCTCCAGCCCGAGCGGCGCGCGCTCTATCGCAGCCTGAAACTCGAAGGGATATTGAAGGCGCCCTTGAACGTCTGCGTCACTTGCGACCGCGCCCGGCACGGAACGACGGGGCTCGGCCGCAGCCAGCAGCCCGATACGGACATTCTGTCGACAGCCTGCGCCGTGCAGAATTTCTGGCTGGCGGCGCGGGCGGAAGGCATCGGCGTCGGCTGGGTCAGCATCCTGCGCGAATGCGAATTGCGCGATATCCTCGGCATTCCCGAGGATATCGCCGTCGTCGCCTATCTCTGCGTCGGCTATGTCGATCGCGCCTATGTCCGGCCGGAGCTCGAGGTCAAGCGCTGGGCCTGTCGCCTGCCCCTCGAGGATCTCATCTTCGAGAACCGCTGGGGCGTCCCGCCCGAGGGGAGGACGAGCGAGGCGGGGAGAGGATGAGGCTGAAGGCTCGCATTCCAGCCGGCGCGATCGGCTACGCCAACGCCGCAAATCCGAGATAGAGCGTGTAGAGCCCGACGAGCGAAACGAGCGCGCCGGAGAGATAGGGCGCTTTCGCGGCGATCTCGTCGAATCCGGTCCAGCGGCGCGACACATGGCGCACGCCGAGCGCCGCCGCCACGCCGACCAGCACCATCGTCAGCGCCAGTCCGATGCTGAAGCACAGCACCAGCGCCGCGCCGAGGCCGAGCTGCTGGAGCTGCAGGCACAGAAGCAGCACGGTGATCGAGGCGGGGCACGGTATGAGCCCGCCGGTCAAGCCGAACAGAACGATCTGGCCGGTCGTGACATGCCGGTTGGCGAAGCGCCGCTCGATGTCTTCCGCGTGCGCGCGCTCATGCGCATCGACGAAGGCGGCGTCGTCGAGGATGGACAAATCGTCCTGCCGCGACGCGGACGTCGCGAGGACCCGCTCCTGGTCGTGACGATGATGGTCATGGTGATGGTCGTGATCGTGGGGATGATCGTGATCATGACCATGGCCGTGGGAATGGTCCACAGCGACGGCGCGCCGCCCGCTCCAGGTTCGCCACATCATCCACGCGGCGACCGCCAGAATGAGAAGGCCGGACGCGAGCTGGAGATAGGGCTCGGTCGCCTCGCTATACCACTGCGCGCCGAGATAGAGCCCCGTCAAAGCGACGATCCAGACGATCGCCGTGTGGGAGACCGTCGCCGCCAGCCCGAGCAGCACCGCCTGTGCGACGGTGCCGCGAACAGCGACGATGAAAGCGGCCATCATCGTCTTGGAATGGCCGGGCTCCAATCCATGCAGAGCGCCGAGCGCCATCGCCGTCGGCGCGAACAGCCACGCATTGGCCGCGCCCTCACGGAAAACATCAGCAAGATTCGCCATTCGTCCACCTCACCCCCGCCAGCGGCATATACTTGTTTTCCCTCCCACAGTTAAGAGGCCGACCTGCCGAGCGGAATCCTCCCGTCGAGGAGGACAATGAAACGCAATTCCCGCTCCTTGACCTGCGGGCGATGGCGACCGAAGATGATTTGCGCCTTCGCCTTCGAGGCTCAACGGTTTTCGTCATGAACAGCTCAGTCGCCTCGAGCGTGGCCGCCCCTGCGCCGAGGCGCGGCGTGGGGCGGCGCGCATGGCGAAGCGCGGCGCCCAAGATCAAATTCGCCGCCGATCGGGCGGGCATGGCCGAAGCCCTCGCCTGCGACGCTCTGTCCGCCGGCGCCGTTTCCCGACCGGCGCGGCGCATCCGCTCGATCCTCTTCGATACGGCGGCGAGCGACCTCGCCAAAAAGGACATCGTCCTGCGCGGCTATGAGCTGCATGGAGCGTCGTTTCTCGAATTGACCTGGACCAGGCCCGTCCATCCCGGGCTCGAGCGCGGCTCCGTCGAACTGCGCGTGCCGAAGCTGAACTTCGGCGCGGATCTGCTCGGCTCGTCGGACGATTTGCGCCGATCCGTCGAGGGGCGGCCTCTGGAGGCGCGCTGCGTCGCCGAGACCGAGCGTCGGGAGAGGCTGCTCGATCTCGAAGACGCCCGCCTCGCCGTCGTCTTCGACGACGGCTTTGTCGAATTTTGCGGCGAACGGGCTCCATTCCACGAAATCGAGCTGCGGCTGGTGAACGGCTCGGCGGCGCGCCTCTGGCGCTTCGCGGCCGATCTCTCGCGCCGTCTGCCCATTCGCCGCCTCCCCATGGGCGAGACGGAGATCGCCCTCGCGCGGATGGCCGGGCGGGATATTCCGACCGTCAAGGCGCGTCGCTCCACTCTCGCAGCCGACGCGTCGCTCGACGACGCCATCGTCGCGATCATCGGCTCCTGCCTCGACCAGTTCGAGGCGAACTGGCCGGCGCTCACCCGTTCGAACGATCCGGAAGAGAGCATTCACCAAATGCGCGTCGCGCTGCGCCGCCTGCGCGCCGCGGCGGGGCTCGTGAGGCGCGGGGTGCGCAGTCCGGCGCTCGAGGCGGGCTGCGCGCGGGCCAAGAGCATCGCCGCGGCGCTCGGCGCGGCGCGCAACTGGGACGTCCTGCGCGATATGCTGACGGAGGTCTCATTCGCCCCGATGAACGCCGAGCCGAGCTTCTATGCGCTCCTCGACGCCGTCGAATGCCGGCGCGCCGGCGCGCATGACGCCGTGAGGACGCTCATCGCCGCGCGCGAGACGACGCAATTCGTGCTCGATCTGCGAGCGGCGCTCGCCGCGCGCGATTGGGCGGGCGCCGGAAGCGACGCGCCGGAAGCCGTAACGCTCGATACGCGAGCGACGCATTCGGCGCGCGAATTCGCTGTCCTTTCGCTCGACCGCCTGCATCGCAAGACGATGAAGAAGGGCCGAAAGCTCGCGTCGGTGACGCCGGAGAAGCGTCACGAAGCGCGCATCGCCTTGAAAAAATCGCGTTACGCGGCGGAGTTTTTCGAGACGATGTTCGACGCGCGACGCGACGCGCGCAAATATCTGCGGCGCTGCGCGGCGGTTCAGGACGCGCTCGGCGCGTTCAACGATATCGCCATGGCGGCGCATCTCCTGCGCGAGATCGACGACGAACTCGGCGAGCGCGTGTCGCCGGCCAGTTCGTTCGTCGCCGGATGGTACGCGCATGCGCAAGACGGCATGGCCGCGGATTGGAAAGACGCGGAACGATGCCTGCGGAAGCTGAAACCGTTCTGGCGGTGAGAGACGTCGCGGCGTCGGACCCGGAACGGCTGCGGCAGGGAATGTCGGGCTGGAGCGCCGCCAGCCGAAGCGGATGCCGGTCCGGCCTCGGAAACGCGCAAAAAACAGAAACCTGGAGTCTTTCCGCGTTTCGACGAAACATGGAAAGACTCTAGAGCGTGTCCGGGCGGCGCGCCCCTACGGCCGAGGAACCTTCCCCCTCGTGGAGAGTTGAATTCCTCGCGGGGAGCGTTTCGGGAAGCGAGAGTGGGAAGGGATGCTGTCGCAGCAGTGGCGGGCGCCGATCACCGGTTCTCAGACGTCTTCGCGACCATTGAAAATCGCGCAGATCGCTCCATTGATCGAAAGCGTGCCTCCCCGGCTCTACGGCGGCACCGAACGCATCGTTTCTTATCTGACCGAGGAATTGGTTTCGCAAGGCCACGACGTCACATTGTTCGCGAGCGGCCAATCGATCACCTCGGCGCGCCTCGTCACATGTTGCGACCAGGCCTTGCGCCAGAAAGGCGCGCCCGATCACATTCCCCATTATCTGCTGATGCTCGACAAGGTCCGCCGCATCGCGGCGCAGTTCGACATTCTGCATTTTCACATCGACCAGCTCCACTTCCCCGTCTTTCGCGACCTCGCCGCGAAGACGCTGACGACGCTGCACGGCCGGCAGGATCTTCCCGACCTGAAGCAGTTCTACGCCGGCTTTCCCGAAATGCCGCTCGTCTCGATCTCCGATTCGCAACGCCGGGCGCTTCCTCGAGCCAATTTCGTCGGAACCGTCCTGCATGGACTGCCGCCGCATCTCTTCGCGCCCACGCTCGCGCCGCGCGGCGGCTATCTCGCCTTTCTCGGCCGCGTGTCGCCCGAAAAGGGCCTCGACGACGCGATCGCCATCGCGAACGCCGTCGAGCTGCCGCTGAGGATCGCGGCCAAGGTCGATGGTCCGGACAAAGCCTATTTTCATCGCGAAATCGAACCCTTGCTCGGTCGCCCAGGCATCGAATTCATCGGCGAGATCGACGACCGCCAGAAGAACCGCTTCCTCGGCGACGCGCGCGCGCTGCTGTTCCCGATCGGCTGGCCGGAGCCCTTCGGCCTCGTCATGATCGAGGCGATGGCCTGCGCGACGCCGGTGCTCGCCTATCGCTGCGGCTCCGTTCCGGAAGTCATCGACGAAGGCGTGACCGGCCATGTCGTGGAAGGCCTGGACGAGGCGCTGTGCAAGATCGGCAGCGTGCTCGCCCTCGACCGCGGGCGCATTCGCAGGCGCTTCGAGCAGAGATTTTCGGCCGCGCGCATGGCCCGCGAATATGTCGCGCTCTATCGCGAACTCCTCGGCGCGACGGTGGAAGAGACCGAATGTCCGTTTCCGATCCTCGTTTCCGGGCGCCGTCTCGTCGACCATGTCGACGACGACGCGCTGCGAGCCGAGGACGATATTCATGGCGCGCCGTAATCGGCGGTGAACGGCAGCCGAAGCTCGAGATATTTTTTGAGCAATGAGGTCGAAGGATTGACGTCCGGCGTGGACCCGACCGCCAACAGGAATGACGCGCGGCTGGAGCCGGCCGGCGCCGACGCGCCGCAAACGCACGAGCTGCAGTTCTATATTCCCGCCACCGGCCCGCCCTCGAGACCGCGCCGGACGCTCAAGCACGACGACACATTCGCCGTCTTCGACAGCCATGGCGACATCGGCGCGACGGCGGGCGGACCCGACGGGCTGTTCGATCACGACACGCGCTTCCTGTCGCATCTGGAGCTGCTCATCAACGGCGCCCAGCCTCTGCTCCTCGACTCGGCGATCCGCGACGACAATCTGAGCTTCTATGTCGATCTCACCAATCCGGACATATTCATCGACGACAAAATCGCGCTGCTGAAAGACTCTGTCTATATCTCGCGCACGATCTATCTGAAGGACGGCTCGCTGCGCGAGCGGCTGGAGATTTCCAACCAGAGCGCCGAAGCCGTCAAGCTCAATCTGTCGCTCGCCTTCGCCAATGATTTCGCCGACATATTCGAGGTGCGCGGCGTGCGGCGCGCGCGCCGCGGACGCGCCTGGGCGCAAGTTCTGGCGCCCGGCGCCGTCGCTCTCTACTATCGCGGCCTGGACGGCGTGCTGCGCGAAACGGCGCTGAGCTTCGAGCCGGACCCGTCGCTCCTCATCGACAGCGTCGCGACCTATTCGCTGCAGCTCGCGCCGCGCGCCACTCACACCGTCTTCCTGACGGCGGCGAGCCGCGGCCGACTGCCGAAATCGACGCAATCCTTCTTCAACGGCCTCGTCGGCCTGCATCGCGAGATCAAGACGGCGGCGCGAACGAGCGCGAGCGTCGAGACCTCCGATCCGACGCTGAACGAAATCCTGTGGCGATCCACGGCGGATGTGCAAATGCTGCTCACCCATACGCAGCAAGGACTCTATCCTTACGCCGGCATCCCCTGGTATTCGACGACTTTCGGCCGCGACGGCGTCATCACCGCGCTGCAGATGCTCTGGTTCGATCCGTCGATCGCCGTCGGCGTTCTGAGGCGTCTCGCCCACTATCAAGGCGTCGACGCCGATGCGCGCGCCGATTGCGAGCCCGGCAAGATTCTGCACGAGATGCGCGGCGGCGAAATGGCCGCGCTCGGCGAAATTCCCTTCGGCCTCTACTACGGCAGCGTGGACGCGACGCCATTGTTCGTCATCCTCGCAGGCTATTATGCGCGACGCACCGGCGATTATGCGCTCGTCGCCGAACTCTGGCCGGCGATCGAACGCGCGCTCGCGTGGATCGACGGTCCCGGCGACCTCGACGGCGACGGATTCGTCGAATATGCGCGCCATTCCGACAAGGGACTCGTCAATCAGGGCTGGAAGGATTCGCATGATTCGGTGTTCCACGCCGACGGGCGCCTCGCCGAAGGGCCGGTCGCGCTCGTCGAGGTGCAGGGATATGTCTATGCCGCGCGCCGCCTCGCCGCGCATTGCGCGCGCGAGCTCGGCATGGAGGATCGCGCGGCCGAACTCGCGCGCCGCGCGGAAGCGCTGCGCGTGCGTTTCGAAGAAGAATTCTGGTGTCCCGAGATCGGCTCCTACGCTCTCGCGCTCGACGGCCAGAAAAAGCAGTGCAAAGTGCGCACGAGCAACGCCGGGCATGCGCTCTACGCCGGCGTCGCGCAGCCGGACCGCGCGCGGCAGGTGGCCGACGGCCTGCTCGACACGTCGTTCTTTTCCGGCTGGGGCGTGCGCACCGTGGCGCGCGGCGAAAGACGCTACAATCCGATGTCCTATCACAACGGCTCGATCTGGCCGCACGACAATGCGCTCATCGCGCATGGGCTCGGCCGCTACGGATTCAAGCGCGGCGTCAACGCGATTTTCGAATCGCTCGTGCGGGCGGCGAGCTATATGGAATCTCGCCGCATACCGGAACTCTACTGCGGTTTCCGCCGGCGGCGCGGGCGCGGCCCGACTCTCTACCCGGCGGCATGTTCGCCGCAGGCCTGGGCGGCGAGCGCGCCGTTCCTGCTGATTCAGACGATGCTCGGCTTGGAGTTCGATCACAAGGCGCGCCAGATCCGCCTCGTCAACCCGAATGTTCCGGTATTCGCCGGCGAGATCGTCATCCGCAATCTGTCGCTCGGCGAGGCGCGCGTCGATATCGCGCTGCGCCAGGACGCAGCCGCCGCCATTTCTCTCCATGTCCTGCGCACCAGCGGGGACGTGCAGGTGTCGCTGGTGTTCGACCCGGACGTCATCGAGCATCCGCTGACCGCCTGAACGCTGTCTCCGGCGAGACGAGCGCAGGAACCTTTCACGCAGCGGCGCGTTTTCTCCGCCACGAACAACAGGAGATGCAAATGGCCACAGCCACTGCTCACCCCGATTTCAGCCTGATCTCGAGCGAGGATGTCGAGGGCACGACCGTCTACGATCCGAACGGCAACGAGATCGGCGAGATCGATCATCTGATGATCGACAAAGTGTCCGGCTGCGTGCGTTACGCCGTCATGAGCTTCGGCGGATTCCTGGGCCTCGGCCACAGCCATTATCCGCTGCCCTGGAACTCCTTGACCTATGACAAGGGCCGGGAAGGCTACCTCGCCGATGTCACCGAGCAGCAGCTCAAGGACGCGCCCGAGTTCAGCGACGACAGTTGGACGGATCGCGATTGGGAGAAGCGCGTGCACGAGCATTATCAGACCCAGCCGTATTGGGACGAACAGAAGCGCGCCGCCGGCCAGTCGCAGACAGGCTCGACGCCGACCGATCGATGAACGACGACAAGAAGCGCGCGCGGAACGCATCCGCGCGCGCTTTGTCTTCTTCCGCCGGCGATCTGAACGATCGCTCCACATGCAACATCAAGGGGCGTCCGTCATTGCGAGCGCAGCGAAGCAATCCCGAGCCCTGAAGCGGCCCTTTGGATTGCTTCGTCGTTTCACTCCTCGCAATGACGGAAAGTCGCAGGCGCCGCTTCACGCAGCCGCATGCCGCAGCGTCTTCTCGTCGATCCGCGTCAGGCGATTGTCGGCGTTTCTCTCTTGCTCGAGCGTTTGCTCCATCAATTTGGCGGCGTCTTCGAGACCGAGGTCCTTCGCCCATTGGACCAGCGAGACATAGCGACAGATCTCGTAATGCTCGATGGTATGAGCGGAGCCGATGATGCCGGCGTCGAGCACATCGTCCTTGTCGATCTCCTGCATGCCTTCCTTGGCCTCGCGGATGATGCCGTCGATCGCTTCGCATTTCTTCCCGCGCGGCGTGATGTCCAACATCTCGAACACCTTCTCGAGGCGTTCGATCTGCTGTTCCGTCTCCTTCTTGTGACTCTCGAACGCCTCCTTGAGCTCGCCGGCGCGAGCCTTCTTGGCCATGCCCGGCAGAGCCTTGAGGATTTGCTTTTCGGCGCTGTAGACGTCCTTGAGCGTCTCGACGAACAAGTCGTTCATCGTGCTGATCGACATGGCTCGATCTCCTTCGCAAATGGGTTGTGAGCCGTACAACCGGGGGGAAGGCGCAGGGTTCCGGCGCGAAGGGCGTGAATCGAAAGTGTACGGATCGACAGACTTTCGATCGAAAGGAAGCGAAAGCCGAAGCGGCCGCAGGACGGGCTTCGTTCAGGACGACCGAATGCAGGAGCGTTTTCCCTCCTTCATCCTGACGAGGCCTCGAAGAGGCCGTCTCGAAGGACGAAGATGAAGGAGAGGAAAACGCGCCGCGAGCGGCGCCCTGGAGCGTCGTTTCGGCATGCGTCGCGAATCAGGGAATGCGTATAGGATGCGGCGCGCGGCTTTCCGCTTCTCGCAAGGAGAGATCGATGATTTATTTTCGCAAGTTCTTTATCGCCGCTGCTGCTGCGGCGACGCTCGCCGGCGCCGGCGCGGCGTCCTCTCCCGCCGTCGCGCGAGACGGCTACTACGGCGGTTTCTGGACCTATGCCTTGCCGGCCGCGGCGGCCGGCGTGATCAGCGGCGCGACGCTCGGCGTCATCACGCCCTATCAGGCGGCGCCTTACTCCTACTATTATTCCTATCCGGCGCCCTACCCTTACGTCTATGCGCGCAACGGCTGCTTGGTCAGGGCCGCCATCTATGACGATTGGGGAACTTTCCGCGGCTATCAGACACTGCGCGTCGCCTGCTGATCCGGGTCCGAGAGCCCGAGGGCTTCGCCGCGCCTTCGCAAAGGCGCGGCGAAGACGAGCTATTGAATCATCTTCACCGTCTTGCCGACGTCCGGCGCGCCGACGCCGCCCTGTGGAGCGATCCATTCGGGAACCTTGGTGAGCAGAATGACGACAAACGCCAACAGAGCAATCAGACCGGCGACAGTCTTGCCGACCTCGGCAGCATTATGAGTCTCAATCGCCATCTAACCCTCCCCTCGAGAGACGTTCCTTCCATCCGCCGCATTGATGAAAACTGGCGCGCCCGGCCGAGATGACAAGCCCGCGCCGAGCTGGCGCCGAGATTGAATAGCCGTCATGCTTCATGTGTCGTAGAAAGCGACAGCGCGCTCCCTGACATCGGTCGTCATGCCTGCCGGAAAACTCACCGCCCGATTTGTCCAGTCCCTCGAACGCGTCGATGCGACGGCCTGGGACGCCTGCGCCAATCCGCCCGGCCGCGAGGCCGTCGGCGCCGCCGGCGAGCGGCTCGACCCTTTCGTTTCGCACGCTTTCCTGCTCGCGCTGGAACGGTCGAAATCGGTCGGCGGCGGCACGGGCTGGACGCCCCTCCATGTGCTCGTCGAGGACGAGAGCGGCCGCCTGGTGGCTGCCGCGCCCGCCTATCTCAAGACGCACAGCTTGGGCGAATATGTCTTCGATCAAGGCTGGGCGCAGGCCTACGAAGGCGCGGGCGGCCGCTATTATCCCAAGGTCCAGGTCGCCGTCCCCTTCACGCCCGCGACCGGGCGTCGGCTGCTCGTCGCGCAGGACGCCCCGTCGGGCGCGCGGGAGGCGTTGATCGCCGCGCTGCGCGCCTTGTGCAAGGCGGCGGGCGCATCGTCGATCCATGTCACCTTCGCGACGCAGGAGGATACGCAGGCGCTGCGCGAGGCCGGCTTCGCGCAACGCGCCGGCGAGCAGTTCCACTTCCTCAACGAGGGCTATCGCGATTTCGACGATTTTCTCGCCGCGCTCTCGTCGCGCAAGCGCAAGACGATCAAGCGCGAGCGGCGGGAGGCGCTCGGCAACGATCTGACGATCGATCTGCTGACGGGCGCGGACATCGAGCCGGCGCATTGGGACTCGTTCTTCGCCTTCTACATGGACACCGGCGCCCGCAAATGGGGACGGCCCTATCTGACGCGCGCTTTTTTCGACGAGATCGGCGCGACGATGGCCGACCGCATCCTGCTCGTCATGGCGCGGCGCGACGGACGACACATCGCGGGCGCGATCAATTTCCTCGGCGACGACGCGATCTATGGACGCAACTGGGGCGCGCTCGAGGAGCGGCCGTTTCTGCATTTCGAAGTGTGCTACTATCAAGCGATAGAATTCGCCATAAGGCGCGGCTACAAGCGGGTCGAAGCCGGGGCGCAGGGCGAGCACAAGCTGGCGCGCGGCTATCGTCCGGTCGCCACGCATTCGGCGCATGAATTCGTCGACGCGCGTTTCGGCGCCGCCGTCGCCGAGTTTCTGACCCGCGAGCGCGCCGCGGTCGACGAACTCATCGCGGATTACGAAGCCGGCCTTCCATTCCGACGCGACCAGCACGGATGAGCGTCAGTCCTCCGGGCCGACGATCTCTTCGGTCTGGGCGTCGAATTCGGCGCCGACCAGCAGGCCGACGTTCGAAAGCCATAACCAGAGCATGAAGCAGATGACCGCCCCGAGCGCGCCATAGGTCGCGTCGAAGCGACGCAGGCTCTCGGCGCCCCAAGAGAACAGCACGGACGCCGCGAGCCAGGCGACGGCCGCGAACAGGCTGCCGACGCTGAGCCACTGCCAATGCATTGTCGTCCGGCTCGGCCCGAATCGATAGACGATCGAAATCGCCATGGAGACCAGAAGGACGAGCAGCGGCCATCGAAGCGCGCTCGCCAGCCGTTCGGTCCGCGGAGCGAAGTTCATGGTCTCGATCGCCATCGGCCAGGCGACGATCACGGCCACGGCGGCGACGATCAAAGCAGCGCCGAGCACGGTGAAGATCAGCGAAATGGCGTTGAGCGCGAAGAACCCGCGCTTCTCCCGAACCTCGTGGACGACGTCGAGCGCGTCGAACACGGCATTCATTCCCGCATTGGCGCTCCAGAGCGAAACGAGCGACGCCACGGCCGCTATGGCGCCGCGCGTCGTTTCGTCCTGCCCCGCGATGCGCATGATCTGATCGCCGACGAATGCGATCGCTCCGGCTGGAAACAAAGCCGACAGGCTCTGAAGATGAGACCTGATCATGGCCGGATCGGCGTAGAGCGCATAGAACGCGGCCATGGCGGCGATCGCCGGGAGGATCGCCAACAGCGAATAGAAAGCGACGCCGGCGGCGATCGCCGGCGCGCGGTGCGCCGATGCGGAATAGTAGACGCGCCGCAGGACGCCAGTCTCGCCGCGCGCGACGATCTCGGGAGGCGCAGAGACGACGCTCGATCGTTCGCCTTCGCCGCGGGCCGCGCCGCTTTCGCGCACAGCGCGCCGCGAAGCCGCCTGCTCGCCGGAGCCGCGATAATAGCCGAGCGCCAGCAGCGCCGCCGAGAGCGCGAACGCTGCGAGCGGCGAGAACTCCCGGCGCTTGCGCCGACCCGTCTGCTCTCCCGCCGTCGTCATCGCCGCTTCCTCCGCCGCTTTGGAGTATCGCCGGCCCGAGCGACTCCGGTCCAGGATCCGCTCGGGCCGGAAACGCTCTAATGATGCGTGACCGGCCAAGCGCCGATCTGCTGTTCGGCCGGCGGCGGCGCTCCGAGCCCTTCCAGCGCCGCGGGCCGCGCTTCCGCCCCCGCCGCCGCGAGGTCCCTGGCCTTGTCTGGACGCCGCGCCGTCTCGCGCTTCGCTCCGTCCGCCGCCGCGTCGCCTCCCTCCTCGGCAAGTCGCTTTCCGGTCTCGGTCGAGGACAACAGGGCGCCGACGAGCGCTCCGGCGGCGAGGCCGAGGCCAGCCATCAAGATCGGTTGCTCGCGGCATAATTGCAGCAAGTCGCGGCCTCTGTCGGAAGCGCCCCGACCGCGCGAACCGGCGATCGCTTCCGCGCCCCCGCCCGCCTCCTCGCTGGCGCGATCGTCCTGCGCGAGCCGCGCATTTTTCATGAACAGCCATGCGAGCCCGGCCGCGACGAGCGTCATGGGCAGAGGATCGGCGCGGATGTCGCGGCCGAGGTCGCGCGTGAACTCGGCCGCGCCACCCTCCTGCGCAAAATCCATGAATTCGTCCGCCAATCGCGCGGGCGACATCCGATCGCGCAATTCCTCCAGCGTATCGACGAGTTGCGCTCGCGTCCGCTCGGCCTGCCGCTCGAGCTGCTCACTCCGTCGCGTCATCGTCGGCTCCGATCTGTCTCCTCGCCACGGCGGCGTCGCGCTGCATCTGCCGGATGGTTCTGCCGGGGACCAGCCGCGACGCTCTGAAGCGGCCGAAGCCGATCATGAGCACGATGAGGCCGAGCAGCGCCGCCGCGCCCCCGACGACGAGCGGCGACCAGTTTTCCGGGACACCGTAATATCGAACGAGCGCGGTCACGCCCGCCTGCAACAACAAAGTGACGCCCGGGATGAGCAGCGCCGCGCCGAAGACGACGAGACCGAGGCCCGCCCCCAGTCGGCCAATCTTCTCGGACGCCTCTGAGCGCGCCAATCGCGCTTCGGTGCGCGTGAGCGTGGCGAGCTGGCCGGCGAGATCGCCGAATATGTCGGGAAGCGAGCGCGGATAGTCCATCTCTATTCTCCTGCCGGGCGGCCGCTTCCGCCCGCGGCGGGACTTTTCGTCAGCAACGAGAACGCCAGTCCGGCGATGGCGGCGGCTCCGAAGACGGCCGCCGGCCGGTTGCGGGCGGCGTCGCCGAGCGCGCCGGCCAATTCGTCGACGCTGCGCTTTTCGAGCGCGGAGGAGGCCTGCTGGAGCTTTTCGGCCGCACCGCGTATGTAAGCCGCGGCGAGGGGAAGCTCCGGCTCGAGCTCGTCGGCCGCCTTCTGCGCGGCGTCGGCGAGAGCCTTCGCCTTCGTCGCGCTCACCGCCTTCTGCTGCTCCGCGGCGGTCCTCGCCTGTTCGCGCGCCGGCTTCGCCTCGGGCGAGAATGACGCGCCGGCTTCTCTCGTCGACGACTCTCCGGCATCGGTCATCGGATCGCTCCGCACGCCTGCCGCGCGCCACGTCGCCGCTCCGGCTCGCAGCCGGCGGCAGGCTCCAAGACGAAACGACGGGGGCGCGAAGGGGTTCCGGCCGGCGATGCAAATTCACGCAAACCCGGCGCAATAAAGCGCATCGGACGGGCCCCGCTGGACTTTGGAGCTCGAGGACCGCATTCGCGAGCGCGCAGACGCGCCGCGACGGGGCCCGGGCGTTCGACTCGCCATTCGTTGTGCATAAGGCCCGGCGCCGCCCCGACGCGCTTGCGCCGCCGGATTCGCCCGAACATGATCGCGGCCCCGGTCGAGATTGTCGGTCCATGGCGTCCGACGCGAGAAAGGCGCGGCGCCGCGATGGGCTATGCTCGAGACGATATTCTGCTGCATGTCGGTCCCCGCGCGTTCGACGCCGGCGGCGTCTATCAGAAGCAGCGGCGCGTCCTGGAGTTCGAGAGAGACGGCGGCTCGATTTCCTCCAAGGTGCAAGGCAATGAGCGCCGCCCCTATGTGCAGGACATCGTTGTCCGCCGCTCCGCCAGCAGAAAAGTGAAGATCGTGAGCGACTGCAGCTGTCCGGTGGGGAACGCCTGCAAGCATGTCGCCGCCGCCTTGCTCGAAGGGCTCGCGCGCGCGTCGGCGCCCCGCGCGTCCTCGGAAGCGACCGCCGTCGCTCAGAACGCCGCCAACGCGCCGCCGTCCGCGCCGAAGCTGCCGCCGGAACTCGCCTCGTGGCTCGACGCGCTGGAGCGTGCCGGCTGCACGGAGGGAGAAGACTATCCGCCCGAGCAGCGCAAACGCATTGTCTACGTGTTCGCGCCGAAACACGGGCGGCGCGCCGTTCCGCAACTCGATCTGAAAGTCCAGTCGACCAGGCTCCTGAAAAATGGAGCGCTGGCGAGCCCGGGGAGCGATTTCGATCCGCGCGGCGCCCTCAATTCGTCGAACCCGGCGCAATACCTCCGTCCGTCGGACTTTCGCATTTTTCGTGGAATCTCGCAGGCTCGCGGCGCTTTTGGCGTGATGGAGTCGCCCTTTGTCTCGGCTGCCGCTCTGGATCTGATCGGCGAGATCGTCGC
Source organism: Methylocystaceae bacterium (assembly GCA_003105285.1). Lineage (GTDB taxonomy): Bacteria > Pseudomonadota > Alphaproteobacteria > Rhizobiales > Beijerinckiaceae > Methylosinus. The sequence goes on from PQAN01000202.1 coordinate 16,342, forward strand.
GACCGACCGCGCGCGCTGGCTCGCCGTCGACGGACCGGTCCTGGCGATCGGCCCGGCGAGGCCGGGAAAGATCGTCTGGGAGATCGTCGACGACGCGGAGATGCGGCCTCGCCTCGAGATCGACGAGGGACTCGTGGCGCTCAACGCCGCGCCGCCGGTCTATGTGGATTCGGCGGCCGGCCTGATCGGCCCCGTCGAGCTCGGACTGGCGCCGAAGCTCGCCATGACGATTCTCGACGCCCCGCCTACCCCCCTCGAGCATGTCGCTCTGCTGGCCGAGAATATACAGGGCCGGCTGCCGCAGCTCTCCAGCCTGCGGCCTCCGGCGACCGCGCCGGCGAGGATCGTCGCCGAGCCGCCGCAAATCGTGCTGCGGCTCGTCCTCGGCGCATCCAGGATCGAAGGTTTGGATCGTTACCGCTATTACTATGACGACGACATCATCGGGCCCGCAGGCTTCGCCCGGCTGATCTTCCGCTATGGCCCGATCGACATCGCTCATGGGGAAGAGAAAAATAAGATCGTCCGCATGCGGGACGGCGAACTGGTCGAAATCCGCCGCGACGAGCGTGCCGAGAAAGCCGCCGTGGCGTTGCTGCGCGCCAATGGCTTCACGATGGCGCATAACTTGCGCGCGCAGCATGGCGGCAGCATCGACTTCCAGCCGCGAGGAAGCGGCGAATTCGCCTGGTACGACGCGCTCTATCGCGACGTCCCACGCCTGCGCGAGCAGGGCTGGACCATCGCGATCGACGATGATTTCCCCATCTCGCTGCTCGACGGCGCCGGCGATTTCAGCGCCGACATCCGTGAGAGCAGCGGCGTCGATTGGCTGGAGCTCGATCTCGGCGTCGTCGTCGACGGCGAGGCCATCGACCTCGTCGAGCCGATCGTCGCGCTGATCGGCTCGAAGGGCTTCGATCCGACCGCCTTCGACGATCCGAGCGGCGACGGCGACGCCTTCTATCTGCAGCTTCCGGACAAACGCATGCTCGCTCTGCCGAGGGCGCGCCTCGCGCCGATCGTCCGGGCGATCTACGAACTGGCCTGCGGCGGCGCGCTCGGAGACAAGAACGGGCGACTGCGCCTCACGCCGATGGACGCGGGCGGCCTCTCGCTCTTCGAGCAGGCGACGCTGAACGCCGGGCTCGTGTGGCGCGGCGGCGAGAAGCTGCGCGACATGGGCCGCAAGCTCACCGCGGCCGGCGGCCTGCCGCCTGTCGATTTGCCGGAGAGCTTCACGGCGGCGCTGCGGCCGTATCAGACGCAGGGCGTCCGCTGGCTCGCCTTCCTGCGCGAGGTCGGCCTCGGCGGCGTGCTCGCCGACGACATGGGTCTCGGCAAGACCGTGCAGGCTCTGGCCCTGATCGCCATCGAAAAGACGGCCGGCCGGCTCGCCTCTCCGGCGCTGGTGATCGCGCCGACGAGCCTGATGGCCAATTGGCGGCGCGAAGCGGAGAAATTCGTTCCCGACCTGCGCGTCGTCATCCTGCACGGCGCGGATCGCAAAAAGCGCTTCGACGACATCGACGGCGCCGATCTCGTGCTCTCGACCTATCCGCTGATCTCCCGCGATCACGGGACGCTCGCCGCGCGCGAGTGGAGCCTGCTGCTCCTCGACGAAGCGCAGACGATCAAAAATCCCAACGCCGCGACGACGAAGCTGATCCGCGCGTTGAAGGCGCAAAGCCGCTTCTGCCTGACGGGAACGCCGCTCGAAAATCATCTGGGCGAGCTGTGGTCGATCTTCTCCTTCGCTCTGCCCGGCTTTCTCGGCGACCTCCCCTCCTTCGCGCAGGCGTTCCGAACGCCGATCGAAAAGAAAGGCGACGCGACGCGGGGGAGGCTGCTCGCGGCCCGCGTGCGGCCGTTTCTCCTGCGCCGCACCAAGAAGGAAGTGGCGAACGAGCTTCCGCCCAAGACCGAAATCGTCGAGCGCGTCGAAATGGACGCCGCGCAACGCGACATCTACGAATCCATCCGCCTCGCCATGCATGAGCGGGTACGCGCCGCAATCGCGCAAAAGGGCTTCGCCCGCAGCCGCATCGTCATCCTCGACGCGCTGCTGAAACTGCGCCAATGCTGCTGCGATCCGCGTCTGCTGAAACTATCCGCCAAGCAGAAGGCCGCGCCGGGCTCCGCCAAGCTCGATCGCCTGAGCGAGATCCTGACGGAGCTTCTGGACGAGGACCGCCGCGTGCTGGTGTTCTCGCAATTCACCTCCATGCTCGATCTCATCCGGCCGAAGCTCGACGAGATGGGCCTGCCCTATTCGCTGCTGACCGGCGACACGCGCGACCGCCCGAAAGCGATCGCCGATTTTCAGGATGGCCGAACCAGCGTGTTCCTCGTCAGCCTGAAGGCGGGCGGCGTGGGGCTGAACCTCACCGCCGCCGACACGGTCGTTCTCTACGACCCGTGGTGGAACCCGGCGGTCGAGGATCAGGCGATCGACCGCGCACATCGCATCGGCCAGGAGAAGCCGGTGTTCGTGCACAAGCTCGTCGCCGCCGGCACGATCGAGGAAAAGATGGAGACGCTCAAGGAGAAAAAGCGTGCGCTCGCCGAAAGCCTGTTCGACCCTGACGGAACGCCGACGCTCGCCATGACGGAAGCCGATCTCGACATGCTGTTCGAAGCGGGATGATCGACCGCGCTGCCGACGCTCGCGGTCCCCGGACCGCGAGCTTCGAGCCGCCCTCACGCCGGATCGTTCGAACCGGCGTGACGTAGCCCTTCGACCTTCTTGCCCGCGAGCTTCTCAACGGAAGAGCTGCGAGGCCTGATGCATGACGACGAGAAAGAAGACGAGCACCCCGGCAACGCCGAGAAGACCTTTGAAGATCGAACCGCCACTGTGTTGGATCATGTTTCTCTCCCTTAGCGTTCGTCTTGATCGACTGGAACGGATCGATGATAAATTTGCCTGGACCGGCGCAAACCGCCAGTTTCGAAAAATGAAGCGGTCCAACGCCGACGCCCTGGACCGTCACGGACCGATGACGCGGATCGACGCGTCCGGAAGCGATTCGTGCGGATGCGCAAAGGGGAGCGCCGCTCGCGCGGGCAAAATGACGTCTCCCGCCAATGCGTTTCGATCGTGGTTGCGCCAACGCTTCAGAAGTGCAAACTAGACTGGCGACCTTGTCGGTCTCTTCTTTCGACCTGCAGAGATTTCAGCCGATGGTTTCGGGCCGTTCCATCATGCGCAGACTGGCGCTGTCCTTGTCGGCCTCTTGCGCCGTCGCCTCCCCTTGCTTCGCCGACCAGAAAATCGGCAGCGCCGTCTCCATCGAAAAGGACGTGCGAGGCGCGACTGCGGAGCGCAGCGCGCGGCTCGACGTCGGAGACGAAATCTATGTCGACGAAATATTGACGACCGCCGCCGAGAGCCGCGGCAAATTCACTTTCGACGACCGCGCCAATCTGCAGATGGGTCCGTCCTCGCGGGTGAAGCTCGACAATTTCGTCTATTCCGGCAATTCGGGCGTCGTCTTCAACGCGACCAAGGGCGTGTTCCGTTTCGTCAGCGCGCCGGGAGAGCACAAGCGCTACGAGGTCCGCACGCCGACGGCGACGATCGGCGTGCGCGGCACGACGTTCGGCGTGCGGGCGACGCGCGGCCGCACGGACGCCGTGCTCATCGACGGCGCGATCGAGGTCTGCCAGGCCTCGGGCGGCAATTGCCGCACGCTCGACACGCCATGCACATTCGTGACGGTCACCGACGCCGGCGTGACGAGACCGAGGACTCTCCGCTCGAACGGCTGGAGATTCGACAGCAATAGCTGCCGCCTTCCCGGCCCGCGCGGCGGAAACGAGCCGACGCAGCCGCCGGACGCGCCGCCCACGGACGGCGCGTCGCCGCCGCCGGCCTATGACTGGGGCGGCCTCTCGATCGGCTTCAACGCCGGCGCCGCGGTGGGCGACGCCGAATTCGCCGATCCCGTGCCGATGCGCGGCGCGGGCTTTCTCGGCGGACTGAAGCTCGGTTACAACTGGCAGGTGACGCCGCATATCGTGGCGGGATTCGAAACCGACGCCGAATATCGCAGCGGCATCGGCGGCGGGACGAACGGCCAGGGCTCGGCGTCGAACACGCGTGGCGGCTATCTCGGAACCTTCCGCGCCCGGCTCGGCTACGCCTTCGATAGATGGCTCGTCTACGGCACGGGCGGCCTCGCCTATGGACATATCATCGCGCCGAAAAATTTCTCCGGCGCGAATGTCATCGGCCCCGCCTACGCTCAGGGGATCAGCCAGAACAACCCCTTCCTGCCCGGATGGACGGTCGGCGGCGGCGTGCAATTCGCGCTGACCGATCGTCTTTCCGTAAAAGCCGAATATCTCTATGTGCGGCTCCAGCACGACCTGCCGCTCTATGCGACGAATGTCGCGCCCTATTCCGTCGGCGTCTGCAACATCAGCGGCCTGCACAGCATCCGCGTCGGCGCGAGCTTCGGCTTCTCGCTGAACGATCTGCTGTCCTCCGCTTCCGCGAGATGACGGAGCCTTTCCGAATCGTGTCGCGCCACGACCTCCAGTAAATGCGCCGCCGCCACGCCGCGCCGCCGAGCGCCGCATGCGGACCCTTCGAAACGCAGGCTGGCCTGGAAGAATCGATCGCTCGGGAAATGCTTGGCGCGCCGGACAGGACAAAGATGCGAACACATATTCGATTGAAATAGCTTGTTGATTTTGTGACCGCATGCCTTGGGGCCGCTGCGGTCGATCCTTTGCCCGCTGCTTCTTCAAAGATTCTGGCACAGGCAGTGATGACGCCCCACCCAGCCGCCGAACGCGTAATCCAACCGGTGGCTGCGCGCCCCCGCAACCACTTCATACATATCTGATCATCGGGGCGGCTTCTTGCGTTGTAGCGGATGAAAAGCGCATTTTGCTGAAGTTCGAATCCCTCTCTGCCCGCCATGTCGTCGGCGGATCGGATAGAGCGATGATCCAAGGTTCGGGGTGACCCGGCTCATGCAGCTTCAATCCCGGTCCGGTGCTCCGAGGGGAAAAAGTGGCCGGAACCGCCGCGCCTCCTCGACCGCCCGGGCGAACGACGGGCGCGCAAGCAACCGCGCGCGGTAGGTCCGCAGCGCCGGGTATGCCTCCGAGATCCTATGCGTCCAGTCCGCATAGAACAACGAGGGCGCGGCCGCGCAGTCCGCAAGCGTGAAGTCCGCGCCGGCCGCCCAGGTCCTGCCGGCAAGCTGTCCTTCGAGCCAAGCGTAGGCGCGCTCCAGCCTTTCCCTGGCGATAGCCAGTCCTTCCTCGCTCTTCACCGGAACCCGCTTCAGCGCACTGTCGACCGCAACCTGCATCGCCTCCATCACGTGCAGGTCGAAGAAGCGGTCGAGGAAGCGCACGTCGAGCGCGGCCATCGGGTCCGCGGGCAGGAGGCGCACCGGCCCGGGATGAGCGAGCTGTAAGTACTCGAGGATGATGCTGGTCTCGACGACTTGGCGCTCGCCGTCCACCAGTAACGGAAACTTGGCGATCGGCCAGCGCCGCAGCCACTCGGCCGAATGCTGCGGCGTATCCGGCCCGAGGCAGCGGAACTCGAAGGGCGTGCCATTCTCGTAGAGCGCGATCAGGACTTTCTGCGTGTACGAGGAGAAGGGGTGACCGTAGAGCGCGAGCGACATCGTGGGTTCTCTCAGTTGCAACTAATTGCATTTTGCAAGTTGTTGAACCCTACTGTTACAACTTGCATATTGCAAGCGGAGAATCTAGGAGAGCATTCGTGCCACAGACAGGGCGATCCGGCTGCCCGATCAACCTGACGCTCGAACAATTCGGCGACCGCTGGAGCCTGATCGTCATCCGCGATGTCATGTTCGGCAACAGGCGCACCTATGGCGAGCTGCTCGCCGGAAGCGAGGAAGGCATCGCCTCGAACATCCTCGCCGATCGGCTGAAGCGCCTGACCGCATCCGGCCTGCTCACGCGCCGCCCCGACCCGGAACACCGGCAGAAGGGGATCTACAGTCTCACGGAAGCGTCCATCCAGCTCGTGCCCCTGCTCGCGCAGATGGGGGCCTGGGGCTGCCGGCACACGCGCCCGAGCAGGGAATTGTCGGTGCGCGCCGAATTGCTGGAAAAGGGCGGCGCGCCGCTGTGGGCTGCTTTTATGGACGAGTTGCGCCACCTGCACCTGGGCGCGCCGCGTCCGGCGCGCTCGGTGTTCGCGGAGCTCCAAGTCGCCTATGAAAAGGAACGCGCGCGCCGAACCCGCTAGTGAACGTGCTTGTCAGTGTCCATCAATCGGCGCGGCCGGGGCGGCAATCTTGTCGAGCCGGGAAATGGTGTCCGGGGAGGACTCGCTCGGCTGGAGGCGCCGGCCGGTAGCGTGACGGCGCATTCCAGCCAAAACGATCACAATCAAACATTCAACTAATCGGTTGACAGTTTGGGTGCGCGCCTCTATATTTAACCACATGGTTGAACAACAGGCATTCAGGCTCGACGCCATCTTCCACGCTCTCGGCGATGGCACGCGCCGGTGCATGCTGCGCGATCTGGCGAAAGGTGAGCAGACGGTGAGTCAGCTCGCCGAACCGTTCGCGATGTCGCTGGCTGCCGCGTCCAAGCACATCAAAGCGCTGGAGAACGCAGGGCTTGTCACACGCGAGGTGCGTGGACGCACCCATATTTGCCGGCTGGACCCCGGTCCACTCGCCGCGGCGCATGAGTGGCTCGGTTACTACGAGCAATTCTGGACGAGCCGCCTCGACATCCTCGATGCGCTGCTGAGAAGCGATGCCAAGCGCGGGTCCCGTCCAGCAAAGAAAGGAAGACAAAAATGACCAGTCGCGCAGCACTGGCCGAATACGGCACCCTGATCGAGCCGGCGACATTGAAAATCGAACGCCTGCTGCCCGGTCCGATCGAGCGTGTCTGGGGCTATCTGGCGGACAGCGAGCTAAGACGGAAATGGCTAGCGGCAGGTCCTATGGATCCAAGAGCAGGCGCCACCGTCGAACTCGTTTGGCGCAATGATGAGCTCACGAATCCGCCGGGCCAGCGGCCTGCCGGGTTCCCTGACGAGCATCGCATGATCTGCGAGGTCGTCGAGTGCGATCCGCCACGCAAGCTCGTCATCACCTGGGCCGGCAGCGGCAATGTCTCATTCGAGCTCGAGCCGCGTGGCGAAAAGGTGCAGCTGACGCTGATCCATTGCCGAATGCCAGACCGCAAGATGGCGCTGATGTTTGGCGCCGGCTGGCACATGCACCTGGACATTCTGTTTGCGCGGCTGGCCGGCATCGCACCGCAACCGTTCTGGGACGGCTGGCACCGCCTGCAAGGCGAATACGACAAGCGTTGGCCGGTCGCCTGACCGACCTTCCAAGACCGAGTTCACCAACCGAGGGACGCGCTCCCTCGCAACGGAGGAGCATGCCATGACCGACCGCAGTTTCACTGTGACTTTCATCGTCGATCAGACGCCCGACGCCGTTTTCAAAGCGGTCATCAATGTCCGCGGATGGTGGTCCGAGGCGATCGAAGGCGCGACGGATCATGCCGGCGGCGTCTTCTGGTATCACTTCCAAGACCTCCACCGCTGCACGATGCAGGTAACCGAGCTGACGCCTGGCCGCAAAGTCGTCTGGCGCGTGCTCGACAATTATTTCAGCTTCACCAAGGACAGTCGCGAGTGGACGGGAACGGGAATCACTTTCGACATTGCGGCGAAGGGTGACAAGACGGAGCTGCGCTTCACGCACCACGGCCTCGTTCCCGAAGAGGAATGCTATGCGGCCTGCTCCGATGGTTGGGGCACGTACATCACGAAGAGCCTGCGTGACCTGATCGTCACCGGCAAGGGCAATCCCAACGTCGGCGCGGCGGTCACCGAAACGGAACGGGCGCTGGTCGGTTGAGATGGAGGTCGTCATGCGCAAGTTGATCGCTGCATTCAAGACCTCGGTCGATGGCAAGATCGAAGGCCAGCAAGGTTTCGCTGATTGGGTCGAGGGCACGCAGCAGCAGCCGTCCTCACTTTCGTTGCGCTCGTCGTTGCCCTCGCTTCGGTGTTCCGGGTCAAGATGACGCAGTGATGGCTTCGTTGAAGCGTCCTGTCTCGTAAAGCAGGCGGGCATAATGACTTCGATATCGTTGTGTGAGCGAATGGCTCGAGCCTAACGCTTTTTCGCCGATCGCTATGGCCTCGAGAAATAGCCGCTCGGATTCGGTTACGTCGCCGAGCTCCCTCAGCAGAACCGCGAGATTGCCGAAGCTCGCCGCCGTATCGGGATGCTCGGGACCCAGAACCTTGTTGCAGATCGCCAAAGCCCGCTCATAGAGCGGCCGTGCCCCCGCATGGTCGCCCTGGGCCGAAAGCAGCCACGCGAGATTGTTCAGGCTCTTGGCCACAGCGGAGTGCTCAGGCCCCAGAGCCTTCGCTCGAATGGCCAACGCGCGCTCGTAGAGCGGCTGCGCTCCAACATGATCGCCCCGGGCCGCAAGCAAGCCCGCTAGATTGTCGAGGCCCGTCGCCGTCGCCGGATGCTCTGGTCCCAATGCAGTCTCGAAAATTGCCACCGCTCGCTCATAAAGCGGCCGCGCCTTCATAAGGTCCCCCAGGGCGGAGAGCAGCCAAGCGAGATTATTGAGACTCGTTGCTGTTTCAGGATGATCGAGGCCCAAAACATGCTCTCGGATCGCCAGCGCCCGCTCAAAGAGCGTCCGCGCTCCGACGTGGTCGCCCAGGGCTGAATAGGCCCCGGCGAGATTGTCCAGGGCGGTGGCCGTCGCCGGATGCTCTGGTCCCAGAGCCGTTTCGAATATTGCCAGCGCCCGCTCATAGAGCGGCCGTGCTCCGACATGATCTCCCTGAGCCGAGCGCACCCCCGCGAGATTGTTCAGGCTCGTCGCGGTAAAGGGATCTTCGCAGCCGAAAGCCGTCTCGCAGATCGCGAGCGTCCGCTCGAAGAGCAGTCGCGCGCCCGCAAGGTCGCCATGCGCGGATAGGCACTCTGCGAGATTATTCAGGCTCCTCGCGACATCGGGGTGTTTGGGGCCCAGAGCCGTCTCGCAGATCGCCAACGCTCGCTCATAGAGCGGCCGTGCGCTTGCAAATTCGCTCCGAGCCGACAGCAGCCCAGCAAGCTTTTCGAGGCTCTTCGCCGTATCGGGGTGATCGGCGCCCGAGTATTTTTTGCGGATCGCCAGCGCCCGTTCATAAAGCGGCTGCGCTCTGGAATAGGCGGCGAGCGGGCCATGCCGAAACGACGCCAATGCGTCGAGCAAATCGGCCGCGTGCGCGTCGCACACGGGCGAAGCGCCATCGTCCCCGACCAAGGCCAGCGCCAGCGCGTCGAGCATGCGCGCCCGCGGCCATGTTTTCGGATCCGCGAGGACGTTTTTTGGATAGACGCGCGCCATCGCCTCCAACAGCGTGCACAGAGCCTGCGGTCGCGCCTGCCCCTCCGCACGCGTCGCCGCGACCCGTCGCACGAGGCGATGCAAACGGATGGCGTCCGTCCTGATGGTCGGGTCTCTCTGATCTTCGATTGTCAGGCGCTCGATCAGACCAAAAGCGCGCAGCGTCGCCACGATTTCGTCGAGCCCGTCGTCTTGCATGGCCGAAGCAAGGGGCTCGCCGAAAATCTCGCGCGCCTCGGAAAAGAAAAACAACGGGATCGGCTCCGGCGCCAGCAGCGCCGCGCCAAGGATCAAAGATTGGGCGGCGGGACAAAGCTTCGCCGCCTGCTCGATCGCGAGCGTGAAGGTCTTCAGCACCGTCTGCCCGCCATGGTATTCGGCCGGCGCGTGTCGCGCATCGTCGAGCAGGCGTACGGGCGCGGCGTCGAAGCGTTTGCGATACTCGGCGAACGGAACGTCGAGCCGCTCGCAATAGGCGGCGGCGTGCTCATGGACCAGCGGCAGTCCGCCGAACGCCTCGGTCAAGGCTTCGGCGTCGCCGCGCTCTTTGTGGCGGCCCGTGCGGGCGATGAGAAAGTCGGCGCCGATTTCCTTTGGCCAAGTCGATATTTCGATCGTTTCCGCCACGCCGCGCCAAGCGTGCGCGTTCGATGTCACGAGCGCTCGCGCGCCGCCGCCTCGCGGCAAGTAAGGCCGGAGCGCCTCGGCATCTGGGACATTGTCGTAGACGAGGAGAATATCGTCGCCCTCGTGACGCAAACGCTCCATCACGACAGTGAGCGTCGTTTCCTCCGTTTCATCCTTTGCGACCCAGCCGAACCGCGTCGCGAGCGCGACGAGATCGGCGCGCATCGTCGAATCGGTCTGCGCCCTGATCCACCAGGCGGCGCGCCAATCGCGCCGATGGCGCTCCGCATATGCCGCCGCGAGCGTCGTTTTCCCGACTCCGCGCAAGCCATGGAGCGCCACGATCGCGCCGTTCCCCTGACCGCGCGACATTGCGGCGTCTATGGCCGCCAACGATTCGTCGCGGCCCAAGAAGTGTTTCGGCGTGCGGATCGGAATATTGGAAACGGAGATCGCCGTTTCGGCCGAGGGCCGCGCCGGCGGCTCGTCCTCGTTTCCCTTGGCGCGCCAGCTCTCGAAATGCGCATTCCGCAGCTCGAGCCGCCATTCGGCGTAGCGCTCGTCGCTCCCGAACAACAGACGTTCTACGGTTTCGATTTCCGGGGGCAGATGTTCATTCTTTAGCCAGTAACGAACTGTCCGGTCATTGACGCCGACGCCGTCGGCAAGCGCTTTGGCGCTCCACCGCCGACCAGGGCGGTCGGTTGTCCCGCCCGGCCGTGTTCCCCTCAAGAGGTGCCACGCCAGCAGCCGCCCAAAATTCCACTCGGAGCGGTCGTCTTCGGACGCCATGCGCCGGCCTTTCCACTGGTCGGGTCTTCCGGTTGACTTTTCCAATCAGCCGCAGATCATTTCCGAAGTTCGAGTATTTTATGCAGAGCCTTGAGAATCAAGGGAGCTGTTCAAAATGTCTAATTTCTGCTCATTTGCTTCGAACACGACTTCGAAACTCGGCTCGGGTCGGGGCCTCACTGTTCGCTCGATCGCGATTGGGGCGGCGTCCAGGCTCGCGAAGCTTCGTGCCCCTTCCTACCTTGATCGTCCCATGGACTCGTCCCTTTCGGCCGGCGTAGCCGCTGAACATGCTTCGATGCGTCCGAGGCGGCGCGCGCCGTCACGGAAGCGGAGGGCGTCGATCATAGAGAAGACCGTGGGAGCAATGCTTTTCCTGGCCAATTCCGGCGCCGCTTTCCCCGCCGCCGGACAGCAGATCGATGCGTCGACTCTGGCGCTGTGTCGGCAGGTGACATCGGATTCGGCGCGCCTCCGATGTTATGAGGACCTTGTGCATCGGGCCGAATCCGGCGCGCCGCGCTCGGCGCAGAGCGCAAAGTCCGCCTTTGCCGCGCAGCCGGAACTCACGGCGGGGGACACAGGGGCGTGGGAACGAAAGGACGACGTGGATCACCTCGATCGTTCGCCGATTGTGACCACGTCGCTTCGCGCGAGCGGCGGGAACATCGGCCTGATCGGGCGTGCCGGGGAGCGCGAACCCCCGGTGCTGACGATGCGTTGCAAGAACCGTCGTCTGCAAGTGTTCGTGACTTTCGATATGTATGTCACCGGATCGGACCAAAACGTCCAGGTAAAGTACCGAATCGGCGATCTGCCGATCGCCGACGCCGTGTGGCGCAAGTCCGAGGATGGAAAGTCATACGGCGTCTGGGACAATGGCGCTTCGGAGCCGTTACTGGCTTCGTTGGTGGACGGCGAGGATTTCTTCGTGCGGGGCGTCGGCAGCAACGGACGGACGTCGGAGGCCCTATTCCAGATCAAAGGCGCGAGGGTTGCCGCTCAGCCGGTGCGCGCCGCTTGCGGATTGTGAGGGAGAGCGCTCCGATGACTTTATCCTGGATTCCGCGATTTATTGTGTTGGCGCCTTTGGCCGCTCTCGCCGCGCCCGCCTGCGCTCAATCCCCGACGCCAACTGGTCTCGCCTCGGAAGTGAGCAAATGTGCGCGCCTTGCCGATGCTCGAGACCGCCTTGCCTGTTTCGATCAGGTTTCGGGACAGGCTCCCGACCTGAACGCGACATCACAACGGCCCGCTGCGCCAGCCATCCAAACGCCGTCACCCGCTTCGCCGAGAACGCCCGCGCCTACAGGCTACGGCGGCCGACAAATCATGGTCTCGGACGATCATAAAGGCTGGACCAATCGTGAAGAAGTCTCCGGCCTCGACCGTTCGAAGACGCAGATCGCTCTGCTGCCCGCGATGGAAGCTCGAACGAAATCCACGCTGCCGCAAAAAGCCGCGATCGTTGTTCGATGCCGTGAAGGCAAGACGGACTTCTACGTCAGTTTTACCGACATTGTCGATGGTATGCAGCCAGTAAAAGTGGATTACCGCATCAACGACGCCTCGTCGCGCCGAGACGTTTGGCAAATCTCGCAAGATTTCCAGGGCTATGGCACCTGGAACTCGCCTCGGACGATCCCGCTGCTGAAAGAACTGCTCTCAGCCGACGAATTCTACGTGCGTGGGGACGCGGGCGCGATGGGAGTCTCCGAGGCCCGCTTCAAACTCGAGGGAATGGCGGAGGCGATTGCGCCCGTGCGCCGGAGCTGCCGTTGGTAAGTGCGGCGCTCCTTCGATAGCAGCGTGCCTCTTACTCTGCTTTCTTATGCGAAGCCGCCAGTCGCGATCGCACGGTGACGCGATGGGAGCGTCAGAATCTCACTTCGAGGGGAGAGAAATCGTGGAGATGATCGCTCAGCTCCACCGGGAGCGAATAGTTGATGTCGCGTCGACGGCGCCCGGTGCGAGGGACGGATACCATGCATTTCGTGGAGTTCAGTAGATGAAAAGGATTGCCTTGTTCGTCATGACCTTCGTGCTGGTCCACGTTGCGGTTGCGGGATCGATCGACGGAAAGGACGCTCTCGTTCTCGCGGCGCTAGAGCGGGTTCGTCATTTTCCGATTCAAGAGAGGATTCCCGAATCGGCGAGAGCCTGATTCCTTACGTCATGTGCATGACGGNNTGGCTCGCGCCTACAGCCAGGATTTGCGTGACCGCGTGATCGACGCCGCGTTGAAGGGCCTTTCGGCGCGTCAGGCGGCGGCGCGCTTCGGGGTCGGCGACGCGACGGCGATCGTGTGGGTTCGCCGCGCGCGTCAGACCGGCGAGCGCGGCGCGCGTAAACAGGGACAGCCGAAACGCTGCAAGCTCGATCCGCATCGCGACTTCCTGCTGGCGCTGATCGAGGCGACGCCGGACCTGACCATCAGCGAGCTGTTGGAGCGCCTCCTCGCCGAACGCGGGATAAAGGCCAGCCGAGCGACGCTGTGGGGTTTTCTCGACCGCTGCGGTCTGACCTACAAAAAAAGACCGCTCATGCGAGCGAGCAGGACCGGGAGGACGTGAAAGAGCGGCGCGAAGCCTGGTTCGACAGCCAGCTCG
>PQAN01000203.1:0-14143 GCA_003105285.1 Methylocystaceae bacterium
AACTTCGGGGGCACGTCATCACCGCTCGCGTCGCGCCGCCGGACATTGGTAAATTCGAGCTGCGTTGGAGGCCATGCGGGGCTGGCGAAGGCTTTCCGGGAAGAGCGACGCAAGTTCGGCTACATCTGCGGATCTGTCGCTAAAGAGGGCGTGCAATATCATGACGCATGCTTGGCTTGGTCCATCCTGTACAACGTCTTGGCCAACTGCCAATCGCGTTCCCGTGCGACATTCCAAGACGCGATCGACAGGATTAATGCCGTCGTAGCCGGGGAGTTCGTTTATCGCAGGTGGGACAGCAAAACGAAAAGCTATCGCTCTTATCCCGCGCGGAAGCGGAAATGACGGGTCCCGGCCGTGGGCAGTCCGGCTTCCACAAACAAGAATCGTTGGGATCGGCTCGGACAGCCTTGCCTTCATCTGATCATCTTGCTCTGTTTGGAACCTTACTTTTCCATCGGCGGAAGGGGTGGTCACTATCTAAAACAAAATGAAAGGTCCCCCAGGCTTTGCTGGGGTGGCAGAAGGAGTTTGATGTTCACCGCAGTCTACCACGGAAATTTCCAGTTGTGAGCCGCCAAGCACGCGATGAGGAAATTCCACGATGGACGAGTATGAGGAGCTTAAGCCACACGAGAAGGGACCTGCAAATACCACGTCGTGTTATCCATCAGGTAATTCGATGTTGCACGTCAGTAGTCCGATTGGAGCGATCGGACAGGATAAGAGCGACTCATTTTCATTAAACGAAATCAGTCGATTGCGCATTCACGGCGGTTTGGACACAGGATAAGATCGACTCAAATCATGTTTTTGCAGGATAAAAGCGACTCGTTTTCGGCGTGCGTCGAGCGGTTGCAGGCGGCAACGTTGGTCCCGCCTTCGGCGGGTCGGTGTCGCTCCTCTGCGTCTGTCGATGCGACGCGAGATTGGCGAACGATGGGACGAGCACGTGTCACAGTCTCAGTTGCGAAGGGGATTTTAGCCTCCCCTGCAATCGAAAAACTGCCAAGGCGTATTCCGTACCATGGGACGAGACGAATTCGACTGTCGCCCTTTTCGATAAAGGTTCCGCCGCCCCGTCGCGGTCGAAAAGATCCAATATGAGCAGCGCTGAGAATTTTACCTCCGAGCGCTGGTAGGCGATCAGTTGGCCGCCAAATTTCTCGGCAGCCTGGGCGTTATCCTCATTTGCGAACGTTCGTTTGCATTCGCTCGCAATGCGGAACGCGTCGGAGATGAAAAGGACGTCTGCACGTCCAGCGCCCACGTCTTGGGGCTCCAGGACACATAGTCGGGCAAGTTCGGACAGCCGGAGGGCATCCATGTAATCGGCGTGCAGCGCGCTTTCTTTCGGCCCGGTCTCGGTTCGGTCGAAAAGGTAACTGTTCGCGGTTGTCTTCTGGGCGTTATCCCTGCTCGCCAGGAACTTCCGTGTCACCACAAGGATCTTCGTGAACAGCGCGGCTGCATCTCGGTGCTTCACAAAGTCTTCGTTTCTGCGCAGCCTGCGAAGCATCGATTCCAGAAGATCGTTTACGATTGGATCGGTCTTCGCCAATGTGAACTTTTGGTCGACATATTCCATCAGGGCCCTGACCTCGTCCCTAGCGGAATCGCGGAGTGCCTCGCAGGAATCTATCGCGGCGAGTGGGGAGGCTTCCCTCGCCGCGTCAGGAGGGTTTCGACTTGCGAGCGCCTCTAGTCTGACTTGGATGCCCGTGCGCAGTCGTCGCGCGTCTTCACTCCACGGCTCGCTGTCCTTGGTATCGAGCCATTGGTTCAGTAACGACAGCTTCGCCTTCTCTGCGACGAAGTGCGTTTCGATGCGTGGTGAGAGAGTTGCTTCAAATCCACCAGCCGAGTTACGGCGAAACAGCGTCCGGCTCGCCGAAAGGAGAAAGAAAAGCTCGTTCTCGATGACAAGAATCGGGTTCAGCCAAGCGTTGCGATCCAGGTTATCCGCCAGATGTGAGATTGCCAAGCCAACGGAGGCCCAGTGGGACGCCTCGATTGCCCTTTGCCCGATCCACGAGAGGTCTGAGGGGACTCCATCGGCAGGCGATGTCAGCACGATCTGTTGAAAAAGCGACTCGCGCAGGTCTGGCAAGGCGCTACGAATGCTCGAAGGCGGTTCCTCAGTGGCGAAGGCCAGAATGATTTCGATCACCGCAGCAAAGAGGTCGGCGTCAGGGCGAAAGGCGCTCGCGGCTGCCGCTGTCTTGAACCATCCCTTGGCCGACGTGAAGTTATCGACCGCCTTTTCTCTTTCGCTCTCCCCGAGGGCGTCGGCAAGATCGATCAGCCCAAGAGCGTAGGCGGACTCGTCTGTGGCCTCGGGAATTTTAGAAAGGGAGTGCAACAGATCGAGGAAGGCGTCGTCCGGCTTGTGGGAGGCAATCAAGCCTACGATCGCCGCGGCGTGGCGTAGGAAGATGGGATCATCGGTCAGGTCGAGATTCAGCAGGTCTCCTTGGAGATAGAACAGAAGCGATCGTTCAGATTGGGAGAGATACAGCACGCCCCGTAGAGCGGCGGAGCGAGTGCCATAGTGCCTGTCCCGATCACCGGCGATCTTTCGCAGAGTCTCGAAGCATTCTCTGACCACGATGCGAGGCGGCTCGATCGCGCACAACGCGCCGACTGTTTCCTGCGCTGCTGCGGTGTCGTTCAACCCGGACAACAACCTGGAAAGGAGGCAAGGCGCATGAGGGATAATGTCAATACGTTTGCACAGCAAAAGGAACAAGTCCGCAGCATACGGACCATCCGCCAATTCGTCGAGGACCACATCCCAGTCCACACCCTCATCGAGATAGACGCATGGGTCAGTATCGAGCTGGATGGCGTCTATGAACTGTCGTGTGGCATCCTGCACGTTCACAGCCTCTCCGGTCAGAACAAATTATCTTCGTCATGAGCATACTTCATATGCTCGCAAGAAACCGCCGCAGAAATCTGCGGACGCATCAGCGCGCCGACGATAATTTGGATGTCGGGTTGGTCCTTTAATATCGTTTGGAGACCCGTCAGAATGGCGCCGAAATCATCGCTCGACATCTCGTGCGCCGCCGGGGAGTCGAGGACGATCAGGCCTGGATGCCGACCTGCGCCAGACCAATTAGCCGTCTCGACTGCTGCTAGGGCTGCGGCGATACGAAAGCGCAACTGCTCGCCCGAGTTGAGCTTGCCGAAGGTAAGCGGGGTGTTCCCTTGAACGATGTCGATCCGGTTTGTCTTGACGTTGACGTACTTGAGGTGTTCGACCCCGACGACCCCGATCTTCGATGCGATTTCGTGCAGCCGCTTCGAGAAGTGGTCTAGGACGGTCTGTTGCATGCCCTGAAAGGAAGTTTGGGTCACGTCAAGAGCGGCCTTGAGAATGCGAGCATCTGGTCCGGAATCCTTTTTCGACTCGGGCGGCAACGCCCTCTCAAGCGCCTCGATGCCGCCAGCGAGCGCCAGGATCTTCCCGTCGACCTCGGCGCTTTTATGGGCCTCGATCAGTGCGGACTCGGCACCTCTTATTCTCACTTCCAGTTCAGCTATCTCCTGATCGAGATCGTCCAGCCGCGCTCGTGTCTTGTCGATTTCCAGATCCACGCCGTCCTTCGCCTTTTTCGCTTCCTTCTCATCTTCCTTGAGAGTGTCGATCCTTGCACTCGCCTCGTCGGAACTGGGCTCTTCCTTTTCTCCGCAGAGGAAGCAGGTTCCATGCTCTGCCCTGCTTGCGGGCACGACGGCATCGCAACTCGGGCAAGTCCTCGGATGCAGCCGGCGGAAGACGTGGCCGGCGGAGATCTCGTCCTCGATCTGCTGTCGCAGGTTCCGTGCAGCGTTATATCCAGACGAGGCTGCTGCGAACTCCTCTTCGAGACGGCTCAAAGATCCCAGCGAACGAAGGCGCTCTTCCCGCACGGCTGCGAGGCGTCTATCGTCTTCACGTTGCCGGCGGTGGATCTCGCTTCTGTCCGGCAGTTCCGCCCTTTCCCTCAGAAGGGCTTCCTTTTGCCTTTTCAGCTCCGCGATCTCGGCGACAATCCCGCTCCTCGCTCTTGCCGACATATCGCTGATCCTGGCGCTCTCGGCTTCGATTTGTTTGACGCAAATATTAATGGCGGAATAGGTGGATATCCAAGGTAGGCCGATGAAGAGTTGCAGTAGTCGAATGGAGAGTCCGTCCACGACTTCTTCTCCGAACAGCGAGGGGCCGGCGCCGGATATGAAAAGGGCCGATGCCATCGAGGGCCAACCATGCGTTCTTTTGGTGTCCGTCGCGGTCCGATAGGCATGGAATTTTTCGAACCCGAGTTCCTGCATGAAGAAATCGGACATCGCTATTTCGAAGGATTCCGCGTCATCCACCGAATGCAATGCTATCCATGAGCTTCGCTCCTGCCGTTCGAGACAGGCATGAAATCCGCCGTCCACGCGCGCCGCGACTGACCCTGCTGGCTTTGTTACGACGACGCGATGTAGAATGTCGTCGAGCTTGAAGCCTACTTCCAGCTCGGCTAGCCAGCGCCAAACGTCGGACTTGATAGATCCGGGGAACTTGCCTTTCACGGCAGCCTTGAACGCGTTCAGGATAGAGCTTTTGCCCTTCGAATTCGCGTCGGAGGACACGACCCATAGGCCGGGACCTAGATCCTTCCAGTCGAAAAAGAGCGGCGTTTCGGGAACCTCAAACGCGTTCTCTATCATGCCGGATTTCGTTCCAGCCAACTTGATGCTGGTCAGGGTGATGGTTCGCCGGTGCGGGATGACCGATTGAGCTTCGATGCCATGCTTCGCGAGAATCTCGCCGACGGCGTCCTCGTTTGTCTCGGCCTTTGCAGCGATGAGTGACAGCCATTCCGCTGTAGTGATCTGTACTGATTTGATCGTTTGGTCGGTCATGCGGCTTTGTCCTTTAACTGTCGTAGTCGCTCTTCGGCGCGGGATTGAATGCTTGGTATGTACGATTTGAGAGGAGTATCCTTGTATTCTGGGAATTCATACTGCTCTTCTTTCAATGCATAGCCGCTTTTGAACTGAGCAATGCGCATGACGAGCGTTGTCCTGTCGCGATACCACGCAAGGCTTGGCTGCTCGGCAACGGCGTCCTCGAGAAACGACTGCGCCTCGTCGAATATCAGGAAGTCGTGTTGAGGGCGTCCCGTCGGGAGAGGCTTAAGCACGGGAAGGACGAACTGCCGAGACGAGAGCGTGGCCAAGGCGTCCTCGATATAGTCGAAGGCGCCTCGCTTCCAACGAAGCATTTTGACGACCCGAACACTGGGCTTGTCGTTCTCGAAGATTGATTCCACCTGCACGAGAAGCTGCGGATCCCCAGACGTTTCGTACCAGTCGAGGAGAGCGTCCGCGAGGTAGTCGGGATAGCGCATCCAAAACTCGATCGCAAACAGCCGCTTCTCTCCTTCGAAAATGCGGGTGGCGCCGGTTCCTGGATCTGGCTGTTCAAGTGTGCGAGATCCATGCTGCAATATGAACAGAAGACGGAGGGCGTCCCTATATTTGAATCCTGTGTCCATCGGCGGATTGCCTTATAGATACGGTGTCGAGAAAGCGACGTTCACTGTCTCTCGCATGGATCTGTATCCCGTCAAGGGGCCATTGGAGTTTGAGCGAGCCGCACAAGAACTCGCTCAGATCGTCGCGGTCGCGTTCGAAGGCGACATTCACCGTTTCGCTGAGCGACTTGATCGGCTTGGAAATCTGTATCGGGTCTTCACCGTCCGAGCGTCCATTCTGTAAAATCGATAATTCGATTGTTCCGACTGCCCGAAGCTAACGTGCTTCAAGGCACGTCCGACTTGGCGAGCCGCTCGGATCGGAATGGGGGACGCTTGGTCGAATTGGGTCGAGTTCCAGTTCATCTTGGTCAACGCCTGAACTTCGGATGCGAGTTCCGGCAAGGAGGTGTCCCCACGCACGCCACATAACGACCGCGGCCTCGACGCAGCCCTAGATCGCCGAGTTCACTCGTCGGGAGGAAAAATGCGACTAATTCCGACAATCAAGGTTCCAGTCGGTGCCCGTGCGACTGCTCATGAACGGATTGTTGTCGCTGATGATAGCGTCAGGCATGCCGCGTTCGAACGCGTGCGCGGTGAGCGCGTCGACGACGTGGGCCGGGCCGAACTTCGCCTTGCCGACAGACGCGAAAAGCCGGCGTCCCTTGAATCCATCACGGTCAGCACTTGGCTGCGACCGCCGTCGGGCAGGATCCAGTTGATGACGTCGACGATTCATGTCTGGTCGCTCCCGATGTGGAATTCAGCGGCGTGTCTCGTGGCGGGCTATGGTGTGATTCCTTTCACCCGGACTCGTTGATGACGGCTTCGACGGCCGCTCGGACCCAGACGAGGTGCTTGTTTCGGTCGGCGTTGTGGACGGGTTCGACACCGGACGCGGCGAGGTTGGTCCGCACGTCGCGGTATCGCCATCTACAGCGGTGGGCGATCTCGTTGGAGAGGATATGCTTGCGACGAAACTCGTCGACAGTGGCGCGATCGAGCTTCCACATGCTCGAGCCGTTCGTCGGCAGGATTCCACTCTTGATGAAGTCGGCCAGCGCCGGCTCGGTGCACATGATGAGCGCCGCGGCTTCATGCGTGTTCATGCGATCGAGGCCGGCGCCGGCGGCGTCGTCCCGAGGACGGCCCGCGACGAACGTCGCGATATCGGCGGCATCGGCGACGGCGAGGGAGGTCGTTAGGGCGAGGTTGTCCGGAGCGGGATGTACGTGCACGCGCAGCCTGCCGTGGATGATCGCCTGGAAAATCTCCAGCCACGGCGGCCGCTCGACGGCGGCGCGCTTGACCGCCTTGGACAGGCGCACGCCCTCATTGCCTGCCGGCGCGGGATGGGCTTTCGAGGTCACACTGGCAAGGAGGGTTTCGACGCTGGCGCGGGAATAGCTCACGCCCTTCGTGATGTCGGCGACAGCGCCGGCGTGTCGGCGGACGAGGCCGGCCTGCACGAGGTCCTCGATGGCGAGCGGGTCGATTCCCAATCGCACTCGGAGATCCCGTGCGCCGATACGGTCCTCGCGCTCTTTGGCGATAGCGGCGATCTCGGCTCGATTGACGAGGATGATCGACATGCGCGCGTCGGTGTTGCGTTCGGACCAGACGAGACCGCTCTTCGCCCAGCGCGAGAGGACGCGCAGGTCGATATCGAACTCTTCGGCGGCGCGCCCGATGTTGACGACGGCGCCAGCGGCGCGCTGCTCGGCGCGGCGCAGAAGGACGCCGGCTTTGGCCATGTTGTCGCCGATGCGGGTGTGAAGTTCTTGCTTTATGGCGGGCGCTAGATAGGCGTCGTGGGCGAGCCATAGGGCCGGCCCGAGTTCCTTCTTCTTTCCCCAGAATCCGACCCGCAGGTCCGCCTTGGCGCGCATGTCGTCGGCGAGCGCGTGGAATCCGTCGGGCCACGCGAGCATCACTCTTCCGGCTTGGGCAAGGACGGTGGGGGTAAGCTTGGCGAAATCGTCGAGCGTCTTGACGCGCCGCATGATCGCGCGCGGAACTTGCCTTGGTGGTGATGGCGCAGCTCAGGGCGATTGCGAATTCGAAGAGTTCGCAGTTGTCGAGCCCCAAGGGGGCGAGGGCGGTGGGAACAGCGGACAAGGCGCGGGCCTTCCGGTCCGGATCGGGGTGAACCAGATCGACGACGAAGTCGAGTGCATCAGCGTCGGCGACGTCGATTTGGGGCTGGGGATGTTCGCGCAGGTCGGCGCCGCAGTGCTCGCAATAGGCTATGCCGAGGGTCCACCTCCAGCCGAGCACTTTTCCCCAGGCTGGGCAGTCCGAGATCAGGGTCTCCCGGCTGTCCGGACAGAACGAAAAAACGCGCAGGTCCCAGATGGCGCGGTGATGGGGCGACGTCCGCAGGGACAAGGGCGACAGGCGCCGACGGTTGACCTCTCGGTATGCCGAGCGAATCGGCGTGCCGAAGAAGCCCATGAACGAGTCGGGGCGTCCCGGAACATCGACGCGGGGATGGCATCGCGCCGCGATTTCGTCCGTCGTCGTGCAGAGGAGCGCGGCGATCTCCGCGGCCCTGTCGATGTGGGTCGTCGAGATCGTGTCGGGGACGAGCGTGTCGATGCCGGCGACCTTCAGGGCCGGGGCGATGCGATCGACGCCGTGCTTGGCGACGTTGCGCGCGAGGAAACCGATCAGGGACTCCCCGGCGATTGGGGGGTCGCTGAACGGCAACCGTCGGCATGCGTCGTTCGAGGACGTGAGGCCGGCGAGGATTTCGTCGCGCCGGCTCAAGCCCCGCCCCCTTGCCTGATGATCTTGAGATCCCGCGCGCCGAGGCGCCACGGGTCATGATCGGTGATATCGAGCGGCATCGCCCAGCGTCGGGTGGCGAGGCTGAGGTCCTCCCGGTCGATGGTGTCTGAGCCGCGACGGATGGCGCATTCGGCGGCGGCTTCGGTGAGGCGCGACACGGCGCCGATGACGCCCTTCGAGACATCGTAGTAGCAGGCGAGGAAGTCCTCGCGCGTCAGCTCTTGGGGGCGGGGGAAGATGCCGAACTCGCAGTACTTGCGTCCCAAGGCGAGGACGTATCCGGCGAAGAGTTTGAGGTCTTCGGGGATCGAGGGGTCGAGGGGATCCAGCATGAGCGGCACGTCGCAGCGCCCCGCGAGCTGGGGGTTGTTCGTCGCCGAGATGAGCCGCTTCGCCTTGTCGATGCCCAAGAGCGCGATGGGGCAGACCCCGCTGTCGGCGAGCACCTTCAGGTTTTCGCTCACCGACCACGCGGTCTTGGTCGCGCCGTCGCTGTGGATGAGGTGATGGATCTCGTCGAGGGCGAGAAGTTCGACATTGGCGAGCTTCAGCGCGGTCGCCGCCGCGTACATGATCTGCGCCTCCACGCTCTTGGCCAGCGGATCCGCTGCGCGGGCGCGCCTTCCACATCCGCAAGTTCCTTACCGACCATCTCGGCGGGCTGCCTGCCGATTGGCCTGGAGAATCGGGCGTAGTCGAAGTGCCGCTGCCGAACGGAAAGAACACCTTGCGCGTCTTGCGGGATCTCACGGAGATCAAGGACCACATCAAGCCAGCGGAAGTGGAGCAAGTCACCCGAAGCGTCCTCGACCCCGATCCATCGACGATCTACCTGTTGGCGGCGAACAACGGGCAGCTACTCAAATTCTGGCGCGACGCGATGGAAGCGGCGCCAAGCGGCAGCGACGCGCAGGTCAGATACAAGAAGGTCCATACACGTCTCGCCGAAATGCTGCACTTCGACCAGCGCACCGACGTCACCGGCGAAGTGCGGATCAGGCTCCTGAACCTGAGCCAGACGCGACCCGAGCCGGTGTTCGACAAGCTCTTCGACGCGATCCTAGAACATGAAGCGTGGGACCACGGTTGTTCGAAGTGCCATCTCGCCACGGAACGCGAGTCTCCCTGTCCGATACGTTACAACCGCGACGTGTTGCGTGGCGTTCCGGGGAACACGCCATTTCGCGACCGCCTGAAGCAGGCGCTTCGCGTGTCCGCGATGAACGATCAACATGTGCCCGTCCGGCAAATGCTCATGATCGTCGTGAACGCACTCCTCGGAGACCATCGTCGCAACGATCGCACGCTGACCTGCAAGGAGGCCCGGCGTCGAGCCAGGGACCGCGACTACCGGTCAACAAACCCCTACGACAGCGCGCTCGGACTGAACGTGCGCCCCGAAAAGCGGCAGGCGCTCGCAGTCTTCTCCTCCTTGTCGACGTTCGGCGTTGGGTTCGAGACGAACAACACCATCGATGCGCTGCTGATCGATCATGAACCCGCAGCGCTAGCGGCGAGTCTCGACGCGGTGGATCCGCTCTACGGCAAGGGGCTCTTCGAGGCGCCCAGATCGAGCTATTTCCACGGGGAAGACGCCAACGGAAACGGTAACAGCTTTGCCTCCGCCCTCGAGACGCAGCGACGCCGGCTCTTCTTCCTTCTGGACAGCACCGCGCCGGACCGGTCGCCTTGGGATCTCACCGTGTTTCGTGAAGCCGGTTTGTTCCTGACGTTCTCCGACGCGGTCGCCGCCGGGACAGACAGCGAGTTCGTCGCGAGCGTCGTCGGGCAGCTTGTGAACGGCCTCAACCGAACGCTCACGGGCATGATGACCATGGACAGCGACGCGCTCTGGCTGGCTCGGTCGATCGGACGCAGCGAACCGTCCATCGGTCGCTTTACCATGCTCCCGGAGATCAAGCGTCGGGGGTTCAGCGACTTTCGTGTGGAAGTCGCCTCGAAGCCGGGAAGCCAGCGTCCGCAGTTGTTCGTCTGCCGACGCCAAACGGACCGGCGTTCCACTCCGCTGGAGCTGCGACCTCTGCTGTTCGAGTACCTGATCCGCGTCGCAAAGGGCTCATTGCCGTCGAGCTTCTCGCGCCAATGCTACCAGGAGGTCCGCCACTTCGCGCTCGCGGCCTCCTCCTACGTCGAAAGCTACATGGAGTCGGAGGACGACCAGATCATCCGAATCCTCACCGTGGCGAGAAACGGCGCCATCACGCCGCGAGATATCGGAGCCTGACGAGATGTGCTGCCCAGAAAAAACGGACCTGTGGGGAACAGAGGGCTCTCTGCCGGTCCCGGCTGACATCGAAATCCACTCGGTGGACATGTGGCTGGAGTTCGCAATATGGGGGCTCGTTATCTTCGACGAACAGACCCCCTGGTTCACGCTCGTCGAATGCGTGAACATCCTCACGCACAGGCATCGCAAGGGAGAGCCTCTGCTTCCCGGACTGGAGGTCGAGAACGGCAAGGCGAGACATCTTGTGAAAGCCATGCTGCTGTCTCGACCAGCCCGAACATCTTGGCGGACGAGATCGGAAGCTACGTCGACGATATCGCGGCATCCCTAGCCAAGACCTATTACGTGGACATCGGACTTTCCCCGGCTCCCCGTCCCGCCCTTCTGGTCGAGACGAGGAGCCGGGACGATTTCAGCCTGCTCGAACCGGCGCGAGGCGACGACGACGCGCTTGCAGACGAGCCCGCCGAGGAGACCGTAAAGGCATTCGAGCGCACCTCCACCGACTACCTGACGCTGCGTCCGCATGAGCGCTCCAACTTCTCGACCGTCCTCATCGACGCGGAGTCGGAGGATCTCCCTGTGGCCCTGGCCAACAGCATGGCCCGCCGGATCGAGGATGAGGCGTCGCTTCGGTGCGAACTCGTGGTTACACACGACAACATCTCGCGCCTGCGGTGCATCTACGAACAGCAGAACCGGCGTATTGGCCACGAGGTCGAATCGTCGTTCGCCGGCGAATCGTCCCGCAACTTCCTGTCGCGGCTTCGTGTCGGGATCGTCAGCTCGGATCTTTTCGCCAACGCGAACAGCAAGAAGCACGACATTGTCGTCCTCCAGGACGTCATCGCCCGGTGCGCCGAGATCAAATGGACGAGGCTACAACCGCCCACCGAGTGCCACATCGTTTCGCACATCGCTTCGGCTCAATCGAAACGAAAGCCGTTTCGCCGCGGCGACACGACATCGGGAACCTTTCTGACCGCGCCGAACCAGCCGGCGTCAGTGGCCGCCTACGTCGATGCTCTGCACGACGCCATCGAGGGACGCGCGTCGGAAGTCGGCGAACCGTGGCTGCCACTGAAGGAAGTCGAATTCCGCTCCGGCCAAGTGAGCGACGTGCTCAAGAAGGCGCACCGACTGGGGATGTGGGTGATGACCTTCGATCGGCTTGCCGACAAGCGACTCGTGTCCACGGAGGAGCGGCGCATCGTCCGCAGCTTCAGCGATCCGAGATCGGACCACAACGTGATCGTTTCGACCGAGATCGACGCGTCCAATCGATCCCAAGAAGGGTATCGATTATGCTTGGCTTCGCAGCATGCCCCACCTCCATGGCGGGATCATCTCCGAAAAGCAGGATGCGATACAGATCCTGCACATACTCGTCGACGAAATGGAAACCCGCTATGCGACGCTCGAGGCGAGCGGTTACAACAACATCGCAGCTTACAACGCGAAGTCCTCTCGATGCATACCGAGGATCGTCGTCTTCTTCGACGAGGTTCCCAACTGGATGCAGGACGAGGAGTTTAAGGCGGAAGCGGAGCCGTTGATCAACGAGATCGCGACGAAATCACGCGCGTCCGGCATCCATCTTTTCATGATCTACCAACGGGCAGACAACCAGGTCATGACCATGCAGTTGCGGACGAACCTCGGCAACAAGCTCGTTCTTCGGCTAGGCGACGAAGGCAGTTCCAAGATTGCCCTAGGCGAAAAAGGGGCCGAACGCCTTCTCGGAAAGGGGCATCTGATCGCCAAGCTCGACAGCGACGACAAGATCTACAGTCAGGTTCCGTTCATTACACAAGAGGAAATCGATACGCTCGCGTCCGCGATAATTCGGGCGTGGAGTCCGACCAGTCAAACGGACGACAAAGCGGGATAGTAGGTCGTTGCAGGACAATCATGGTTGCTGTGGTCGGGAAACGAGTTGGCAGTGCCGTCTATCTGCACAAGGACGCCTTGCCGTTCCCGGGCGACGATGCCATGCGCTTGGAGGACGCCGAGGAGATTTGCGGCCACCCGGAATGGAACGTTGCCAAGATCACAAAGTCTTCCATCTCACTTCTTCTCTACGAGTCTTTCGATGACTCGCCGTTCCCCGCACTTCTTGTCTCGATGAAGGCGGATTTTTCGACCAAGGAAGCGACAAGGACCGACTACCGCAGTCGGGCCAACCCGCCAATTCTGCATCGCAAGGAGCTTTTGCTCCCGCCTGACGATCCCCGATTGCCCGCCTTTCGGGCATTGACCGCCGCCGCCGAGGAACACGGCCTCTTCAAAGACTCGAACCGGATCGGCACGCGCAAGGCCTGGGAAGCCCGCATAGCCGACGCCGGTCTCGTCCTTCGCGGACACCGGCTCATCGCAGACGGTGAAGAGCATATCGAAGTCGTCCGTCACAAGACAGCGATCATTCGCCGCGACCTATCGCAGCCGATGCAGTTGATGATGCGTTTCGGCATCATGGACAAGGAGCGCACTCTATTCGACTACGGATGCGGACAAGGCGAAGACGTCGCGGCGCTAACGGCGGAGGGCTATGAAGCCTTCGGATGGGATCCCCATCACGCGCCGCACGGACCCCGCCGCGCGGCGGATGTGGTCAACCTTGGATTCGTTCTCAATGTCATCGAAGATCCCAGGGAGCGGGTCGAGACGTTGAAAGCCGCATGGGGCTTTGCGAAACGGTCCCTGTGCGTCTCAGTGATGCCTCAGGGCAAGTATTCGACCGCCGGGCACAAACCCTATCGCGACGGATTTATAACGACGCGAGGAACCTTTCAAAAATACTTCGACCAGCAGGAACTCAGATCGCTGATAGCGAATGTTACGGGCGAGAAACCGATGACGTTCGCGCCGGGCGTGGTCGCGATCTTTAAGGACAAGGACCTTGAGCAGGAGGTCCTCTTGCGACGCCGATCGCGAGTGCTCGTCGACGGCACCCTACCGAGGCCGCCCAGGAGGGAACGCGCACCAAGCGAGGGCAGGAAGCGCCGCGAGCGGATCACGATCCCTCGCATCGATCTTCGCCAGCGCATCGCGTTCGCATTGGACAACTTGCGTTCTCGCGCGCTCGTCTTGGGCCGACAGCCCGAACAAGAAGAAGCGCCTGCGGACGCCTTGGCGTGCTTGTCAGAGAATCGCGTTTCCTGGCAGCGTGCGGTCGACATTTTGCGGGAGGATCTCTCCGGCGACGAGGCTTTCGTCACGGCGGGGCGCCTCCGGCGTGAGGATCTCTTGGTCCACCTTGCCCTCATGCAGTTTCCCGGGGCGCCGAAATACCGGCATCTGCCCCGGTCGATCCAAGCCGATCTGAAGGTGTTCTTCAGCGGCCACTCCGCGGCGCTGGACGAAAGCCGCCGCCTACTCTTTGCCGCCGGCGACCGACCGGGAGTACGTGCCGATGCGGAAACCGCCATAGCCGACGGCTTTGGCGGTCTGCGCGGCACGCACTATTTCCGCTTCCGATCCGATGTCTTGGCCCGCCTTCCGCCGCGCCTCAGAGTGCTGGTCGGCTCGGCGGAAGTGCTCCAGGGCGGCGTCGAATCCAGCGACTTCGTCGAGATCGACCTCGAGGTCC
>PQAN01000203.1:14189-19527 GCA_003105285.1 Methylocystaceae bacterium
GCATCATCATGATCACCTGCGACGACATACAGAAATCCATCCCGTTCGTGGTCGAAAGGACGGTTGTCGATCTCGGTCGACTCAAGGTTTCGACCGACCGCCGCGAGCCCGAGACGACGCCCGTCTACTTCAAATCTCGGTTCATGCCTGCCGACGATCCGGAGCGTCAAGAGCAGCTTGTCTTCGAGACGCGGCTAACGGGAACGGGATTGTTCGAGGCAGGAAAACGTGAGCCTGAGTGGGCAGTCGTCAAGCAGAGCCTCGCGGGAATTGGGGGTGAAAGCGCGCCTTCCATTTCGTGAAGCGCGCCGCGAAGGCGTCGAAGTCCGGCTCGACATCGGCCAGCCGCCCCGACCATGAGGTCGTTCCGGCGGCGTCGACGAAGGCGCGCACGGCGGCATGATCGAGATCGTGGACCAGCGCGAGATCCTCGCCGCCGAAGCGCAGTCCGCCACCGGTCGAGATCTCCAACCTCGTTCGATGCAGCCTTTTGAGGGATTCCGTCACGTCGTCGAAAGCAAGCTTTTCCCGCGGGAACTCGGCGGCCCCGCCGCGGCGAAAGGCGGAGAGCGCGTCGTCGAGCGCGCGTTGCAGCGAGGCGAACTCGGTCGGGATGATGACATAGGCTAGACCATACATGGCATTCCCACTCGGCGGATCTTTGATCACGGATATCGGCGTCGGTAACGCCAGCCTCTACCGCGATCCGGACAGGTCGTCGCGGTCATTCATACTGTTCGATCTCGTCCCCCGGCTCCGCCGGCGCGTCGGGGATCTTCTCCAGGATGCGAAGGATCTCCTCGACCTGCCGGGGCGACGGCTCATCGGCGCGCGAGACGATGCGCGGAGGCTTCGCCCCGCAGGCCGGGCAGGCGGACGTGACCGCCTCCCTCGCGTCGATGGCGAAGCCGCAATGTGTGCACTCGATGATCGCCATTCAGACCTCCACGACCTTCATCCCGAATTCGGCGTTCTCCAGCGGCTTCCCGGGCCTCATGGGTCCGTATCCCTCGGGGTTGCAGACGATCCGCGTCTCCCCGACGCGGTAGTCGAAGCAGCCGTGGGTGTGGCCGTGGATCCAGAGCGCGGGCTGGAAACGATCGATGACGGCGCCGAGGTCCGACACGAACGCCGGCGTCAGCGGATCGTTCGCGAAGCGCGGCGCGACGGAGCCGGGATGCGGGGCGTGGTGGGTCACGACGACCGTCGCGCCGTCGAAAGGCGCCGCCAGCGTCTCTTCGATGAAGGCGCGATCTTCCAGATGGCGGGCGAGCGCGTCGGAGGGCAGGAAGCGCAGGCTCCCACGCGGTCCGCGCCGCTCGATCCGCACGTGGTCGTTCAGGCCGCGCGCGGCGTGCGCCATCGCCAGCGGCTGGTTGCCGAACAGGCGATAGTCGGTCCACGCAATGGCGCCGACGAAGCGCACGCCGCCGATCGCGACGACGTCGCGGTCGAGCAGGCGCACATTCGTGCCCTGGGCGGCCTCCTTGCCGACGCGCAGCCGGTTCTCGATCTCGCCGCCGTAGAATTCATGGTTGCCGGGAACGTACACGATCGGCTTGCCGGCAAGTGCGGGCGCCGTCGCGGCGAAATCGACGCCCTTCGCGGGCGAGCCGGCGATGTCGCCGGCCAGCACGCAGACGTCGAAATCGGGCAGCTCCTCGGGCAAGGCCCAGCACTGCCCGACGAACTCGGTGTGTAGGTCGGAGAGGATCAGGATTTTCATGACGAGCCCGCCCGTTGCGTGAAGGCGATGATCTCCTCGCATGCGATCTCGATCCTGATGCGGAGCACGATCTCCGTGCATTCGCCATCGTCGCCATCAAAATCACCCATTCGCTTGCGCTCGTCGATTTCCTCCTCGCGAGCGATGACCGGCAGCAGCCGTCGAACCGCCTCCATGGCGATTTCCGGCTTGATCCGAGCGTTCGTGTAGCCGTTCACGATGGCGTTCAACGCATGCAATCCTTTGGAGGTCATCGATCGTCCTCCCGCCCGCCCGGGTCGCCCTCGGGATCGGCATGGTTGGGCAGCGTCCTCATGCGGCGCCGGATGGCGTCGATTCCGACGGGCGCGAAGCCCCAGCAGTCGACGCCGACGTCGAGGGTGGCGGAGGTTCCCGGCAGCCGCCCGTGGGAATGGCCGTAGAGGGCGATGGCCTTGCCGCGCATTCCGGGCCAGACCCGAAGGCCGTAGTGGCACATGACGACGCGCACGCCGGCGACCGAGGTCGTGGCGAGATGCGTCGGCGGCTCGGCCCACGGCAGGGCGAGCGTGTCGGCGTGATCGTGGTTGCCGACGACGAGCCGCTTGACGCCGTTCAGCCGGTGGAAGACCGAGCGGACATGGCGGGCGTCGGCGCCGTGCGCGAAATCGCCGAGATGCCAGACCTCGTCGCCGGGGCCGACGACGGCGTTCCAGTTCGTGACCAGCGTCGCATCCATCTCCTCGACCGAGGCGAAGGGCCGCCGGCAGTAGCGGATGATATTGGCGTGGCCGAAGTGCGTATCGGAGGTCCAGAAGATCGTCATCGATCGCCTCCGTCGTCGAGGTCGTCCGAGTTCCATCGGAACTCCTCGGGGATCTCGCTGTTCGCGATCATCTCGATTTCGGCGTCCGAAAGCTCCGCTGTCGCGATGGCGGCGCGGGTGTTGGTCGAACCACAGGACGGGCAGACGAACTGCCCGTCCCATTCGATCTCGCCGTCGAAGCCGCAGGAGCGGCACTGAAGTCTGGCCATGATCGGACTCCTCAATGTTGATCGGGCGCGCCGGCGTCCGGCGCCCCGACGTCGACGACGAACGCCGGGTCGAACTCCCGCGCGCTCGCCTCGTCGGCGTGGCCGCGCGGGTTGCAGACGATGCGCGTCGCGCCGACGCGATAGTCGCGGCGCGTGTGGACGTGCCCGTGCACCCACAGGTCCGGCGTCCGGGCGTCGATGAGGCCGGACAGGTCGCTCGCGTAGCACCAGCGCAGGTCTGCGTGCGGGTCCCGCAGCGACGCCGGATGCGGCGCGTGGTGGGTGACGACGACGCTCGGCCCGTCGAACGGCGCCGCCAGCGCGGTGTCGACGAAGGCGCGGCTCGCGCGGTGCATCGCGAGCGCGTCGACCGGGCGGATGTGCTTGTGCCTGCCGGTCGGGCGCCGCCGGATGCGTCGATAGTCGTTCATGCCCTTGCGCGCCGTGTTGAAGGCGTGGCCGGCTCCGAACGTCCCGAGCCGCATGTCGGTCCAGAGCGTCGCGCCGACGAAGCGCGCGCCGGCGACGACCGCGACGTCGTCCATCAGCAGGTCGACGCCGCGGCGGGCGGCGAGATCGCGACCCCGCGCGACCTGGTCGTGGAAGGTGTATGGCTCGCCCGTTCCGTCGAACCAGAAGTCGTGGTTGCCGGGGACGTAGACGATCCGGCAGCCGAGGAAGCGGTCGGCGAGCCAGTCGACGGCGGCGGTGAGCGGCGAATGCAGGTCGCCCGCCGCCACGACCACGTCGAATCCGCCCGCCGGCGCGTGGCGCGCGGGATCCCACGCGTTCTCGCGCCACTCCTGATGCAAGTCGGAAAAGATCCACAGCCGCGTCATGGCGGCCTCCTCGAAAATTGATCCCCTGATGCGGGGCATGACGATTTGGGATTCGTGGCGGCTGCTCTCCCGCCGGGGGGCGCCGGTTTAGGCCAAGCCGCCTTTGACCGCGCGCGGACGCTTGCCGCCGGCTATGGCCGGGCGGACGCGTTCGAGGGATATGGCGCGGGTCGTCGTCATGGGGCGATCGCCTACAGCGCCTGACGGTGGGAAGTCAACAAGGGAGTCGCGGAGTGGATAACTGACGGGAAACGGAATTTCGACACGTCATAACGGTCGATTTGCCGCCTTGAAGACCGGTTTCGATCGCGTTTTTGGAACCGGACCGTCGCACCCGGGCGGCGCGCGAAAACGTATTTTCAGCGCTTAGAGTCTGAGGAATCCCTCGGGACGCACCATGGCTATCGTTGTCGCGGACGCGGATCCAGGCTCATCCAGGTAAAAGAAGAGCGACTCAAAATTTTTACATTGATTAGAGTCGGAATTAAGCGTAGGATTCAGCCCGATAAGAGCAGGCCTGTGACGAGATCCGAGTGGAGCGTCTTTCACGGCTGGCCGGCTATACCAACTCCGAAACGCCGAATCGTTGAGTCGGTTCAAACCTCTCCCGACAAAGACGGTAAGCATCAGAGTCGGTTCTCGTGAGAACCGACATGTTCGATAAAATTGGTGGGCCCGGCAGGACTCGAACCTGCAACCAGACCGTTATGAGCGGCCGGCTCTAACCATTGAGCTACCGGCCCCGCCGCCGTTTCGGCGCGAGGTGTCATGTCCCTATAGCGAATTTGCCGCGCACTGCAACGGCGCGCCGGCGAAATGCGCGGCGCGCGATCCGATTTTCTCGCGACGGGAGGATAGCCGATGCGTTAGATTGGCGCGCCCGCCGGACGATTCCGGCGAAGCGTCGGGATCCCGGAGAAGCGATGACCTATTGCTGTGGCATTCTCGTTCGCGACGGCCTCGTCATGATCGCCGACACGCGAACCAACGCCGGGCTCGACAATATTTCGACCTTTCGCAAGCTGCATCTCTTCGAGGAGCCGGGCGAACGGGTGATGATGCTCGCGACTGCCGGCAATCTGTCGGTGACGCAGGGCGTCGTCAATCTGCTGACCGAGGGGCTCGAGGACGAGGAGACGCATGAGGTCGAGCGGCTGATAGAGGCGTCGAGCATGTTGCAGGCGGCGCAGCTCGTCGGCCGCGCCGTGCGGCGTTCCCTGTCGATCGCCGGCGGGGGCGCGGAGCAGTCGGGCGTCAGCTTCGAGGTGTCGCTGCTGTTCGGCGGTCAGATCGGGACCGGGGCCTTACGCCTGTTCATGATCTACACCGCCGGCAATTTCATCGAATGCACGCCGGACACGCCCTATTTGCAGATCGGCGAGCACAAATATGGAAAGCCGATCCTCGATCGCGCCGTGAGCTTCGATTCGGATATTCTGGACGCATTGAAGATCGGGCTCATCTCCATGGACTCGACCATTCGCTCCAATCTCTCCGTCGGTCTGCCCATCGATCTCGCGCTGCTGCGGCGCGGCGCGCTGCGGACCGAGATCGCGACCCGCATCGACGGCGCGGACCCCTATTTTCAGGATTTGCGAGAGAGCTGGTCGCGCGCGCTACGGGCTGCGCATATGGCGATACCCACGCCGCCCTATCGTGGGCGGGAATAGATGAGGCCGACGCCCGTCGACGATGCGGCGATCGAGCGCGCCGGGCGCATTCTTCGGGAGGGCGGGCTCGTCGCCTTTCCGACCGAGAC
>PQAN01000204.1:0-1307 GCA_003105285.1 Methylocystaceae bacterium
GGGATTTTTCAGGGGCACGTCAAATGCAGGATGTATTCCTTTCTCGCTCAGGGTCTTTCTCATATTCAAGTGATGGACGCCGTACGCCCGCGCGATCTCGAAGAGAGATATGAATTGCTTCTGGAAGCGCTCGACCTCGGAGTTCGGAATGGCCTTTGTGGGGCAGCGGTTTCTGGGATTCTTCACGACGGTCGACGAAAGTATTCCGTTCTCGATAGCCGCGCGAACGACGTGTTGGGATGTCCCGAGCCGCCTCGCGACGAGGTACAATGCTTGCGCGTCGGGAGTAGGGTCCTTCAATAATTCCTTTATCTCGTTCAAATCGACGACGATCGACGCAAAGCCGACAGCTCCGCGGAGCTTTCCTTTCCACTGCAGCTTGTCATCGACGATCGCGGCGACGATTTCCGCAGCGCTTCGATTGGCGCGTCGCGCCGCGTCGGCAATGGGATAGATCGGCGGCGCGCAACGGTCGATTTGCGTGGCCCCCGCTTCCAGGCGGCACATGAAGTCGTCAAGGTCCTCGCGCGCGAACGCGTGAGCGGAGATTCCTTCGACTTCGCCCGAGACGAACGGTTTTATGAATCCGTGATCGTACAATAATTGCGCATGAACGCGTCCTGCTCCGAGGTAGGTCTCGACCTCTCTGAGAGACATGGAGGTGGAAATTCTCTCGAGCGTCTCACGATGACGTTCGGCGTCGAAGAGGACCGCGTTGTCGGTTTGCCCCCTATGGTCTTCGGGGATTACGCCGCCCAGAGCCAGGAGCTTTCGCAGGCGTTTCGGATGCGCGTCATACTCCAATGAAGCCGTTCGGACCGAATGCCATATTCTGCGGACAATCGGGCGACCGAACACGAAATCGCCCGGGCCGACCGGCGTCGTTGCCATCGCGTGTCGAGCTACCAGGTCCTTGATCTCGTCATAGGCCGGATCCTCCACTCCCTGGAGCCATTCGTAGAAGTATCCGAATGTCGCCTTAGGACCTTCATTCGCGCCGGACGCGCGAGGATAGGATTGTTGCAGTCCGCTCAGAAACGAGAACATTCCCGGCTCTCCCTGGGAGGCGATGTCGAATCCGGCGCCGCCAGCTTCCCACCATTGAGACGGAGAAAGCTCCGACGCGACGACATCGCGCCCGTGTCGAGCCACCGCACCTATGGTTTCACATAGCTTGGCGACGGCGTGGAGCTCGAGCCGATCCAGCCATGTATCGACGGCTCCTTTTTCGATCCGCTCGATGAGATAGCGCTCGAGGTTCGAAGCGTTTCGAGTTGTCGCCCGCTCGGAGAGCCGGGCGAGGACGG
>PQAN01000204.1:1356-13963 GCA_003105285.1 Methylocystaceae bacterium
GACGGGAAGCGCCGATTGAATGACGGATGCGATATCGCCACGCTTGGACGACGAGCACGAACCGATCTCTTCGAGCGCGACGCCGTGGATGTGACAGGTTCGAATGGAGGCGAGCATCCAGATCGTGCGCCCATGAGCAGAAAGGTACGACAACTGCGGCGATGAGGAGACATCGTCTTGCAGGCACCTTGGACAAACGAAGACGCGTTCGCGTCGGAGGGACGCTCTGCTGAGTTTTTCATGACGGATCTCATACATTGTTCGTTGACCGCGCCTGATTGCCCACTGGCTCAATGCACCAGACGAAAGTCCAGCGAGCTCTTCGATCTTCGCGAGAGCCGAGTCGTCGCCAGTGATGACGGCTTGGATCGTCGTGCCGAAGTCGACGCAAAAGAAGCGCGCGCAACTCTGATGGAGGCACGCCAGACGGCTGACATAGCTCTCGGCGGATTCCCGCTGGTAGAGCGGCAGGCTGGGATAGAGGCGGGACATCACCAGCCCCTCTTTGTGTTTTGGCGCTTCTTGCTTCGACTGCGCGCCACGGGAGGTTCGGTCGGAGCTCGCACAATTTCGTTGGCGAGGACCCGTCCGACGTCGATCTCCTCCCAATCCGGCGTGAGAAACGGATTGGCTGCGGGCCCGCACCCGGTGCGCGCCGCGTAGGCGTGTGCGAAGTCGTCGATATCTACGTAGCGATCGTCGTGATCGACGGTCGGCGGCAACCGAACAAGAGCTTGGTAAATCGCCTCCAGAATGAGATCGATCATTATGCCGAACTGATAGGAGGCGGCATGAAGGAGGCGGGAGCCGAGGTCGGCTCGGGAATCGACTTTCAGGCCGAGACCCGCCGTTCCGACGACGTCGGAGGCGAGAGCGATCATCTGTGCAGCGTGCTCCTCGCGAGCCAGCGGTTCGAATCTCAGAAAGCTCGCTCGACGCCGCAATTGCGGGTCGGATTCGATGAAGGCTATGAGATCGTCGATCCCGGAAAGTATGAGCGAGACCGGCCATTCCGGGTCCACCATGAGAGACTTCAACGTATTTGCGACTTTTTGCCTTTCTACGACGTTCGCCACCTGGGTGACGTGCTGCATCTCATCGAAATGGATCATCGTCGCGCCGGTCGACCGAATTTGACGCCGCACGAGTTCCCAGATGCGATATTCCTTCAGGTCGCTGCGTTCGATTGGGTACCCGAGCTCCCATAAGGTCGCGCGGCCGAGTTGACGGAGCGTACAGGGCGACGGCGCGGTTATCGAAACCAGCGGGCAGCCCGAGCCGACCGTCCCGAAGCCCGTGAGCGCGGGATGTTTCTCGAAGAGCCGGCGTATCGAACGCGTCTTGCCGGCGCCGCTTCCGCCGACGACGACGAGCGCCCGCGCTTCTCTGTGGGGACCTCCGACGGGCGTGTTCTGGCGTTGCGCATGACGTATAGTCAAGAGGCCATGAAGGTGATTGAATGCGTGCTCGAGCTGCCGGTCGCGATCGATTACGATGAACTTCTGTCGCAGCCGTTCGACGGCCTCGAGCGGCGTTTCGCCTAGGCGATTGTCGCGATCCAAATTCGTCCTTGCCATGTCTCAATCCTCGATTTTCCAGCCGCTTGGCTTCTCTGCCGGCGCGTCTTTGGCCGCCGTCGGGGCTATCGGTTGCTCGACAGGGAACAGCCCGTCACACAGCGGATCCCGACGTTCTGCCGAAAAGGCGTCTTCGTTGGCGGCGATCTTCAGACCGAGGCGCAGCTGCCGCTCCGCGCGTTCGATTTCTTCGACCGAGAGGTTCGTCGGACCAAGGCCGGTTGCTCGGATCGCGCGTTCTGCGATGTTCGCCCGCGCCGTGATCGCGTCGTCTACGATAGGCTGCGCGATCTCCGCCTCGGCCGCGAATCGCGCAGCAAGGCTCCTTCTCGCCTCCAGCCACGTTCGTACGGCGAGGCCTCGTGTAAACGAATGCACCGACTCGACAGATATCCATACGTCGCCTGTCCTGACCGAGATTGCGGACAGATCATCCGCGTCGACCCGGATTTCGAGGGCGATGTCTCCTTTCGCCCGGCGGTACATCTGCAAGGCGTCGGACTGATAGAAGATGTCGAGGACGCGGATGCCGCGCGATCCGACGATCCGAGTGAGCGCGAGACCGAAGACCGCCCGCATCTCTACCGCGCTCGGCGGAGGAGGGACGCCGTACTTCGACACCAGCCGCTCCCAACAGTTTGCGGGCGTTTCGCCCCGTAGACCGGAATGTGGCTGATTGTGATATTCATCGACGACGTATCTGACGATGACCACGCAGAATTCGTCGATAGTGAGGGATGCTCGCTGCGGCGCCGGGTAGTCGCCGCGGTCGGTAACGTTGGAAAAGCTGCGGCCCGTGTATCGACTTATCGATTGTAGATTGACCGTTGAATACACACGCTCGACTGTCCCTCGCAATTGCGGAATGCCGGCTGGCGCAAATTCCAGATTAATGCGAAGGTCGTTCGCAGCGCGGCGAAGTTCGTTGAGATGGTTGCTGCCGTGGTCGACTGTGATCCCTTCGGGCAGCCCCCGCTGACGCCATGACGACAGAGCGCCGACGACACGTGCGAAGACATCTTTGTCGCGAAAGATCATTTGCAGCGTTTGCATCACGCTCGACGACGACGGCGTCGGAGCGATCGACATCCCGAGGATGCACTTGGTCGCGACGTCGATTGCGACGCACAAATGCCATCGCGCCCGCTCCACCTTGGCGCGATCGCTATCGTCCAGGGAGTCGAAAACACGCCGGTCCTCGATAATCAGGTGGAGCTGGACCTGCCATTCGTCGATCTCGACGCGTTGCAGCGGCCTTTCGACCATGGGGCCGGTCGTCGAAATATAGAACTTCTTCTTCGCCGCCTCGAAACCGCTCCTGTTCGCTTCGACCATGAATTTGTCGAGGCGAGCGATTTCGGCGTTGAATCTTCGCTCCGAGGTTTCGGGAATCCGTTCCAGACCATGCGCCTGCCTGGCTTCGTTTTCCCGTCTTATCTCGATGCAGAAGTTCTTGTAGCATTCTTTTTTTGTCATGCGTCGCTCGTCCGCATAGGAAACGACGTGTTTGCGCATGATTTTCGCTGTGAACTCATGAATTCGAGGCGCCTGGTTTCCGCTCCTGTAGTAGCGATCGCGCAGGCCGCGAATGTCGTGACCGCATTTCTCGAATATCTTCAGCCAGACGCGGAGCGTTCGTGCAGTCGGCTTCCGACGAACTTCGATCTTGTCGCCGGCGCGGCCTTTTTCTCGATCGGCGGCGCCCGCGGAAGAGCGACGCCCTGACGTCTCGGCTTCTTCGATGAGTCCTTGTTGGATGGTGGCGATCGCGGTTGTCATCGAGGCGTCTGACCGGCTTGCTTTTCCTGCGGCTTCGAGGCTCAGGAAGCGCTCGCAGAAATGCATGCGCCAGAACATTTTCTGCTGCTCGCGCACGGCAAGGTCAGCGAGATAGTCGACGTTACTGTGTGATTTCGCGGTCATTTGAGCAGGCGACAAATATCCCCGTTCGACAGCCAGCTGACGTTTCTCGAAAGCGTCGTTCAATTCTGCGATCGAATATCGCATCTGGAGAGCGTCCTCGAGGCGCTCGAAAATGTACGAGTCGCCGTCTGTTCCTATCGATCGATAGGCGACCCCGCGCAGATTGATGCGATCGTGCTCGCCGAATCTGAACTTGAGTTTCTCGTTCATCACCGCGCTCCCTCGCAAAGCGGCGTCGCGACGACGATCGACTCGTAGTCGACTCTCTGGTCTCTTTCCTCATCGGCGAGCGTGAGCTCGCCGAGAAAGATGAGGCGGATGACGGCGCGGAACGCTCGACCGGCAAGACCGCTTCTGGAGACGATGTCCGCAATCTTCCAGCGTCCGGTCGAATTCCTGACGATGTCGCGGACAGCCTCGTCGGCCTGGTCGTCGAGGCCGATATCGCGCGACGCCGAGTGCAGCAACTCGGCGTTCGCGACGGCCGAACGTGACATGTGCGCGTCCGTCCACAGGGCCGCCGCGTCGGCGAAGCTTTTCGGCGTTTGAGCGGCGATGAGGGCGAGTTTTTCGTCGAAGCGAGAATGCTCGACTTTTTCGGCAGGCTTCACCGCGATTGCGATTTTCCTGCCGTCGGCGAGCACGGCCAGAAAGTCGAATGTGTGCTGCCGGGGCTTTCCCTCGACGTCGACGTAGAGCACCGCCGGCGGCTGGTCGTGAATGTCGACGACGTCTCGGCGCGCAATGAGCATCAGAGCGACGTTTCGCTTGAGGCGGCTCTCGTAGACGAGCGTTCGATTGCGTCGCGTGTCGGTCAGCGCGCCACGGCATGAGCCGCGGCTGCGCAACGGCGGTAGGCGTGTCGCGCGGGTAGGAAGCGGGGGAGTCCAAGAATTTTCATTATGGATCGGCATATTCGGCTCGCGCAATGGTTACGGCGGCGAGCGCGGAAGCCGGCAGAAGATTACCCCTTGCAATATGTATTGCGAAAAGGCAAACTTCGCCTGTCTTCGGTTCGTGCGCCGGAGGTGGGTGTGAGTTCTTCCCGTCGGCCAAGACTGAAGAAGAGCATCACGCTGGTCGAATTGAAGAAGCGCTTCGGACTTTGCCGGTCCGGGGCGCTTTTTCGTTGGGTTGTAGCGTTCGAGAGCGTTGTTCAGAGAGACCTTTCGCATTCGTGTCGTTGCGCAGAAGATACGCAGTACCACTCGCAAGTCGAGTCGAATGACGAGCTGGAAAACAAGACGCTCGCGAAGGTCATAAAAACGCCGGAAAGTGGTGCTATAAGAAGAGCTTGTGTCATTCGCGAAGCGAAAGATCGATGACTGATCGTATGGGACGTTGTTTCATCATTTGATCGCGAACGGCCCGCTTTCCTCGCTGCGAGGGGCGCAGATTTCTGCACTTAAAAAAAGTTGTGACTCGTTTTTCGGACTTGCGCCGTGCTCCGCCCCGTACGTTTCGGTTCGTTCGTCGTCAGTCGGCGATTGGCGCCGTTGCACGCGTGCGACTGCCGTCGATCTGGCGAAAGCCTGTCTGGATCCCTTCGGATCGGCGAGCGCGATGCGGAGGATGGCGTCGGCGATGCGGAGATCGATCGAATATGGCGACGCCGTTGATGCCGATCCGCAACGAAGTGAATTGCGAGGCGACTGTGGGGGAGGGGGCTTACGGGTCTGCCGTCGCAAGATATAAATCGGTCCCCGAGAGCTGGAAAAGGGACGCGATCGGGCGAGTTCGTCGCATTGCTTTTGCCGCTGCACGAACGGCATGTCAGCGTACATCCCTTGGAGGCGCCATGCCATCGGCCTACGCTACGGACTTCCTTGCGACTGAGGGGATATTGAAGATCGGCGCCAAAGACAGCCGTAGCGCCATCGAAGCGATCCGACGGGGACTTCCCATCGGCGCGCTGGACGAGCTCGTGAAGTCGGGCCGCCTGACACTGGTCGAGATCGACCGAATCGTCTTGCCGCGCAAGACGCTCGCTTACCGGCGAAAGAGTGGTGTCCTGACGCCTGAGCAGTCGGATCGGCTGATGCGTGTCGCGCGCGTCATCGCGGCCGCCGAGGCGATATTCGGATCGCAAGAAAAGGCCTCCCGCTGGCTGCGCCGATCGACAACTGCACTCGACGGCGACTCTCCGATTTCGCTTCTGGACACGAGCGAAGGTTGCCGACAGATCGAGCGCTTGCTTTCGATGATCGACTACGGTCTCAGTCTCAGCGCTCGTGGCGCGGTTAGCGGGCATCAATTTATTTGAGCCTGAAACGCTCTACCGCCAGCAAATCTGATTCGATACCCTTCTCAGTGACCGTACCTGTGATGCATGTCGGGCATATGTGAGTGAGCGTGGATCAAGGGCGCGTGCTCATGCCAAGGGACGAGGGGCTTTCCCTGCACGACTTCGTCATCATGGTCGTGCCGATGCGCGTCAGCGGCGCGCGATAGAGCGGGCAGAGATTGTCCTCGGTCAGAATGTCGCGCGCCTTGCCGATGAGATATTTGCCTTGCTCGCGCATCAGCGGCGCGCCGTCGGCGACGGCCAATGCATGATGCGTCGTCAGCCCCGTCGTTGCGCGCGAGGGCCGAGATGCGCTCCAGAACCGGTGATTGGTTCTCGAGGTCGAGCGCGGAGGTCGGCTCGTCGAGGACGAGAATATCGGCTTCGGCGACGCGCGCCCGCGCGAAAATGACGAGCTGACGCTGGCTGCCCGAGAACTCGCCGAAGGGCCACTCGGCGTAATCCGCTATGCTGAAGCAGTCGGGCGCGGAGCGCAGCCTCTTCGTCGGCCGCGCAAGGGCTATGAGAACAGGCCGGTCTTTCGCGCGCGGCCCATGAGCGCCATGTCGAGCGCGGTATAGTCGAAAGTGACCTCGAAGAGCTACGGAACGAAGGCGATCGATCGCCGCGCTTGCCGCGAGCGCGACTGCAATCTTGCGATCATACCTCGACCCTCCGTCCTGCATCGCAGGGCGGCGCCCGCCGGCGTCGATGTCGCCGTAGCAGGCGCGCCATCCCAGGTGGGGTATGGCGATTCATTCTGGAGAGTCGGTCATTGGAATTCGTCGGGGTTTGTGTGTCGAGAGAGTGAGTTCGGAATGTGCGCGTGCGATCGGCAACTGGTCCCTCCGATCGCCGTCTCGAGCGCATCGCCGATACGGAACAGGAGCGGGATCAACGCGACGATGGCGGCGATCGTCAAGGGGCCCGTCGTCAGGAAACGTTGCGGGTCGATCAGGCGCGCGTCGAAGGCTTTGGCGAGCAGCAGCGTCCCCGTCGGCAGGTTGAGTAGAGCCGCTGTGCCGACGCCGGGCGCGTAGCTGCGTGTCCACAGCGTCTGCAGCAGATGTGGGAAGACGACGTTCAGAACCATCGCGAGCGCGAACCCGCAGACGAGATACATGCCGAGCCCGCCCGCGCCGCCGCTCTGCGCCAGCGCCGCGCAGACCACGGCCAGAACCGTCAACGTGTTCGCCGCGAAGCCGAAGGCGAAGGCGGAAATCCTGAGGCGGCCGCCGAGCCCGAAGCCCGGCCAAGACGGCAGGTAGATCGATTCCTCGAGATTGTGCAGCGCCATCGCGGCGATGAAGAGCCAGAGCAGGACGGGGAAAGAAAGCGACGACATCTCGACCCTCAACGACGAAGAGAGGCGAACCGCGCCGCGAGGCTGCGCTTCGTGCCCGCCGGCGACGGCGGCGAAGCAGAACCGATCACGGCCGGATCGCGTGGATGCTCCGCGCCGTAAGGCGAAGATCCAAGCGAGCGGCCTTCGTCCCAGCTATGAAGGGCGCGCGATCTCATGTGTCGTTCCCTCCGCGCGCGGGAGCGATCCCCGCGATCGTCAACAGCACGTCGTCGACTGCCGACCATCCCATAGCCGATCGCGAAAGGGAACTCCGGATGGCAGAGATAGAAATCGACCGCGTCCTGCGGCACGAGCAGGCGCTGCAGATCGATCGTCGCGCCGAATCGCGACGACAGAATCTTGATCGTCGCCTCCTTGCCGAGAGGAGCGCCGCGAAGCGTGCGCGCCGATCGGCGCGGGGGCAGGCTGCGATTTCATCGCCCGGCGCGATAAACAGTCCGTACAGCGATTCGATGTCGCGCTTCTCGGCGAGGTCGATGAGATCGATACCGATGAGCGCCGCCACGCCGGGCGCGACGGATAGGCCGCCGCCATCGCGAACGGCCGTGAAGCGTACCGAAAGCCCTCCGGCCGGATCAGTGCGCCGAGCGGACTTCGATGCAGCGGCCCGGCCAGCGCACCGAGCCGACGCAGCGCGTCGCGGGCGCACCAGTGACCCGCGGCAAATTCGGCGCGGCGCTTCGGCTGGGGCATTCTCCATCGGGCGGGAAACCGTCCGGACGTCCACGCTGACCGTAGCACTGTCCGACCCGATCAGGGGCAGAGTGTCGGCCTGATAGATCAAGCGAGTCCCAGGGATCGATTACCGACGCCCCGGTGTCGTCGAAGTCCGTG
This sequence comes from Methylocystaceae bacterium, assembly GCA_003105285.1. Taxonomy (GTDB): domain Bacteria; phylum Pseudomonadota; class Alphaproteobacteria; order Rhizobiales; family Beijerinckiaceae; genus Methylosinus. The sequence goes on from PQAN01000204.1 coordinate 9,341, forward strand.
TCATTCCGGGTGACGACGATGAGATCGTGAACGATCGCCGTCGCCGCGATCGGCCCGCCCACGTCGCTGCGCGGCCGGTTTGCGGCGATCCGGCCCCACTCGATCCAGAGCTGATGATCCGCAATGCTTCTCGTCGGCCACTGCCTGGGCATTCGTTCAGAACGCCGCCTGTGCGAAGAAGTGCTTCTCAATCTCGCCTATCGCTGGTTCTGCCGTTTGGGGCTGGACGGCAAGGTCCTAGACCATTCGACGTTTTCCAAGAATCGGCATGACCGTTTTCGCGAGAGCGACATTTTTCGCCATCGGTCCGCTCCTCTCTCCATACCAACGGCGATCTTATCCGATGGTTGCGAGAAGGGCGGGCCATCCCATAATCACAAGCGATTCTGCCGATTCAACTTGTCTTCGGACCGACACTGACTCACACGACGATCATGAGCTGGTCCAACGCTATGTGCACGATCCGATCCCTTTTAGTGCTCGTCACGTCCGACCGAAATTTGCGCGAGCCAGTCGGAGAATACGGCGTCGGCCAGCGTCATGGCGATAACAGACTCAGCGCCGCCGCCACCGGCAGATAGAGGGTGCGCGGCCGCCGGATCAAGGGCGAGAAGCCGAAGGCCGCATAGAACGCCGCCGCCTTGTCGTCGATGGCGTCGGCAAAGATGGCGTGCGCCCCAATGGGCGCGATCGCGACCGTCTTGATGGCGTCGAACAGCAAGGCTTCTCCAAGCCCTTGTCCGGCATAATCGCGATGCCGGCCGAGCCAGCCGATCAGCACCGCCGGAACAGTCGGGTAGCGCGGCAGCTTCTTCGCCAGCAGCTCGGGAACCTCAGTCAAAGGCACATTGCTGGATGAGAGGGTGTAAAAGCCGACGACTCGGTTCGTTGCGATTTCCCTGGCGACGAAACAGGTAGCGTATTTGCGCTTCACGTCCTGCGAGACCATCTCGCGGAAGTAAAGATCGATACGGTCGTCGCCGCAGGCGAAATTCGACCGTTTATGCCTCTTCGCCAGCGGCTCAATGGTAAAACGTGCGCTCACCGGGGCTCGATCAACTCGGCATGACGCTTCGCCGCGCGAAGCAGCCGCTTATTCGGCTTGGGCGGATTGATCAACGCCTCGGCGAAGCGGATTTGATCCTCGCGCGCGAGGCGCAGTATCTCGGCATCTTCGACGACGCGCCGGGCGTCCTCGCCAGCGGTGGCGATGAGATAGCCGGTCAGCGTCATGCCGCGCAGGCGAGCGGCGCGCTGCATCTGGTCATAGATTTGGACCGGGATGCGTGCTTCCAATCGAGCGGTTTCGGCTTCGGCGGCGGGCTTGGGCATGGCTGACTCCTCTTCTATATCACATACGGCATAATGCCGTATAATTCAAGATGTCGCATACTCCTCAATGATCGTTTCCTCGGTCGGCACAGGACTCCGAATCCGGGTTAACGCGGTGAAGCCTCCAAGGCGATGGCGAGATAATCGTCTCGCCAGCTTGCGATTTTTTCTGCGGAGCTTGATGGTGGTGCGTCCTCGCTTGGTGGCTTTGCGTTGCGGCTTCATGAACCCCAACCGCAGGCCGCGGCAGCACGCCGACGCCATAGTGAGGTGTCAGCGCGCCATAGGTCCGATTGATCTCGGGGTCGTAGAACGAGGCCTTGTTGACGCCGCTCTTGAGATTATCGCTTGCTCCCGCAAATTTTGCACGGCACTTTCCGCTATAACGCAAATCGCCTATTCGAGGGGCATTTTTCCTTGACCGATCTGAACGTCATCCTCGCGCGCATCACGAAAGAGTTGCCGCGCAACCTGTTCGCCGTCGCCCGCGAAGAATGGGACGGCGCTTATTTCGAAGCCTCACGTCGCGCGGGAGAGGTCAACCGCTACGATTCACCGGAACGCCGCGAAGTCCTGGGGCGTGAGCGTCATTGGTGTTCGGAACGCGCCCTGCGGCGCGCGGGCGAAGCGGCGGCAGTCTCGGTCGCGACGCGCGATACCATTCCGACCGGCGGTCGCTATGCCCTTCTCGTCAGTCCCAGCTTCGTGATCGGACGGGCGAAGCTCGATCGCTACCGGGGCAACGTCAAGCAGGTCAAATATCGCCGACAACTGGCGACGATGAACGCGGCGGTTTCGCACCTTCAAGATGATCTGTTTCTCGCGCGGATGCGGGTCCGCGATGACCGGCTGTTCGGCCTGTTTCTGTCGGGCGTGCATCCGAAACAACCCGACGTTCCTGCCTTTCTCAACTTCGCAATTCCCAACCACGATTTGAGCGGGTGGGTTTTCAACGAGCCGGTCGAGAACGTGATCGCCGCCTATGCTGAGGTCGAACGCCCGGTCGAGCGCATTCCCGATCTGATCAGAGTCGTCCTCAAGAAGCCAGCCTCATAGCCGTCGCCATGAAACAGGGAGTTCCAGGATTTTTGCCGGGCCGGTTGTCGGAGGCTCTCGACGCGCGCGGGCTTTCGCAAGTGTCGCTCGCACAATTGATGGGGCGCAGCAGCAGCACATGCGTTTCACGCTGGCTACGCGGGGGACAAGCGCCAGAATCAACAACGCTGGGCGAGCTGAGCAAGGCGCTCAATCTACCGACTTCGTATTTTCTCAAAGCGCAGCCCGAACACGGCACCGCGCCATTTTTCTTCCGGTCAATGGTGGCGGCCACGAAAGCCGCGCGGAACAAGGCGAAGGCGCGCCTGCGTTGGGGACAGGATATCAGCCTCGCGATTCAAGAGGCCGTCGATCTCCCCGAATGCAACGTGCCGGATCCGATCGGCGCGCGGGATTTTCGAACGCTCAGGGATAAGGACATAGAAAGGGCCGCGGCGGCCTGCCGTCGTGCATGGGGACTCGGCGACGGCCCGCTATCGGACCTGCATCTGCTGCTTGAAAACAACGGCGTCGTGATCCTGCATGATGAAATCGGCGCGGCGACAATGGACGGCGTCTCGTCGTGGTCCGCCGTGGATAAGCGCGCTTACATCTACGTCGCAATCGACAAGCCGTTCGCCGTGCGGACACGCTTCAACGTCGCCCACGAACTAGCGCATATCGTGCTGCATCGTCGCGTCGATCAAACGACGCTGACGAAGCCGGAAGAGTTCAAGCTCATCGAGCGTCAAGCCCATTTGTTCGCAGCGGCGTTTTTGTTGCCCGCCGCGAGTTTCGCGGGCGAGCTGACCACGCCGACGCTCTCGGCGTTCGAAGCGCTGAAGGACCGTTGGAAAGTTGCGATCGGCGCGATGATCAAACGGTGCAGTACGCTCGGAGTTACGAGCGACGAATATACGCTCCGGCTCTGGAAGCATTACAGCGCTCGCGGCTGGCGAACGTCCGAACCGCTTGACGACGTTATCGAGGTCGAACAACCACGCATGTTGTCCCGGTCAATCCGACTGCTCGCCGATGAGGGCGGTTGGACATTGCCGCAGATCGTCGAAAGCCTACCTTTCTGCTCGAACGATATTGAGCGGCTCGCCTGTCTGCCGCCTGGATTTCTGAGCCTCGCCGCTGCGCCGGTCATCGAAATGCCGCGCCTCAAACCCGTTGCCGCGCGATCAAGTGGCGCAGCGGAAATTGTCCCTTTTCCTGGCCGGGGACAAAGAGGATCATAGGGCCATCCTTTGCAGGAATGCGCATTCCGACGAAGCCGGCCATGCATTCCAATATGGAGCCGGCCACCTGCTCTGGTCCGAAGCCGGCCAGTTCCGATTTGATGTCGGCCACCGGCGTCGTGCTCGCGCAGATCGATTTGGATGATGTTTTCGCGTCGTGGACGCGGTCAAGCGTGTTCGAATCTTGCGGGCGCCGAGCGGCGCTTGCGGAGGCTGTCGCCGGAAAGCTCGATCCGATAGGCGTTATGGATGACGCGGTCGAAGATGGCGTCGGCAATCGTCGGTATGCCGATCATCTTGCGCCAACGATCGATCGGAACCTGGCTGGTGATGACGAGGGAGTCGGCGTCGTAGCGGTCCTCGACGATCTCCAGCAGATCGCGCGCCCGGTCGCCGACGAGCGCCTCCGGCCCCCAATCATCGAGGATCAGCAGCCGCGCGCGTGCGATCTTGCGCAGCAGCAGGCCGCTATCGTCGCTATGACCGAGCCTCCAGCGATTCATGACGACATAGCCTAGCATTACAGTTGCATGTTACGGCGATTTCTGACTCACTGGGCCACCATGATTCGGCCCGGGGGTCATGGGATGGCGGGGACTTCGATCGAGACGACGCTGGAGTTGTGGGCGTCGTCGCTGCGTGATGTGAAACGTCGGATGCATCCGTTGTTCACGCAAGACCGCGTGGCGCGATCGGCAGAAGCTTTCCTCGACGGCCTTCTCGGCGAAGAGCGGCGCAAGACGGGCTGGATGCGGGCGGAGGCCGCCGGTGATCCGGGGCCGTGGCGACAGCAGGCCGTTCTGGGCCGGGGACGTTGGGACGCCGATGCGTTGCGCGACATCGTGCGCGACTATGCGCTGGAGACGTTGGCCGACGACGATGCGGTCTTTGTCGTCGATGAGACGGGCTTTCTGAAGCAGGGCAAGGCATCCTGCGGCGTCGCACGGCAATACACGGGCTCGGCGGGAAAGATCACGAACTGCCAGATCGGCGTTTTCGCTTGCTATGTGTC
>PQAN01000205.1 GCA_003105285.1 Methylocystaceae bacterium
CGCCGATTTCGCCGACGGAGCGCTCGTCGAGCCCGCCGTTCTGGAGCGCGTGAAGTCGGCCGCCGCGCAATTCTCGGCGATCCTCGCCGACCGCGCGCCGCGCGCGCTGGCCGCTGTGGCCTGAGAGAGAAGCAGCCTCTGTCGAAATGACAGAGGCTCGCTCTCGCTGACCCGCCGGAGCCGCCATCTCCAGCCGCTTCAAAGCGCTGCGCGCCGCCGCCATTGGATCAAGCCGGCGGTCGAGGCGTCGAGACCGACGAGCGGCGCGGCCTCGTTCTCGACGATTGGCGCGAGGCGGTTGGCCAGCTCCTTGCCGAGCTCCACGCCCCATTGGTCGAAGGGATTGACGTCCCAGATCACCGATTGAACGAAGACCTTGTGCTCATAGAGCGCGACGAGCCGGCCGAGCGTGCGCGGATCGAGGCGACGATAGAGCAAGGCGCTCGTCGGCCGGTCGCCCGAAAACACCTTGTGCGGCGCGAGCGCCTCGACTTCAGCATCGCCGAGCCCCTGCCGGCGCAATTGCGCCCTCGCCTCCTCCAGCGTTCGGCCGCGCATGAAAGCTTCGCTCTGCGCGAGGCAATTGGAAAACAGCAGAGCGTGATGATGCGCGTCGGCGTCGATCGGTTCGGCGGCGACGAGGAAATCGATCGGCGTGACGTCGGTTCCCTGATGGAGGAGCTGAAAGAACGCGTGCTGCCCATTGGTGCCGGGCTCGCCGAAAATGATCGGCCCCGTCGCGAACTCCACGGCGCCGCCCGAACGCGTGACCGATTTGCCGTTCGATTCCATGTCGAGCTGCTGCAGATAGGCGGGGAAACGCGCGAGCCGCTGATCGTAAGGGATTACCGCATGGGCCGCCCTGCCCTCGACATTGCGATGGAACACGCCGATGAGGCCCATCAGCGCCGGAATGTTGCGCTCGAGCGGCGCCGATTGGAAATGCTCGTCGATGTCCCGGCCGCCGCGCAGGAACTGCATGAAATTCTCGGGCCCGATGGCGATCGCCAGAGCGAGGCCGATGGCCGACCACAAGGAATAGCGTCCGCCGACCCAATCCCAAAAGCCGAACACGCGCGACGACGCGATGCCGAATTCGGCGACCTTGTCCAGTCGCGTCGAGACGGCGGCGAAATGATCGCCGACGGCCGCCTCGCCGAGCGCCGCGACGATGAAGGCGCGCGCGCTCGCGGCGTTGGTCATCGTCTCCTGAGTGGTGAAAGTCTTCGAGGAGACGATGAACAATGTGCGGGCCGGATCGAGCGTCGCCAGAGTGTCGGCGATGTCGGCGCCGTCGACATTGGAGACGAAATGCGTATGCGGAGCGCCTTTGGCGAATGGCGAAAGCGCCCGCGCCGCCATCGCCGGCCCGAGATCCGAACCGCCGATGCCGATATTGACCACATCGGTGAAGGGCAGGCCGCGCGCGCCCTTCAATTCGCCGGAGCGTATGGCCCTCGCGAAGGCGAAGACCTTTTCGCGTTCGGCTTCGACGGCGTCGCGCACGTCCTTGCCGCCGACGATGATCGGCCGGCCGGAAAGATCGCGCAAGGCCATATGCGCCGCCGCGCGATGCTCGGTGGCGTTGACCGCCTCGCCGGCAAAGAGCGCGGCGCGCCGTCCCACGAGATCGGCCGCGCGCGCGAGTTCGGCCAGCAGGCGCAGGGTTTCGCGCGTGATCCTGTGCTTGGAAAAATCGAAGAGGAAATCCTCGAGCGAGACGGAAAATTCGGCGAAGCGATCGGCGTCGCTCGCGAAAAGGTCGAGCGTGCGCAAAGCGCGCAACTGCCGCGCATGATTTTCCAGCGCGGCCATCGCGTCGAGAACGTTCGGACGAGACATTGAACACACCTCGGATATCGGAATCGCGAGCCGGCTCGACTCTAAAAGACGGCTCTGACGAGATTCTTATAGCAGCACAAGCGGATGATGACCGTCTCGGCCGCTATTTCTCGGGCCGAAGTCGGCCGGCGACGAAGCCGCAGCGGAGCAGCGCCGGCATGTTACCGTGAAGACGAGATCCTCCCGCTCGCGATCGAGGCTGAGCGGGCTTGCTTTTCGACTATATTATGACAGTTGCGTGTGAGAAATGTCTCGCTTCGATGACAATCAGAGTCGCGGGAGGTTTTCGATGCAGCAGATCCCCTTCGTGGATGTGAGGGACGGCGGCCCGATCGCCCACGCCAAGGCCCGCGCCGCGGCGGCGGCCGCTCTGCGCGACGCCTGCCTCGCTCCCGTCCCGCGTTGGAGCCATGTCTGCCTCGCGCCGATCGACCGGCTGGCCTCCGCCTGGCTGCGGAAATCCGCCTCGCACTATCTCGGCGATCTCGAATCCATCGCTGAAATCTTAGGGTTTCACGGCGCCGTCACGCTCAACATGTCCTATCTCTTCGCCTGCACGACCTCGGCCGACTCGCGCGGAAGCGACGCGCCGATCCTGCGCCGCTCGCTGGACTGGCCTTTTCGCGGGCTCGGCAAATGCGTGGAGATCGCTTGGCAATCCGGGCCTGCGGGGCATTTCTACAATGTGACCTGGCCGGGCGCGGTCGGCGTCCTGACCGCCATGGCGCCCGGCCGCTTCGCCGCCGTCATCAATCAGGCGCCGATGCTGCGGCGCGGGCGCGGCCCGCTGACCTTTCCTTATGATTTCGCGCTCAATCTGCACAACGCCCTGGCGCAGGAGAACGGCTGGCCGCCGGATCATCTGCTGCGCCTCGCCTTCGAGACCTGCGCGAGTTTCGAAGAGGCGATCGCCCTGCTGGCGCGCGAACCCCTGGCGCGCCCGGTGCTGTTCACGCTGACGGGAACGGCGCCGGGGGAAATCGCGCTGATCGAGCGCACCGAGCGCGAAGCGCGCGTGCTGCGCGGTCCCGTCGTCGTCGCCAACGACTGGCAGGAGCCGCGCGAGGGCTGGCGCGCGCGCATGGGCTATGAGAACAACGAGGCGCGCAAGAGCGTGCTGCGTCTGACGCCCGCCCGCGCGCCGAGCTTCCAATGGGTCGTTCCGCCGGTTCTCAATCACACGACGCGGCTCGTCGTCGAAATGTCGGCGGCCGGCGCGGGAGAACTCGTCGCCAGGGGCTATGAATGCGCGCCCTGGCGCAATCTGCCAGAGCCCGCGACGAAAGATTTTCGGCTGGCCGATGGAGGCATGGCGATCGCGGCGTGAGAGGCGCTCACCTCGGCGCGGCGGCGCGGCGCAGGCGGTCGTTGACGGCCTCGCCGAGACCTTGAGCCGGGATCGGCGCGACTGCGACCGCCTCCGCCCCCTGCGCGTCGAACTCGCGCAGATGAACGAATAGATTGGCGGCCGCCTCCTCGACATCGCCGCGCGGCGAGAGATCGAGAATGAAGGCCCCTTTCTCGGCGCCTGCGCGCAACGCGCCGGCGAAATCGAGCCCGGCCTCGCCCTCCCTCAACTCCTTCGCGTCGAGCCGCAGGCGCGCGCGCGGCGCGTAATGCGAGGCGGTCATGCCCGGCGCGAGAACAGGGACGTCTTTTTCCGCGCTCCGAGGCCCGTCGAGCCGCACGCCCAAAACCTCCTCGATCTCGGCGCGCGCGATCGCGCCCGGCCGCAGCAGGCGCGGCTGCTCGCCGACGAAGGATAAAATCGTCGATTCGAGACCTCTCTCGGCGCGGCCGCCGTCGAGAATGAGATCGACGCGTCCATCGAGGTCGGCGAGCACATGAGACGCGGTCACGGGACTGACATGGCCCGACCGGTTGGCCGAAGGGGCCGCGAT
>PQAN01000206.1 GCA_003105285.1 Methylocystaceae bacterium
TGCACCGGCAATTCCGCGCGCTCCATCATCGCCGAGGCGATCCTCAATCGCGTGGGCGCCGGTCGCTTCAAAGCCTATAGCGCGGGCTCCCGGCCAAAGGGCGAGGTCAATCCGTATACGGTGGCGGTGTTGGAGAAGTCTGGCTTCAAGGCGGATGGCTATCGCTCCAAGAGCTGGAGCGAGTTCGCCGAGCCCGGCGCTCCGCCGCTCGATTTCGTCTTCACCGTCTGCGACGACGCCGCGAAGGAAGAGTGTCCCTATTGGCCAGGCCAGCCGATGACGGCGCATTGGGGCCTGCCGGACCCCGCCGCTGTCGAGGGGACCGAGGTCGAAAAGCATCTGGCCTTCGCCGACGCATTCCGCATGCTCAACAACCGCATCTCGATCTTCGCCTCCCTTCCGATGAAGGGCCTCGACAAGCTTTCCTTGCAGAGGCGGCTCGAGGAGATCGGCAAGGCGAAGCCTGTCGACGCCCCCTGAGCGCGTCGCGCTCGGAGGCGGATGGCTCGGGTCATGCTCGAAACGCCGGACTTGCGATCTGATGGAACCGGACGATCCGACTCCCGATTTGGACCCGCTGCTGTGCGAGGCTCTTTCATGGGTCGTCCGCATGCATTCGGGCGAAGCGACCCGCGCCCATCTCGTCGAGCTGCAGCAGTGGCGCGGGATGAGATTCGAGCATGAGGAAGCCTTCCGCGAAGCCTCGCGGCTCTGGCGCGCCTGCCGTGAGGCGGCGCGCGAGCTGGCCGAGGAAGCCGCAGCCGCGACGGCCGCCGCGGATACGCCTCCGGCAGGCGCTCGATGCGACCCGCTCCAGGACCGCTTGTCGACAGGTAGTGACGCGTCGAGAATTCGACTATTCTGGTCAAAGGACCGCTGACGGTCCAAGGAGGCGAGGGACAAAGTGGCGGAAGATCGGATCGCCGCAGCTGAGATCGTCGGCATTTTCGAGGCCTTGGCGCAAACGACGCGGCTCGAGGCCTATCGCTTGCTGCTGCGCTATCTTCCCTACGGACTGCCGGCTGGCGACATCGCCCGCCTTCTCGCCGTGCCGCACAATACGCTCTCGACTCATATCGCCCATCTGGAACGCGCCGGACTCGTCCTCGGACGACGCGAGGGACGCTCGGTCATCTATGCCGCGAATTCGAGCAAATTGGGCCATGTGCTCACGACGATGCTGACCGATCTCGGAGCATCGCTCGACGATCTCCCTCTCGAGGCGCCCGCATTTCCGCAGAAGCGTCCGAAATCGGCGGGCAAGCGGGTCCGCAATGTTTTGTTTCTCTGCTCCGGCAACGCCGCGCGCTCCATTCTGGCGGAGGCGATTCTGAACAGGGAGGGTGGCGATCGCTTCCGCACTTTTTCCGCCGGCAGCCGCCCTGCCGAACGGCCCGATCCGATCGGCGTCGAACTGCTGTCTTCGCTCGGCTACGACACGCGAGAGTTTCGCTCCAAGAGCTGGAAGGAGTTTACGAAGCCCGACGCGCCACGAATGGACTTTGTCATTACTCTCTGTGACGACATCTGCGAGCAGCCCTGCGGCCCCTGGCCGCGCAACGCGCTGCTGGCGCATTGGGGCGTCGCCGATCCGGCGATGGCGAAGGGCGACGACGCGCAGAAACGCGCCGCCTTCATGGAAGCCTATCGGCGCCTCGGCCTGAGGCTGACGGCCTTCGTCAATCTGCCGCTCGAGTCGTTGGACCGAGCCGCCTTGAAGAGCCGTCTCGCCGACATTGCGACAATGGAAGGCGCGACGGAGCTGGCGGTGAATAGTGCTGCGTGAGCGGTGGCGGATGGCAGCGAATTCCGCAAAGCGCCTTTAGCCGTCAATCGTCGCCATATCGGGGTCCGCTTTCCTCGGGTTTCGTGGACATCTCAGCGACTACCATGAGAGCGACCCGCCGTTCGTCCACGCTCGGACGCTCGGAGCCCCATGGCGACGACGACGTCGTCGTGAGATAAATCATAGGTCGCTCTCTATTCGCGCTCCGAAAATCGATCGATTCGGTTCGAGCCGTAAGCGCTTCGAATAAACGACAGAATTTCGAGCGCCCGGCTCACGTTTCGGCGACGATTTTTCCGATGTCGCGGATATCGTATCCGCCGATGTTCTCGAATTCGTTCCTGAATCTATCGGATCGCAGGATTTTCAACATTGTCGCTATCTCGGCGGTCTCGACCTGCTCCTTCTTGATGACGATGTCGTAGCGCTCCTTCTTGAGCGGAATGAAATCGACATTCTCGACCTGTCGGGCAATTTTCTCGTTGCCGACAGCAACATCCGCGTCGCCTCTCCCCACCGCGCTCGCCACGGTGAGATGCGACTGGTTCTCATTATCGTAACCCTTTATTTTGCTGCCGTATAGTCCCAGGAGGCCGAGGTTTTCGTCGAGCAGCACGCGTGAACCTGCGCCCTTCTCGCGATTGATCATCGTGAGGTCGTCTCGCGCGAGATCTCGCCACGATCGGATGCCTTTCGGGTTGCCTTTGGCGACGTAAAAGCCTTGCATGCGGTAGGTGACGTTCACGATCAGGCAGCGAACGCCCGGCACGAGCGCTCGGACATAGGGCGCGTTGTAGTCGTCGGTCGAACTGTCCCAAAGATGTGCCGTCGCGGCGCTGACCTTGTCCAAGTAGAGGGAGACGAGGCTGTCATAGCTGCCGATGTAGGCTCGCAACGCCATCACTCCATGCATGCGCATGAAATTCGATAGAATGTCGAGTATCAGATCCTGGCCGCAGATGACGAAACCATTCGCGCTTCGGCGTTCCGGCGACAAATCGAAATAGCGGTCCTCGTCGAGCGCCGACGGCCCATTGCGCATCGCAGCGCGCGCGGTCGTGCCGGACCGTTCGACGTATTCCCGCACATGAGCTTCGGTGAATCGGATCTTTCGACCGACCTTGTAATGGCCGATGTCGCCGTTCTTGATCAGGCCATACACGCCGCTCTTGCTGACATGCAGCATCTCGGCGACGTCCTCGGCGGTCAGGGCGCGACGTTCGTCTGGCGGCACGGCCTATATCCATTTTGGTGGCATTTCGTATCTTTTCGCATATTTCTGATGCGGCGTCACCTGGTTTCAACCCCTTCAGGTTTACATTGACGCCTTCCCATTGCATTTGAAGCCGCACTTTCGGGGCTAGCTAACCACTATCTTCGATTTCGTCTTATTTCGTGCCGTTTCGGGTATCGCGTCGTGCGTCGCGATCCGAAACCCTTCGGAGGTCCGATATGCCCGTTCCGTCAGAGTCCGCGTCGTCATCCACTGTGCGCGAGAGCGGGGGAACCAATCGGCTCATGACGAAGCCCAGGCAGGCTTTCGCTTTCGTCGGCGGCGCAGCGATCGGCGCGCTCGGCGGGCTGATAGGTCTCGGCGGCGCGGAATTTCGACTGCCGCTGCTCATCGGGCCGTATCGATTTCGCGCTCTCGAGGCGGTTATCCTCAACAAGGCGATGAGCCTCATCGTCGTCGCGACCGCTCTGCCGTTTCGCACGGCGTCCGTCCCCTTTGCAGCTGTCGCCTCCAATTGGTCGATCATTCTCAATTTGCTCGCAGGCAGTCTGGTGGGCGCGTGGCTCGGAGCAGGATGGGCGACGAAGCTGAGCTCCCGCAACTTGTATCGGATCCTCGCCGTGCTTCTGGTGCTGATCGCCGGAGCGCTGGTTTTTGGACATGGCGTGACGACGGCGTCCGCGCACCCCTCGGGACCGTTACTGATCGTCGCCGGCGTAGTCGCGGGCTTTGGCATCGGGATCGTCGCCTCGCTTATGGGAGTCGCGGGAGGCGAGCTGTTGATTCCGACTCTGGTGCTGCTCTTCAGCGCCGACATCAAGCTCGCCGGTAGTCTCTCGCTCGCCGTGAGTCTGCCGACCATGATCGTCGGCTTCACTCGTTACAGCCGCGACAGCGCCTTTGGCGTCGTGACCCGCAACAAGGCGTTCGTCCTCATCATGGCGGCGGGCTCGATCGCGGGAACCTTCATCGGCGGCCAACTTCTCGGCATTGTCCCGAGCGCTGTGCTGCTGCCGATGCTAGCGGCCATTCTCGTCCTGTCGGCGATCAAGGTCTGGCAACACCGATGACACGTCCGCGCCGACAACCCTGAGAGATGGCGCCTCCTGAGA
>PQAN01000207.1 GCA_003105285.1 Methylocystaceae bacterium
GAGGGGCGTCCCACCCCATGGTTTCGTCCGCAAGCGCCAGGGCGAGCGCCTCCGTCGCTCGCGGCGCATCGCTCGTCCGGCAGGCGCGGAGAGCGGGCCAGTCGGGCGCCGCATTCGCGAACAGCTTGCCGTCTCTGCCGGCGAGATCCGCGCCGACGCGCTTCGGCGCCCATTCCGCCAGCTCGGCGTTGAACGCTTTCGCGAAACGTCCAGACGGCCGTTTGACGAATATGCGGGACAGATCACGCGGATCGTAGCGGACCGTCAGCTTTTTCCGGTCCGCCTCGAAATCGTCCGCGAGCGCGCGAGACCAGAAGGTTTGTCCGAGCAGGCGCACGCCGTCTTCGTGGATTTCGCATTCTTCCTCCGGCAGGAACGACAGCCGGAAGGAGACGCAGTCGATCGGCGAACGGAAAACCATGTCCGCGGTCTGCGCCCGCCACGCCGCCAGAGGCGCGCGTCGCAGGGCGCTATGGCGTTTGCGATGGTAGTTGCCGGTAATTTCCGCTCCGATCCAGCATTCGAGCTCCTGCATGGAGAGCCGCGCCGCATGAGAGCGTCCACATCCGTCGCGCTCCGCGTGATCCGTCAGCGCCGCATCCGTCAACAGCGGGATGTCGCCCAACCGCGTTCCGATCATCGATTCGATATGCGCGCCATATTTGGCGTCGCGCGGCGCATTCCAGATGGTCTTGATTCCGACGTTCCTGCAGGCGCGCACGAAGGCGCGGGGCCCGAAGAAGCTGTTGCTGTCGGCGACGACGACCTCTGGCAGACCGGCGACCGGCCATTCGAAGCGAATGCCGTGGTCTTTCAGCCAGCGGGTCTTGTCGCAGATCGAATGGAGCAGGCACAGGCTGGCCGACAGGCGCGTCGGCGGCGCCATCGTCAGGTGGAAGCCCGTCACCATTCGTGTGAGCGGATCGAACCCCAGGGCGATCCAGGGCCGCCCGAGCTCGCGACCGGTCTCGTCGTCGACGATAATCGCATCGACCATGGCGTGGTCGATCTGAATGGCCTCCAAGGGCCGTGTGGCCTCGTATCTTTTCCGCACTTTGTCACTGCTTTCGGTTACTCGGTCTCGCTACGTCGGCGCGTCCGGGTCTGGATGTCGATATCGTGGACGCGCGCCTTGATCGTTCGCCAATTGGGCGCGGGCAGGCGCTCTTTCAGACAGCGTTTGCTGATTTCTCTGACCAACTGGCTGAATTTCGGCCGCGAGGGCTGCAGATAGAAGTTCTCGATGGCGTCGCGAATGAGGAGTTCGCGCGTCGCATCGAGCACGCGCGCGCCCTTCGGTCGCCCGACCGGACGCGTCATGGGGGCGGTCACGGCGCCGCAGGCTCGAAACGTCTTGATCATTCGATAGGCCGTGGCGCGGCTGACGCCGAGGTCGCGCGTCAGGTCCTTGATGACGTTCTGCGAGAGCCGCTCTCCCTCGCGGGTGAGCAGTTCGCGGATAATTTCTTCTCGCCTGCGACCTTCCTCGGGACGTCTGCTCTTCTTAGAGTCTGTTTCGGTCATCGACGTTGGAAGTCCTGGTTCCTTTGTTTGCGCCAGGAGGTTGCGGGCGGGTGCGAGAATTTCTCCATCCATCTTCTCGGCGCTCCTCGTAAAGACTCGAATTGCGGCTCGAGCGTCGCGAACAGCCGACCGGCTCTCGTCGACGCGGGTGACTTTTTTTCATGAATTCAAGGCCAAAGACAATGTTAGATTTTTCCTGCGGCAGCGTCGCCGCGGCGTCGAAAATCGGGGACACCTCGTTGGAGCGTGTGGCGTCTCATATTAACTGCATTGAGAAACGTCAGCTAAACCGGGAAAATTCGCGTGTTTTGTCATGAATATAATCGTTCTAAATTGTGCGATTTGGAACAAAAAACGTACGTATTCTAGGTCTTGCTACATATTGTCGCAGCAATAGCGTGGCCGAATGCTGTGGATAGACTGGGCGCCTGAAACGCCTGTCGCGCCTGTGCATAGAGAGACTGTCGCGCTTCGGGTCGCACGTCGGAGGCGAACGACACGACACAGCATGGCTGCTCGGGGAGTGTGGGGGGCGCCCGCCCGCATTTTTGTCGTCGATTCCGGGCGAAGTCGAATCGGGCGGGACTTGGGGGCGGCTGCGAAAAAGCGCGTCTCTCGACCGAGACTCGAGTCCGCATCGACAAAAAAACCGGGGCCGCCGAGCGCGGCCCCGGAGTGCTCATGGATACGACGGTGCGCGTGGGACCGTCAGAGATTCAGCGCTTTGTTCACCTGCGGAATAAAGACCGCGAAGACGAAAATGGTGATCAGCAGCCACATCACGACCCATTTCAGTTCTTCGACCTTGTGCAGCATCTGAATATTCCTCCCTTTATTTGAGACTCGTGACGCCGTGTCGCGGAACGGCAGCCTCGGCTTTCTTGATCCATTCTGCAGCAATGCACAATAAGAATTAACGCGCGTCATAATGTCGCGGCTGAATAAATAATATGTTTATCTCGCTATTTTGTGCCGTATCTCATTATATAATACATACAAATATCTCATTAATTGGCTATTATAATGAGACTGCTAAACTTTATATAGATTCAAAATCTCATATTAAAATACATAATATCGATTAAATACATTTAATGCTACATAATGTCGCACGTATATTCATTCTACACAATTGACAAAAGCCAACTCGATCATGCTACTTTCCGGCCTCTGCGAAGAGCTCTCGAGCTTTACTGCAGAATCCTGCGCCGCATCGGAATAATTCGAGCGGCACACTGTAATCGCAAAGCGCCGCGCATCCGCGCCGGAGAGGCCGACACAAAAGCCGCCTTCGTTGAGGGCATTGCGAAGAAACAGGGGCGTCTCCTTCGGGGGTCGAAGAAGGTCGGTCCTGAAGAGGTGGGATCAAGAGGAGGATTTGGAAAATGAGCTTAACAACTGACAAGGCGTCTGGCGCGGTCCAGGCCGCCGAGACGGACACGATAGTGAATTATTGGCCTGCTTACTGGACAATGATCGCGTTGTTCGTGTTCTACGTCGGCATCCGTATCTATGAGCAATATTTCGGTTGGAAGGCCGGGCTCGATTCCTTCGCGCCGGAGTTCCAGACCTATTGGCTGAACTTGATGTGGACCGAGCTGCCGCTCGAATTCATCGCGTTCTGCGGCATCGGCGGCTATCTCTGGAAAACTCGCGACCGCAACATCGACAATGTCGCGCCGCGCGAGGAAATGCGTCGTCTGCTGGCGCTCGTCGGCTGGCTGGCGATCTACGCCTTCACCGTCTACTGGGGCGCCTCCTACTTCACCGAGCAGGACGGCACCTGGCATCAGACGGTCATTCGCGACACGGACTTCACGCCGAGCCACATCCTGGAGTTCTACCTCAGCTACCCGATCTACATCATCGCGGGCTGGGGCGCTTTCATGTACGCCCGCACGCGGATTCCGCAGTTCGCGAAGAAGATCTCGCTGAACTTCCTGCTGTTCTTCGCCGGACCGTTCATGATCTTCCCGAACATCGGGCTCAATGAATGGGGCCACACTTTCTGGTTCATGGAAGAGCTGTTCACGGCGCCGCTGCACTGGGGCTTCGTGTTCTTCGGCTGGTTCGCGCTCGCCGTGTTCGGCACCGCCTGCCAGGTGCTCGACCGCGTGATCGAACTCTCCAAGGAGTTCGAGAAGGACGTGCTCGCGCTCTAAAGCGACGACGGTTCTCCCGCGCGCGCCGAATTTCGGCGACGGGCGGGCGACCGAGCCGGAAAGCGGCCGATCGAATAATGGGCGAAAGCCCGGTGAGGCGGCCGTTCTCCTCCCCTTACCTCCTCCCGAGCGATCGTGCGGGATCGCGTGCGATCGCTGCGGGGGAACGGCAGGGCAGAAAGTAAAGATTCCGGCGAACGCGCCGGGGAGGCAACACTTAAGGAGCCAAGTAAAATGTCAATCTCGACCGAAACAGGCTCGCCATCTGGCAAGGCCTGGAAATCAAAGGAAGAATTCCTCGGGTGCGTATTGCTCACCGACTGGATTCTCCTCGTTGTTCTATTCGCAGTGGTGCTCGGTTCGTTCCATATCCACTACATGCTGCTCGCGGGCGACTGGGACTTCTGGATCGACTTCAAAGATCGCCGTATGTGGCCGACCGTGGCGCCGATCGTCGCCATGTGTTTCGCCGCCGCTGTGCAGTCGTTCCTGTGGACGAAGCTTCGTCTGCCGATCGGCGCCACCGTCGCGACACTCGCTCTGCTCGTCGGCGAGTGGATCAATCGCTACGACAACTTCTGGGGCTGGACCTTCTTCCCCATCAACCTCGTCTTCCCGTCGGCGTTGATCCCCATGGGCTTCTGGCTGGACATCGTGCTGATGCTCTCGGGCAGCTGGCTCGTGACCGCGCTGGTCGGCAGCATGGGCTGGGGCCTTCTGTTCTACCCGATCAACTGGCCGGCGCTCGCTCAGTATCACCAGGCGGCCGAAATCGACGGCGTCCTGCTGACGCTCGCCGACCTCATCGGCTTCAACTATGTCCGCACGGGCACGCCGGAATACATCCGCATGGTCGAGCGCGGCACGCTGCGCACCTTCGGTAAGGACGTGGTGCCGGTCGCGGCGTTCTTCTCGTCCTTCATCTCGATGCTCATCTACTTCCTGTGGTGGAAGATCGGCGCCTGGTTCACGACCTCGAAATGGATCGAGTCCGACGAGATCTGATTGGCGAGCGTCCGCATGGAAGCCTCGCCGACAAAGAGGCGGCGAGGTTTCGAAACGGATGCCGACCCCGAGGAATCGAGAGAGACGCGGACTTCGACTTTCGTCTGAAAGCCCGCATCCCGAAGGAAAGAACAAGACCAGATGCTGCGCCTGGTCCCGAATGGCGGACGAGGCGATGAAAGCAAGGGAGACAGTTTGATGAAAAGTTCGGTTCTAGAAACTTTGGCCAAGTGCGTGAGGGCGCGCGCCCTCCGCATCTGGGCCTTCGGGCTCGCGGCGGCCGTCGCCGCCACGACCCTGCCGGCTGCGACGCCCGCCTCGGCGCATGGCGAGCGCTCGCAGCAGGCGTTCCTGCGCATGCGCACGTTGAACTGGTACGACGTGAAGTGGTCGAAGACCACGGTCAACGTCAACGAGGAGATGGAGCTCACTGGCAAGGTGCACGTCTTCTCGGGTTGGCCGCAGGCCGTCGCCAAGCCGGAAGTCGCCTTCCTCAACGTCGGCGAGCCGGGTCCGGTCCTCATCCGCAAGGGCGCTTTCGTCGGCGACGTTCCGGCGCCGCGCTCCTTCTCGCTGCAGGTCGGCAAGGACTATGAATACAAGCTGGTCCTCAAGGCGCGGCGGCAGGGTCGTTTCCATGTCCATGTCCAGATCAACGTCGAAGGCGGCGGACCCATCGTCGGCCCCGGCCAGTGGATCGACATCAAGGGCGACATGGCGAACTTCACGAACCCGGTGACGTTGCTCGACGGCTCGACCATCGATCTCGAGAGCTACGGCATCACCTGGGTCTACACCTACCACTTCCTGTGGATGGCGGCGGCCGCGGTGTGGATCCTCTACTGGTTCATGACCAAGGGCATCATCGTGCGCTACTGGCAGGTCAAGGCCGGCAAGGGCAATGATCTGATCTCCACCAACGAGAAGAAGTTCGGTGGTCTGTGGCTCGCTGGCACGCTGCTGGCCGTGCTCTTCGGTTACGCTTGGGCCAACAGCACCTGGCCGCGCACCCTGCCGATGCAGGCTGGTCTGCTGAAGGGCATCGACCCGATCCCGCTGCCGCCGCAGACCGTGACCGCTCACTTCAAGGGCGGCTCCTACACGGTTCCGGGCCGCGAGCTGGCGATCAAGCTGAAGATCACCAACAGCGGCTCCGAGGCGGTCAAAGTCGGCGAGTTCACGACGGCGGGTCTGCGCTTCCTCAATCCGGAAGTGTTCACCACGAAGCCCGAGTTCCCCGACTATCTCCTGGCCGATCGTGGCCTCTCGGTGAGCGATCCCACTCCGATCGCGCCCGGCGAGACGCGCGACGTGACGGTGATCGTGCAGGACGCGCGCTTCGACATCGAGCGTCTGTCCGACCTCGCCTACGACACCGACAGCCAGTTCGGCGGCCTGCTGTTCTTCTTCAGCCCCTCCGGCCAACGCCAGGGCGTCGAAATCGGCGGACCGGTCATTCCGAAGTTCCAGGCCGGCGCTACGCTCTGATCAGAAGCTTCACGCGGTTCAATCACTCTTCTCCGCGTGTTGGTGTGAACTTGCCCGCCCGGTTCGTCCGGGCGGGTTTTTTTCGGCCTTTTGTTCTTTTCAGCATATTATTTGTTGGAAAAGGGCGGGCGTTGTATATCCCCAACCGCCAGAACGCGGATGGCGGAGCGGCTATGGGGGGCCTGTCGGCGCCGTTCCGGCAATTCGTATTTTTGCGGGCGGGACGACGGCGCAGTCGAGGCCCGCTCATGCGCGCGCCCGAGCGGCCGATCGTGATGGAAAGGTTGACCGACAGTTGCAGACGGCTTCGCACTCTCCCTCTTCTCCCCTGACGGCCGGGCGATCGCGCGCGCTGTCCGGCCGCTGCCGTCCTCCGGGCGACAAATCGGTTTCCCACCGGTCGCTGATACTGGGAACGCTGGCCGTCGGCGAGACGCGAATCGAAGGGCTGCTCGAGGGCGACGATGTGTTGCGCACGGCGCAGGCCTGCCGGCAGCTCGGCGCACGCGTCGAGCAGAGGGGGCCGGGCTCATGGAGCGTGTCCGGCCCGGGGCTCGGCTCGCTTCTGGAGCCCGCGGAGACGTTGGATTTCGGCAATGCGGGCACGGGCTCGCGATTGATGATGGGCGTTGTCGCCGGTCATCCGATCACCGCGCGCTTCGACGGCGACGCGTCGCTGCGCAAGCGTCCGATGCGGCGCATTCTCGATCCTCTCGCCCTGCAGGGCGCCCGCGTGCTCGAGCAGGCTGAGGGCGGGCGCTGTCCGGTCGTGCTTCGAGGAACGGCCGAGCCTCTGCCGGTCGAATACAAGACGCCCGTCGCCTCGGCGCAGATCAAATCGGCCGTGCTGCTCGCCGGCCTCAATTCGCCGGGGCGGACCGTCGTCATCGAGACGGAGGCCTCACGCGATCATACGGAGAAAATGCTGTCGCATTTCGGGGCGCGCGTATCCAGCGAGCCGTGGGGAGAGCATGGCCGCAGAATCACTCTCGAGGGCCGCCCCGAGCTTCGGCCGAGCGACGTGCGCGTGCCGGTCGATCCGTCGTCGGCGGCCTTCCCGCTGGTCGCGGCGCTCGTCGTGCCGGGCTCCGATATCGTCATCGAAGGCGTGATGATCAATCCGCTGCGCTCGGGCCTGTTGACGACTCTGCAGGAGATGGGCGCGCGGATCGCGCTCGAGAACCGCCGCGACGAGGGCGGCGAGGAGGTCGCCGACATACATGTGCGCGCCGCCGACTCCAACCGGCTCGTCGGCGTCGACGTGCCGGCCGAGCGCGCGCCGTCGATGATCGACGAATATCCGATTCTCGCCGTGGCGGCGGCGTTCGCAGAAGGCGAAACGCGCATGCGCGGGCTGTCCGAGCTGCGCGTCAAGGAATCCGATCGCCTGGAGGCGATCGCGGCGGGGCTGCGGGCGAATGGCGTCGACTGCGAAATCGTCGGCGATGATCTGATCGTCCGCGGCGCCGGACGCGTGCAGGGCGGCGGCCTCGTCGCGACGCATCTCGATCATCGCATCGCCATGAGTTTTCTGGTGATGGGGCTCGGCGCCGAGCAGGATGTGACGGTCGACGACGACCGCATGATCGCGACGAGTTTTCCGGATTTTCGCTCGCTCATGGAACGCCTCGGAGCGCGCTTTGTCTGAGCGCGCCTTGACCATCGCCATCGACGGACCCGCCGCCTCCGGCAAAGGCACGCTGGCGCGGCGGCTCGCCGCTCACTTCGGCTTGCCGCATCTCGATACGGGCCTGCTGTACCGCGCCACCGCCTGCGCTCTGCTCGACGAGGGCCGGCCGTTGGACGACATCCCGGCGGCGGTGGCGGCCGCACGAGGTCTGGCGCTCGCCGACTTCGACGAAGCGCGGTTGCGCACGCGCGAATTGGGCGAAGCGGCGTCCGTCGTGGCGGCGATTCCGGACGTGCGCGCGGCGCTCATCGATTTGCAGCGCGGATTCGCCGCGCGTCCGGAAGGCGCGGTGCTCGACGGTCGCGACATCGGCACGGTGATCTGTCCCGCCGCGCCGGTGAAGATATTCGTCACGGCGAGCGCGGAGACGCGCGCGCAGCGGCGCGCGCTGGAGCTCGCGGCGCGCGGCGAGAAGGTCGATTACGCTAGCATCCTCGCCGATGTGCGACAGCGCGACGAACGCGACAGCGCCCGCAGCGCCGCGCCGCTCAAAATCGCGTCCGACGCCGTGAGGCTCGACACCACCGATCTCGATATCGAGGCGGCGTTCGAGGCTGCGCGCGACATTGTCCTCGACAAGCTGACGCTCGCCGCGAGGAGCGATTGACGCGCAGGACGCGGCGTGACGCATGACCGGGCCCGGACAAAAAGTCTTTCGCTTCGCGCCGTCGCCGAACGGCTATCTGCATCTCGGCCACGCCTATTCCGCGCTGCTCAATTTCGATCTCGCGTGTCGCGCGGGCGGGCGCTTTCTGCTGCGCATCGAGGACATCGACGTCGTGCGCCGGCGTGTCGAGTTCGAAGCGGCGATCTACGAAGATCTCGCCTGGCTCGGGCTCGTCTGGGAGCAGCCGGTTCGGCGCCAGTCGGAGCATTTCGACGATTACGCCGCCGCTCTCGCGAGATTGGACGCTCTGGGAGTTCTCTACGCCTGCACATGTTCGCGCGCCGACATTGCGCGCGCGACGCGGGCGCTGGGCGATTGGCCGCGCGATTTCGACGGCGCTCCGCTCTATCCTGGGACATGTCGCGAAAAGGCTCGAATGGCCCCGAGTCTCGCCGCCAATCGGCGGCTGGACATGAGCAGAGCGTCGGCTCTCGTCGGCGGCGAAATCCAATGGCGCGAGCATGGGGCAGGCGAGGCGGCGGCCGAGATCGCCGCCTCGCCTGCCGCCTGGGGCGACGTCGTGCTGGCGCGCAGGGATATTGGATCGAGCTATCACATCGCCGTCGTCGTCGACGACGCGTTGCAAGGGGTCACCGATGTCGTGCGGGGCAGGGACCTCTTCGAGGCGACGCGCATTCATCGCCTGCTGCAACAGCTCCTGGGCCTGCCGGCGCCCGCCTATCGCCACCACGAACTCGTGCTGGACGAAGGCGGACAGAAGCTCGCCAAGAGCCGCGCGTCGAAACCCCTGCGAGCGCTGCGCGCCCAAGGCGCGAGCCCTGCGGATATACGCGAGATGCTGGGCTTGGCGAAGGGCCAGAGCGCGAGCCTTTAGAGTGTCTTCGACTGAAGTGGACGCCGGTTCGGCGGTGGAGACGCGTAAAAACAAAAATCTAAAGTCTTGCTGTCAGTTCGACGCTTCATCACTTTCGACATTGTCGACATCGGCGGCGGCCGCATCTCCGGAAAAGAGCGTCGCGATTCCGCGGCTGGAGGGAAAATGTTCGCAGAGCGTGAGAACGGCGATCGCGATGGGGACGCCGATGAACGCGCCGGGGACGCCCCAGAGAAATGTCCAGAGCAGAACCGTGAACACGACCACCGACGGCGACATGGACAGCGCGGAGCCGGAGAAGACAGGCTCGAGATAGCTGCCGATCGCCAGTTGAATGGCGGAGAGGCCGACGAGAACGAGCATCGCCATGTCTCCCGAACCGAACTGCACGAAGGCGAACAGGGCCGGGAAAATCGTGACGATGAGCGGGCCGATATAGGGTAGATAGTTCAGAGCGAAGGACAAGACGCCCCAGGCGGCGGCGAGCTCGAGGCCGACGAGCAGCGCGAAGCACCAGACCGCGACGCCGGTCGCGAGGCTCGCGATCGTGCGCACCACCATGTATTTGCGAAATTTCCTGGCGATCTGCCCGCTCGCTCGAAGCAGCCTGCGACTCGTCTCCACATTTTTCGAAGACGCGATTTTCCGTTGGAAGCTCGCAGTCTCGGCGAGTCCCATGACGACATAGACGAAGACGAGCAGCGCGAAGCCGGCGAGAATATTCGCTCGCATCGCGGCAACCTGAAGAAGGCCGAGAAGCCATGCCGTATCGAAATGCTCCGTCGCCAGCGCTGCGACGAATATGTCATGCTCTTCTAGCCATTTCGTCGAGGATTCGAATGCGGCTTTGATGCGCGCGAGGTTGTGACCGAGCCAATCGGCGATGGCGCCTCCGCCCCAGACGATCATCGACGAGAGCGTGACGATCGCCGCGAGCGTCACAACAATTGTCGTCGAGAGCGCGACGGGCTTCGGCAGTCTCGACTGAAGAGCGGTCTGCATCGGCCAGATGAGCGCGATGATGAAGATCGCGAAGACGATCGGCTCGAGGACCGTCTGCGCGAGGTAAGACGCTGCGAGCGCGACGAAGACGATGACGAGCGCGGCCGCGATGTCGACGGCTGTGTCCTGCATGATCGCTCCTCGGCCGACACATCCTCGCAATGCTGTCGAGGCGGAGCTGTCGTGGCGGCGGCGGTCCCGCCGTAGCGTTTTATAGAATGCTGTCTCGGCAGTCCGGTTCCCGATCTCGGGACGCGTTTCGTCTTCCGTGAAGTCCGCGAATTGCCCGCTCGATGCGCCGCGCTATTTCCCGGCGCAGGTTTTTGCCGAGCATTGGAGGAATGTTCATGTCTGTGGAAAGGGTCGAGGGCGAAAATGACCTTTCGCGCCGCTCGCTGTCGGGCGGCTTGTTGTTGGCGATCCTCGCGGCGCCGCTTTTTGCCGGCGCGTCGACCGGAGCGGAGGCTCAGGAACGACAATTCGTTCGGCCCTCGCATGGGCCGCGCGTCGAACGGCCGCGAAGCCCGTCGCGCGGCCGAAGACGGCACAGACGCCTCCTGCGCCTTCGCCGCAGAAGCCCCACGTCTGCGGAAACCCCGGCGCAATAGGATAGGCGAAGGCTTCGCGCGTCGACGCCGCGTCCGAGCGCAGTGCGGGCGCGGCGTCGATCATTCAGGATTTCGCATCGAGAGGGGATGCCGATGAACGAATATAGCGTCACGCGCGACATCGCCGAGCCTGCGGTCCCGACGACGATGGCCGATTGGCTGAGGCAGAAGGCTCCTTACCTCATCGTGCTCGCGCTGGCGATTGTCGGCGTCGCCTACACGAGCATCGCGCACCGGCCGCTCTATGGCTACTGGGAGTTCCTGGCCTTGGCGATCGGCGTGGCCTGCGTCGTGATCGGTTGGCGCAAGACGGACGACAGGCAGGCGCGCATTCGAATAGCGCTGACGCAAGCCTTGCATTGGGGCGCTTTCCTGGTGGCGATGAACATGTTGCTCCTGCCGAGCGTGAACACCTTCCTGAACGCGCCGGCGACAGGGCTGGCGCTCATGTTGCTCTTGGCGCTCGGAACATTCGTCGCGGGCATACACGTCTCTCTTGAAATCGCCGTGCTCGGCGTCGCCATGGCCGTCGCGGTTCCGGCCATCGCATGGTTCAAGCAATCCGCTCTGTTCTTGGCGCTGGCCGCACTCGCCGTCGCCGCGATCGGGGTGACCTTCTGGTCGCGGCGAAGCGGAGCCGGCCGGGAGGATGCGCGAGCCTGAAAGCTCGCGGTCCAGAGGCCGCGGCGGAGGAAACGTCAGGCGCCTTCGTGGGCTCAGCGGCCCTGGCGCGACGCGACGCGCGGATTATTCGGCGCCTTCGCCATCAGAGCCTCGATGCGGTCGCGCTCGCGTTTGAAATCCGCGAGGAGACGGCCGTCGAATTCGCGCGTGCGCGCCAGTTTGACACGCATCGGATCGACGAAATGGCCGTTGACCATCACCTCGTAATGCAGATGCGGGCCGGTGGAGAGGCCGGACGAGCCGAGGAAGCCGATGACTTGGCCCTGCTTGACGCGGACGCCTTCCCTGACGCCGCGCGCGAAGCCGGACATATGATTATAGGCCGTGACATAGCCATTGGCGTGCTGCACCTCGACGCGCCGCCCATAACCGCTGTGCCAGCCGGCTTCGATCACCGTCCCGTTGCCGGCGGCGAGAATCGGCGTACCGATCGGCGCAGCCCAATCGACGCCGGTGTGCATCTTGTAATATCCGAGGATCGGATGTCGCCGCATGCCGAATCCCGAGCGCGTCTCGCCGATGGAGATCGGCTTGCGCACGAGGAACTTGCGGCTGGAGCGGCCATTCTCGTCGTAATAATCGACGATGCTGTCGTCGGCCGTCTGGTAGCGATAATAGCGCGACGTCTCGTTATGGGTGGTGATGGAGGCGTAGAGCAGAGCCTCGCGGCCGCCTTCTTCGCTCTCGTCGTAGAAGACGTCGAGCGAGTCGCCGCCGCTGACGCCGCGCTGCAAGTCGAGATCATTGGCGAATATGCGAACCAGTTCGTTGATGATCGGACGGGGAATTTCCTGCTTCAGCGCGGTTTCATAGAGTGAATCGTAAAGGCGCATGGCGCCCGAGTCGTCCTGGTCGCTTTCGCCGTCCTCTTCGGCGCCCGCCGCCGCTTTGCGGCCGAGCTTCGCGACATTGGCCTGCGCCGTCGTCACTTGCAGATAGGTCCCGCGATCGGTCGCCGCCACGACAGTCTCGAGCCGGTCGTCGGTATAGATCGATATGCGGGCGAGCTGCATATTGGCGCCGGAGCCGTCGAAATCCGCGAACAGCAGCTTGATTCTTTGTCCCTCGCGGACCGCCGCTTCTACGCGTTTCGTCCCGAAGGCCGCGGCGATGGTGGGAATTTTCGCTTTCGCGACGCCATTGGCGAGCAGAACGTCGACGAGCGTCTCGCCATGGCGCAGCACGACGAGCTTTTCCTCCATCTGCGTCGGCTGCGGGGCGGCCGAGCGTGGAGCGACGGTGACGTTCTCCGGGACCATGCGCACCTCGATCGAGGAAAAGGGCGCCGTCACGGAGGGGACGCCCGCCGTCGCATAGGCCAGCGCTTGGGGATCGAGCGTCGCGCGGCTGGTGCGGGAGAGCAGCCATTGCCCGGGAAGCGGGAGCGTCGCCTTGGCGCCTGCGGCCTGTGTCGTCTTGGCTTGTTCCGCGACCTGAGCCTGACACTCTTCGAGCGACAAGGCGGCGCTTTGATGCGAAAACTCGGCGCCGACGAGATCATGCGTCACGAAGGAGACCTCGGCGTCGTCCGGCGCAATGTCCAATTCGCTGGAATTGTCCGGCGCATTGCGCGCGTCGCTGAGCAGCTTCAAGGGGTTGAAGGAAGGAACCTCATCCGCGTAATTCGTCGGCGCGAGCGTGAGCGTCGTCGCGACATGCGTGAATGACCGGGTTCGGACGACTTCCTTTTCGCCGGCCTTGGCGGTCGTCGTCGTCTTGAATGTCTGCTTGGCGGCTACGACGTCGACGGCGCGAAGAATGCGGTCGCCCTTTTTCGCGTTGACGATCTGGCTGTCCTTTTCGTCCTTCCGGCCGATCTGCGCCCTGGTCGGCGCCTCCGCGAATTTCGACTGATGGTCCAAGGCCGTATAGACCGCGGAGCCGATGAGCAGGGCGCCCGAAAGGCCAGTCAGAATCGTCCCGGAGAGCCAACGCATGGAGACGCGCCGCCGATCGAGCGCCGAATGTCTCTGGCCGTCCGCCTCGATCGCCGGTTGATCGCCGATATCCGTCCAGTCCGCGCCCGCCATGGCGGGACCGAGGCGCCTATGCGTCTGTAGAGCCATTCAGGGGAGCCGTTTCCATTTTTGCGGGCCCCGAGCCGAAAGGCTCGGTTCTTTCCGTCCGGCGAGATCGGACCGAAGCGACGCTCAGCATGCTCGAACGAAGCCTCGGCATTATGGCTCAATTGCGGCGCAAAAACTTTTCCACCGTCCAAGCCTAGAGAAAACAGGGGACTTACCGAGTCGACGACGTTTTCGTGAAAATTTTTGAAAGCCGTTGTTGACAGCCGAGCGGGGCCGGCCCTATAACCCACCCATCGACGGCGTCGCTGCCACC
>PQAN01000208.1 GCA_003105285.1 Methylocystaceae bacterium
GGAGAGTTCCGCGCGCCAGCGCGCCGGGAGCGCCTGATCTTTCGCTTCCCGGCCGGCGAAGCGTTCGAGGAAGGCCGGATCGCTCGCCTCGGCCGCGGACACGGGAACCGCGCCGGCGAGACGTCGCGCCTCGGCGACCTTGGCGCTCGCTTCCGCATCGGGCGCCGAGGCGAGCCGCGCCTCCGCCGCCTGTATCGAACGCCAGAGAGCGGTGAGGTCTGCATGCCTCTCGGTCACGGCGAGATCGAAGAGAACGCTGACGGCGCCCGGCCGCCGCCGGCCGATTTCGCTGTCGTAAGGGAAGAACGACTCCTTCGGCAGCGTGAAGGGATCGACGACATAGGGCGCCTTGCCTTCATACGCGTCGGGACGCGCCGGATGACGGCTGCTGTCGGCCTCCATCAACAGCTTCTGTCCCTGTTTCGACAGCGCGAAATCGACGAACGCCTTCGCCGCTTCGTAGCGGCCTGTCGAGGCGGTGATCGCGATATGCGCGGGCAGGAAGGCGGTGCGCGTCGGATAGACGAAAGAGACGTCTCGGCCATTGGCCTGCGCGCTGATGGCGAAGAAATCGATCGTCAGTCCGAGCGCCGCGCGTCCGTCGCGAACCGCGCCGGTCGGCGCAATGCCGGAGGAGAGCAGTTCCGCATTGCCGGCGATCTCCGATATGAGCGCCCAGCCGCGCTCCCACCCTTCGGACTGCAGGATGATGTCGTAGAGCGCGGGCGCAAAGCCGACCTTGCTCGGGATCGGCATGACGATCTGCCCTGCATAAGCCGGCAAAGCGAGATCGCGCCAGGATTTGGGCTCCGCCAGCGCCTGGCGCCGCAAAGCGGCCGGATCGACGACGATCCCATAGCCGGCGACGTCATAAGCCTCGAACATTCCCGTCGGATCGGACAAAAGCTGATCGCCGAGACGGCCTGGAAGCGCGGCGCGATCCACGACGAGTTTTTGGAACGCGCCGCGGTCGCGCAATATAGGAAAATTGCCGAGTGACGGAGCCCAGTAGACGTCCGCGCCGCCCTGATCGGGCTTGCTCAATTCGACGAGCGCGTCGCGCGATTGCTTCCAGACGAACTGAACATGGAATCGCGGATGCGCCTTTTCGAATACCGTTTCGTAACGTGTCGTCAGCTCTTCGGGAAAGCTGGTGACGACGACGACGCGCTCGTCGGCGCGAGCCGTCGATGACAGCAGGCAGGAGGCGCCGAGCGCTGTCGGCAAGGCGGCAAGGACGGCGCGGCGGGTGGGGCCCGGGCCGATACGACGTGTCGTTATGTGTTTAACATACATAACGAATTAATATGTTCAATTACGTAAGGCTGTCAACGGGACGACAAGCTCTATTTGTCGGCGGCCGACGCCTGCCGGTCGACCATTTATGCTTTATCGATATGCAAACGTCTTCGAGGCGATCGGACTCGAGACTTCCGACGAGCGCTCGCCTTCGCCCGGGCGAGAAAGGCGGCGAGCCTGTAATAATCATTCCTTTTGAGCAGGCGCGCTCCCTCGGAATGCGCCGGAGTGAGTAGCGTCTAGAATCTTTCCGTGTTTCATTGAAACACGGAAAGATTCTGGCTTCTTGTTTTGACGCATTTCCGACGCCGAAGCGGTTCCCACTTCGGCTGGAAACGCTCTAATCGACGGCGAGAATGACATTCGTCGCGTTGAACGTCGCGACCTCCTGATCGCCTTCCGAGATGCCGAGGTCCTCCGCCGTCTGGCGCGGCACGACGGCGGTCATCGTCTTGCCGCCGCCGATATCGAGGAGAATCTCGCTGTTGCGCTCCGCGTCGATGCGCCGCTTCACTGTCCCGAGAAAGCGGTTGCGCGTAGCGCTCGGCGCATGGTCGACGGGCGCCAGATTGACGAATGACGATTTGATCAACGCCAGCGCCTTGCGTCCCGGTTCGAGTCCGAGTTCGTTCGCCGCGTCATTGGTGACGACGGCGAGAATGGAGTTTTCCGCCGACACCCGCAACGTCACCTCGACGTCCACAGGCCATTTCTTCACCTGGACGACCTCCGTCTGGAAGACGTTGCGCGTCGAAATCTTGACGCCGACGCTCCAGAGCAGAAAATCTTCCTGATCCTCCAGGCCTTCTTCGGCGATGAGCGAGGAAATGCGCGACAGCCGTTCCTCGAGCCGATGGAATGTGGCGATCAAACGCCGTCCTTCGGCCGTGACCTCGGCGCCGCCGCCGGAGCGCCCGCCCGCCTTGGTGACGAAGGCGGGGCTCGGCAAGAGGTTGTTGATCGCGTTCACCGCGTCCCAGGCGGTCTTATAGCTGAAGCCGACGACCTTGGCCGCTTTGGTGATGCTGCCATGCTCGGCCACCGCCTCGAGCAATTTGATGCGATCGCGCCCCACGAGGAAGCGGCCTTCGCTGCGCAAAGCCAGCAGCGCATCGATCTTATTGACGGTCATCGGATTTCGGCCCTCGTTGTGACGGGAATATACGACGGATGGACGCCGCATCAAAATCTGCGCCTCTAAAATTCCGTGTCGAAAAATGGGGCAGGGGCCGCCTTTCTCGACTTGCGTTCGGAGCGTCTTCTCGAGGAGGTAGATTCTGCTGAAATAAGCGGCTCTGAATGCCCGAAATTTTGCAACATGCCGAGCAAATCGTCTTGCAAAGCTTCAGTCTCCATTATTATGTAATGCAAGTATATTTCGAATCGGCGCGGCGCCCGCTGCGCGTCCTGCGCCCCTCCCCCTCCTTGGGCGGGCGTCGTGCCGATACTACCCCGGACAGAGCCGAGATCATCATGGAATTCGCAGCGGCGAACGCAACGAAGGACGGTGCTCCGGGCCGAAAAGACGATCTGTTCGATCGTCGAGTCAGGGGCGCCTTTGGCTTCGTCGCCGGGCGGATCGAGGGATCGGCGCACAGCGCCGGCCTTGGACGAGAGCGCGCCCTGCTCGACCCGGCGGCCGTGGAGCGCGCGCTCAGGCCGGGCGCGCGCCCGTGTGGACGATCGTCCCGACATGCTCGCCGCGCAGCGCGGCGGTGAGCCGGCCGGGCGCGAGGCCGTTCACGAGCTGTACGCGCTCGAGGTGGCGCGCGGTCGCCATGACCTCGAGGAGCGCACGGTCGAACGGCAACGGGCCCACATGTTTCGCGAGCTCGGCGACGCTCGTCTCGCGGAGGAGCTGCGCCTGCTCCCCGCCGGGGCCCTTGGGGTCGGCCGTGTACACGCCGTCCACGTCCTCAACGATGGTGAGGCCGGCCGCGCCGAGCGCGTCGGCGAGCAGAAAGGCGCCGGTGTCCGCCCGGTGAGGCGGGATGCGCGAGGTCGGGAACTCGTGGTGGTGATAGGGCGGAAAGGCGCTCCCCACCACCGCGCGGGCCGCCGACAGGTGGATCGCGAGCTGGGTCGCAATGGTCGGATGCTCGACATAGGAGACTCCCTCCGGCGCGAGCAGCGACGCGAGGATATGGCCGTTCTGGCCGGCTTCGCTCGCGGCGAGCGGGGCGAGCGATCCCACCGGCAGGCCGAGGTCGAGCCCGACGCCGTAGAGGTGGCGGGCGCGAACGCCGGCGCCGGTGAGGATGAGCAGACGGTGCTCGGGCAGGAGTTTCCTGAGCTCCTCGACGACGGGCAAGATCGCGTCCCGGCCGCGATCCATGATGGAGCGGCCGCCGATCTTCACGACCTGCAGCCAGGGGAGCAGCCGGATCGGCCGCCTGCCGGCGACGGGGCGGGTGAGGTCGTCGTCGAGAAGCGTCTGGCGCGCGAGCGGCGAGGAGACGTGCTTGATGTTCTTTGCGGTGTCGGACATTGCGGCGTCTCTCTAGCTCGCGGTGATGATGGTGCCGACGTGCTCGCCGGCGAGCGCGCGGGTCAGATTGCCGGGGACGAGGCCGTTCACGACCTGCACCTCGCGGATGTGGCGCGCCGCCTGGAGCAGATCGAGCAGCGGGAACTCGAGGATCGAGTCGTGCAGCCCCTGCGCCTTCATCTCGTCGACCGAGATCTTGGGGATGAATTCGGCGTCCTTCGAGGTTTTCGGGTTCGCGGTGTAGAGGCCGTTTTCGTCCTTCACGAAGATCATCGCCTTGCAGCCGAACTGCTCGGCGAGGAGGAAGCATCCAGCGTCGGTGCGATAGGGTGGGATGACGCCCTCGGCGGCGGGGCGCATCCAGAGATTGTAGGGCGGCATGCCGCTGAAGACGACGGCGTTCACCTCGGCGAGGTAGAGCGGCACGGCCGAGAGCCCGGCGCCGTCGACGGCGGAGATGCCGTATTTGGCGAGGAGCTGCCCCAGCATCGCCGCGTTCTGATCGGCGACCGAGGCGCCGAGCTGCGAGAGCACGCCCGCCGGCAGGCCGAGCCCCGCCGCGATCGAGTAGAGATGCCGCGCCCGCGTGCCCGCGCCGGTGCCGATGAGCAGCTTGTGGGCTTTGCGGGCGGCGACGATCTCGTCCACCAGCGGATAGAGGGCCGCGCGGCCGCGGTCGATGACGCTCTGCCCGCCGATCTTGATCACCGTCGCGTCCGGCAGGATGCGGAAGTCCGCGGCCGCCTCCGCCGCCGCCAGAAGCTGCGCATCGGTCAGCGATCGCTGCATGAGGAGCGCTTCGAGCTCCGCCGTCGTATTGGCCATGGGGCGCCTTTCGTCGTTCTGCGTATTGTTTTCCTTCGAGCGACTCGGTACATCTTCGAGAGCTACCCCGCAATATGTGAAAATCATGCGGAACTTCCCAGCAATATGTGAAAAGCGCGCATATTTTATTTGAGAGAAAAAAACGACAAGAAACGCATAATTGCGGCGAGATGCAAACATCAGGGGAAAGTTTTGGCCGTGTTGTCGTAGCGGGTGGCGATATTGGCGGAACCGCTCGTGAATCGGCGCGATGTGCGACCCCGGCGGCGCCATACGCTTCAGACATTTACGGCGCCGATCGGCTTCTCGACTCCGCGCCGACTTACGCTCGGCCATGTCGCGGAGGGGACCGCTATCTCCCGCGCCCTCGACGCGCGCGCTTCGATCTTGGTGATTGAAACGCATTCCGGAGACGGACGACGGTCGGGTCGACTATCGCGCTCGCCTCCCCGATCAATGTGCGGCGCAAAAAAACCGTCGCGCGGCGCTCGCCGACCGTTCCGGTCGAATCGTTATGGTGTTTAATTATATAAGATTGTGCTTGACGCCGCGTGCAATGCAAAAATATATATAGCTAGGCCTCGACGGCGGCCGGCCGGCGGGGCTCCCATGTCAGAGTGATTTTCACGATAAAATTGGTTCCCGCGAATTCAGAGAATTCGTGTGAGCTCTTTCGAAGAAGGAAGGGTAATATGGTGTTTAACAGTAAAACAGAAAAACTGATGGTGTGCTTGTCGGCGCTTGTCCTGATGTATTCGCCCGCTCACGCGCTGGACACGATCAGCGTCGGAGTCGCAGCGAATTTCGCGGATACGCTCGCTGAGATCAAAGGGAACTTCGAGAACGACTACCCTGACTATGAGGTGTCCTACACCGCCGATTCCACGGGAAATATCAAAAACGCCATCATCAACGGCAACTCCCCCGGCTATGATCTATTTCTATCGGCGGACACCGCCGCCCCTGCGGATCTGTACAACAACTATCCCAGTCTGGTGATCGGCAGTCCGTTCACTTACGCCAAGGGCTCGATTCTGCTTTGGTCATCCACCGCGAATGGATTGAATGTGAGCGGCGGCTTGGCCTATCCGATCGCGGACAATCTCGTCATCGCCAATCCGACGACGGCGCCCTATGGAGCGGCGGCGGCCACGGTATTGGGACAGTCGCCGTGGAATATCACGACGATCCCCGGCGGCTACGTCTATACGGCGAGCAACATCGACGCGACATATTCGGCGGTCGCGGCAGGAACTTATAAACAAGGCTTCATTGCGAAATCGAAAGTCTGCCGTTTCACGCCGCCGAGCACGTACTCCTACAATGCGCTTGGAAATACTTATAGCTACAAGGAATATTTATACAACGACGGCACGCATCCCTATAGTCGAATCGTTCAGGACGGCATCAAGATCAATCACAGCCGCACATCCGGGCAGGAGGCTGCGCTCTCGGCGTTCGTCAGCTACTTGGGCGGCGCGAGCGGACAGGCCACGATTTCGAAATATTGCTACGATCTGCCCTGAGAATATCTCGCTGGCCGAGGACGGCTTCGCCGTATTCTGTGAACTCCGCCCGTAACCGAATGGCCGGCGATACGCCGTTGGCGGACGAAGACGCCTTCGACAAAATCGAGCGCCGAAAGGAGCGATCCGGACGATGAGACCGGACCGCTTCCTACGCATGCTCGGTTTTTTCAAGATAAAGATAGGATTTATCATGACGTATGTCGAGAAATGGCTGAGATGTCTGGTAGAAGTTGGAGTGATTTTTCCGTTGACGTGAGCGTAGTCTTTATCGTAATAGATTCTTAATACACAATGACTCGCTTCGTATTTCAGAGACTTCCTCACCATGCCTTCGATGATCCCTCCCAGCAAAGCACAACGCGCAAATCGAGCCCGCCCGTCGAGCGTCGGCGGTCCGTCTCTCGCCGATTGTCTACGCGCGCTCCACGCGTCCTTCGCCGCAATGACCGCCGTTGCGGCCCTCATGTCCGCGACGCGTCCGGCCGTCGCCGCGCCTTCCGGCGGCACGGTCGTCGAAGGCGTCGCTGCGATCTCGACGTCGGGCGCCGTCACCAGCATCAATCAATCGACCAATCGCGCCATCATCAATTGGCTGAACTTTTCCATCGGCGCGAACGAGACCGTCAACTTCAATCAGCCGAGCAGCGCGGCAGTGACGCTCAACCGCGTCATCGGCAACGAGGCGAGCGTCATCGCGGGCGCGCTCAACGCCAATGGGCGAGTGTTCATCGTCAATTCCGCCGGAATCCTTTTCACCAAGGACTCGCAGGTCAATGTCGGCGGGCTCGTCGCCTCGACGCTCGACATTTCCAACAACGACTTCATTTCCGGCAACTACAGGTTCTCGGGCTCGTCGGCGGCCTCCGTGATCAACAGGGGCGCGATTCGCGCGAGCGACGGCGGCTATGTCGCTTTGCTCGGCCGGACGGTCGCGAACGACGGCGTGATCACGGCTTCGCTCGGTTCGGTCGCCTTGGCGTCGGGCGACAGGATCACTCTCAATTTCGGAGGCGATTCGCTTCTCGATGTGACGATCGACAAAGGGACGCTGAACGCCCTCGTCGAAAACAGAGGCGCGATTCGGGCCGATGGCGGGCGCGTGATCCTGACCGCTCGTGCGGCCGACGCGGTGCTGTCGGCGCAGGTCAACAACAGCGGCGTCGTTCAGGCGCGCACTGTCGCCGATCTCAGGGGCGGGTCCGGAGGCGGCGGCACGGTGCGCGTGGGCTCGATCAGGCTTCTCGCGTCCGGCGGAACGACACGGGTGACGGGGACGCTCGACGCTTCGGCCCCGAATGGCGGCAGAGGCGGATCGATCGAGGCGCGCGGCAACAGGGTCACAGTCGCGGACGACGCGATCGTCACCACCAGAGCCGCGAGCGGAGAACATGGAAATGTGCTGATCGATTCCGGCGGCCTGACGATCGGACCCGACCGGGTCGGCGGCGGCTTCCACAACGATGAGGCGACGACCATCAGCGCCGTTTCGCTCGGCAATCTGCTCGGCTACAATAACGTCGCCCTGCAATCGAGCGGCGGCGGGACGGACGGCGATCTCAATGTCAATGGCGCGATTGCCTGGTCGGCCGGCACGGCGCTGGCGCTGAACGCCGGAAACAACATCAATATCAACGCGCCTATCACCACAACCGGCGCGGGCGGGCTGACGCTGAATTACGGCGGCTACGCCGTGACCGGCGGCGTCGCCTCGGGCGCGAACTACAATGTCGGCGCGCCGGTGACGCTCTCCGGCGCCGGCTCGACGCTCGGCATCAACGGCCGCGGATATACGCTCATCCGCAGGATGACCGATCTGGCGGCGATCAACAACGGCTCCGGCTCTTACGCCTTGGCCCAGGATCTGGACGCCTCGGGCGCGACCTATGCCGGGCCGGTGGTCGCCTCGTTCAGCGGGGCGCTGGCGGGCCTCGGCCACACCATCAGCAATCTGACGATCGCGAGCAGCGGCAGCGGCAGGGCGGCGCTGATCGACACGCTGGGCTCGAGCAGCGCTACCACCGCGACGGTGCGCGATATCGGGCTCGTGAATGTCGACATCAGGACGACCGGCAACGCCGGCGCGCTCGTGGGGCTGAATTGGGGCGTCGTCAGCAATGCCTACGCCACCGGACGCGTGTCGGGCGGCTCCACGGTCGGCGGGCTCGTCTCACGAAACCAACTCGGCTCCGTCGTCAATTCCTGGGCCGATGTGAGCGTGTCCGGGACGGGCAGCGTCGGCGGGCTGGTCGGCCTCAATGTCGGCAACCGCGCCACCAACGCCGCGACAGGCGTCACCACCTACACGGGCGTCATCAGAGGCTCTCACGCCTCGGGCGTGGTGCGCAACTCGGCCGCCACGAGCACTCGCAACAGTTTCGGCGGACTGGTCGGAGCCAATAATGGCGGCGCGATCTTCGACTCCTACGCCTCCGGCGACGTGACCTTGACGAACGCCAACACGAGCGCCGGCGATCTCGCCAATGTCGGCGGACTCGTCGGGTTGAACACCATCAACGGCGCCTCCGCGGGTTCTATCGCCAACTCCTACGCCAGCGGCAATGTGACGAGCCCGGGCAACTTCGTCGGCGGACTGGTCGGCTATAATTATGGTGGAAGCATCGACGGGTCCCATGCTTCGGGAAATGTCGCCGGCGGCGACAACGTCGGCGGCGTGGCGGGAGCGAGCGACGTCAACGGGGCGTTGCGCGGCAGTATCCGCAACTCTTACGCTACCGGAAATGTGAACGGCCATGATCAAGTCGGCGGCGTCACCGGGCGGAGCCAAGGCACGATCGGCAATGTGAGCTATTCCGTCGGGACCGTGACAGGCAACAACCAGGTCGGCGGCGCAGTCGGGGCCAATAGCGGCGCGATAGGCGACACTGTCGTCTCCGGCAATGTGACGGGCGCCGACCAAGTCGGCGGGATCGCGGGAAGCAACAACGGCTCGATCGACCGTTCCAGCGCCAGCGGCGCGGTGCGAGGCGTCAGCAATGTCGGCGGTATCGCCGGGTTGAATTATGATATCAACAACTCCGGCAACAGCAGCGTCTCCAACTCCACCTCTACCGGAAACGTATCAGGCTCGAGCAATGTCGGCGAGCTGGTGGGGAACAATCAGTCCACTGTCCGCGACAGCTCTTTCTCCGGCGGCGGCAGCGCCGTTGGAACCGGAAGCGGCGCAGTCACCGGCGTCACCCGCGCCGATCGGCGCTCCAATGTGGATGCGGCCGCTCGAGCTGTCCAGGCGGCGGCTCGTCAGGCGACGCAGGCCGGCAATGTGACGGCGGCCGTGGCGACGAGATCGGCGGCGATCCCTCCGAACTCATCCATCTCCGCCGCGGGAACTCGGGCGACTACCGCCGGTCCCAGCTTGGACGAAAATGTCGAGGTCGAGACGCCGGCGCGCTCCGAAGTTCCGGTCGCGCAACGTCCCGCGCGACGTCCGTCCGCCACGACGACGACGGCGCGCAGAACGGCGCCGGCGGCCAGGGACCACGGGTACGGCGCGACCATCCGCAGCATCGATGTCGACGGTCGGCGTTACGACCTGCAGGACAAGGGCGCGGGGAACAAGGCGCCCGACCACAAGGCCCAATAGTCGAAGTCTTCGCGTTCGAAAGGTCGTCCCTAATGAATTTCCGCGTCTTTATCGCGTCTTGCGGCGCGCTCCAGGCAACGATGCTCGCCGCCCCCTCGGCGTCGGCGCAGAGCGTTCCGCCTTACAATATCGGCGACGCCGTCAGGCAGGCGGAGGAGTCTCGGCAAGCTCCGCCTGCGCGGCCGGCCGCCGCTCCCGTATTGCCGCGGCTCGCCGAGCCGCAACTCACGCTCGCCGACAAGGAAACCTTGCTCGTTCGCAAGTTCGAACTCGAGGGACCGCGATTCATAGACGAGGCGGAGACGCGAGAGATTTTGGCGCCCTATGAGAACCGCAAGCTGACGCTCGCGGAAATCTACGCGGCGGCCGACAAGATCACGACGCTCTATCGCTCGAAGGGCTATCTCGTCGCCAAAGTCTATGTGCCGGCTCAGGACGCGCGCCGCGGCGTGCTGCGCTTCAAGCTCGTTCCCGGCCGTTACGGGGCGATCGCCGTAAAGAACGAATCGCTCGTCGCGGACGAGTTCCTGCGAAATGTCATCGACGGGGCGCGTGACGAAGCGCCTTTGATCCATAAAGACGAGCTCGAACGTGCCATGCTGCTCGTTTCCGATCTGCCGGGCGCGGGCGCGCCGCGCATCGCCATTTCGCCCGGACAAAAGCCGGAGACCTCCGATCTTCTGTTCACCGTGCCGGAAGGGCGGCGTTTCGAAGGTTACCTGCTCGGCGACAATTTCGGTTCTCCCTTTACCGGCCGCGACAGACTGACCGGCGGGGTCAGCGTGAATTCCCCGCTCGGCTACGGCGATCGCCTTTCCGCTTCCGGCATCGTATCCGAACACGCCAATCTCGCGAATGGACGCGTCGCCTATTCCTTTCCTCTCGGCCATGACGGGTTGCGCGCCGAAGTCGGCGCGTTCCGCACGACTTATGCGCTGACCGGCGTCTATAAGGATCTCGACGCGACGGGCAGCGCCTATGCGGTCACCGCGACCTTGACATATGCGTTGAAGCGACAGCGCGACGAAAGCATCTATGTGTGGACGAATTTCACTCACAAATGGCTGAACGACAGGATCGCCGGCTCATCCACCGCCGATCGGACCATCGCGCTCGGAACTGTGGCGGTCACTCGCGACACGGCGCAGTCGCTGTTCGGTCTGCCGCTGACGACGAGCGCGACGCTCTCCTTCACCGCAGGCTATGTGGATTTCGCCGACCCGACGCAAAAGGCCGCCAATATCGCGGGCGCCGACACGGCCGGGAACTATTACAGGATCAATCTGGCGCTCAATTCGATCGTCGCCCTAAACGAGAAGCTGTCGCTCTCGACGTCTCTCAAAGCGCAAAAATCTCTCGTCGGCAATCTCGATTCCAGCGAGCAGATGAGCGTCGCGGGCTTTTGGGGCGTGCGATCCTATGACGAAGGGCTCGCAGGCGACAGCGCCTATGTCGTGACGCCCGAACTCAAATATGCGCTGCCCGAATTCTACGGCTACCGCCATTCGATCGGTCTGTTCACGGACGTCGGCGCCGCATGGCTCGAGAACGGCTCCTACACGACGACGCAGAAGAGCTATACGCAGTTGAACGACGTCGGTCTCGGTTATTACGCGACTTACGAATATTCGTCGGGCCGCTTTCTGCTCATGAAGGGGCAGGTCGCCCACACCTACGGGTCGCATGACGGCGCCGCGAGCTATGATCGGCGCACAAAAGGCCTCGTGCAGGTCGGCCTCACCTTTTGAGCGGCGACGACCGTAACGAACAATTGTTCATAACGA
This sequence comes from Methylocystaceae bacterium, assembly GCA_003105285.1. GTDB lineage: Bacteria > Pseudomonadota > Alphaproteobacteria > Rhizobiales > Beijerinckiaceae > Methylosinus. Next base: position 11,527 of record PQAN01000208.1, read on the forward strand.
AAAGGTTTTCGAGACGTCCGCTATGCAGATGGAATGGATTTCGAGAGCGATCGATTTCGGCGTCATCGGATTGCTGGCGACGCTCAGCGTCGTCGTGGTCGCGATCGGATTGGAACGCGTGTTCTTCTATCGCTCGATCGAACTGAAGAGCTTCAGCAGCATAAAGGCGCTGGAGCTCGAATTGACCAAACGACTGTTCGTCATCGCCTCGGTCGCCTCCAACGCTCCCTATATCGGCCTGCTCGGCACCGTCCTCGGCATCATGCTGACGTTCTACAACATGGGCCTCGACGCCTCCGCAGACACCAGCAAGATCATGGCCGGTCTCGCCCTCGCGTTGAAGGCCACGGCGGCGGGTCTCGTCGTCGCGCTCGTGGCGGTGGTCACCTACAACGTCCTTCTGCGCAAGACGAAGGTGCTCATGCTCCAATGGGAGATCGCCCATGGATGAAAAGCCTTTCGAGACGCTCAATGTCATTCCCTTCGTCGATATCATGCTGGTGCTGCTCACAATGGTGCTGACCACGGCGAATTTCATCGCCACCGGACGCATTCCGGTCGCCTTGCCGCACGCTTCACAGACCCGAGTCGAAAAGCAACAGGACAAGACGATCGAGCTCACAGCGAATGGCGACATTTTTCTGGACGGCAAGGCGGCGTCCAAGGACGATCTCGAAATCCGTTTGCGAGCCTTGCCGGCCGACGCCTCCTTCCTGATCCGCGCCGACCGCGCCGTCGCCCTCCAGAGCTTCATCGACGTCGCCGACGTTCTCAAGCGGCTGAACTTCACGAAGGTCGCCGTGCAGACGAAAAGCGGCGCGAAGTAGAGGTCTTCCGGCCATGTTCGACTGCAAGACGAGCGGAAGATCGAAATTCACGATCTATCACGCCTTCACCGTCTCGCTCGCCTTGCATTCCGCCGTCGGGCTGCCGTTCGTCCTGCATGGCGCGCCGCCCCCGCCCGAAGACCAATCGACGCTGGTTTTCGAATTGAATGGCCTGGTCGCCGACCAGCAGACCGAACTGCAGACCCAGAGGCAGACGCAAGGCGAGACGAAGCGAGCGGAGGCGGACAGGACAAAGTCCGACGAACAACAGAAGCGCGTGGAGCCGGACGATGACGGCGCGTCCTCGGCTCGGCCGACAAAGAGCAGAGTGGCGGCGAGCGCGGGAAGCCCCGGCTCCGAGTCGTCGGGCGTCGAGCAGCAGCAGATCGCCCAGACGATCAAGAGAGAGGAAACGGAAATCGATCGCCTCGAGGCATATATCAGGCTGCTTTCGAAAAAGATCCAGTCCAGGCTCGTCTATCCCGAAGAAGGACGCCATGCCGGGTTGCAAGGAGCGGCCATGGTTTCGTTCGCTATTTTGCACACTGGACAAATCCGTCCGGAAACGCTGAGGATCGTCGAAAGCAGCGGCCAGCCGAAACTCGACGCGAGCGCGCTGAAGACCGTCCGCTCGAGCGCGCCTTTCGATCCGCCCCCCAAGGAAATGACCGTCGCGATCGCCGTCGCCTTCGGCCGCAAACGATAGGGGAGAGACCTGCGTCCGCTGCGGTCAAAGGCCGAGGGCCGAAGAAAAATAGGCGAGCCAGAGCGCCGGACATAGGAACGCGCCGAACGGCAGTTTCGTGCGGCTCTCGAACGGCGCGCCGCGTAAATGAGCGACGCCGGCGAAGGCCAGCGCGGCGCCGCAGGCGAGGCCGACGCATATCGGGATGAATTCGAGCGGCAGCCACGCACCGATCGCGGCGGCGAGCTTGACGTCGCCGAAACCCAACCCTTCGATCCCGCGCCGCCGTTCATATGTCCGGCGCAACAGCTCGAAAATTCCAGCCACGCAAATGGCGCGCAGGGCGGCCTCGGCGACGGCGACGAGCGGATCGCCCTGCGCGAGGAACGCCGCGGCCGCGAGGGCGGCGAGAAGGCCGCCGAGCGTCACGGCGTCCGGCAGCAGAAGGAAGCGCGCGTCCATGTCGGCGCCGGCGATCATCAAAGCGCCGAGGCCGGTCGACGAAAGCGCCTGCGGTCGATCGAGCGACGTCCAGGACAGGCAGGCGATCGCCGCGGTCCCCGCGACGACGAGCGCCATATCGAGACGCGGGACCGAAGCAGGGGACGCCCGGCCGGATGTCTTGTCGAGCAGGCCGCCGCTCATTTGCGAACCTTGGGCGCTCGCGCGTCCGTCATGAGAGCGCCCTTCACGACATTCGGCGCGCCGCGCATCATTTGGAGCCGTGAACGGAATTCCTCGGCGACCCCTTGCGCGTCGAGCTCGCTGCGAATGATCTGCGGCTTGATGAAGATGATGATCTCCGACCTGCTCTTGTTGCCGACCGTCCGGCCGAACAGATCGCCGAGATAGGCGATGTGGCGAAGGCCCGGCAAACCGTCCATCGTCTTGTTTTCCTGCTCGCTGATCATGCCGCCGAGCAACACGGTCTGGCCGCTCGCCACCGAGATGGTCGAATGCACGCGCCGCTGCGAGATGGTCGGCGTCAAGCTCGTGTCGGCGGCGTTGGAAATTTCCTGTTCGACTTCGAGCTGGATCGTCCCATTGGCGTGAACATGCGGCCAGACTTTCAGGATCACGCCGGTGTCGCGCATCTGGATCGTGTTCACGATGGTGTTGGAATTGGAGAGAACTGTCGCCGACCCCGTCGAAACCGGAATCTCCTGGCCGACCTGCAGGAGCGCGGGTTGATTGTCGGTGACGACCAGCGAGGGCGACGACAGCACCTTGACATTGGTGAGCGACGCGAGCGCGTTCAGGACCAGATGCGGCTGCGCCTCCGGGCCGAGAAGCAGATTGAAGCCGGGAAGGACGCGCTGCAGGATGGCCTTCGAAGCCAATGCGGACAGCGCGGCGGAGCCTTTGTCGACGCCGGCGCCGACGGCGCTGCTGCCGAGATAATATTGAACGCCATATTGCAGCGCGTCCGTCAGCGACACCTCCGCGACGGTCGCCTCGATGGAGACCTGCAATTGCGGTCTGTCGAGTTCGCGCAACGAGCGTTCGATGACTCGATAATCTTCCTGATTGGAGAAGACGATGACCGAATTATTGCTGCTGTCGGCCGTGATGCGCACATTCGTGAAGACGCCGCGCGGAAGGACGCCGGCCGCGCCCGAGGCCTCGCCTTTCGCCTCTGCTTCGGCGTTCTTCTGTTCCCCGAAGGCTCCGAAAGCGGCGGCGGCCGAATTTTGTGATCCGGAATTGGGGCCGCCGGAACCGGCATTCGCGCCCGTCCCGGCTCCGAAGCTGCCGGTCGGGGAAAGTTGATCGATCTTGGATTGCGTCACATTCGCGCCCGGCGCGATCTGGCTCGCGGCCGCATCGCTCGCCGCGCCGCCTTTGCCGACGAATATCTCGTTCAATATTTTGGCGATTTTTGTGGCGTTGCCGTTTTCCAGCCGATAGACGCGCACCGTTGTGCCGCTCGCATCCGATCGGTCGAGGCGCGCCACCCATTGCGTAGCTCGCTCGAGCAGTCGCTGATTGCGCGTCACCGCCATCACGGCGTTCATGCGCGAGATCGGCTGGAACGCGATCGTCCCCGCGCCCTGTCCGCTTTCGCCGGTCTCGAATATGCGTTCGAGCTCGCGGATCATCGTTTCCGGCGAGACCGCCTTCAACGGGTAGACGCCGACCGATTGATTGCGCAGCCACTCGACGTCGAAGCTCGATATCATGTCGAGCGCCGCGCGACGCTCGCCGGACGTGCCCTGAACGAGAATGAGATTGCGCGCCGGATCGGCGCGAATGGCGCCGGGACGGGCGAGAAAATTTTCGGCCGTCTTCGCCAGAGTGGCGGCCGAACTGTAGCGCAGCGGCGCGATGGTGACGCCGAAGCCCGGCTGACCGACGCCCAGCGTCGTTCGACCCGCGCCGGTCGCTTCCGGGAGAGGCACGATCTTCACCAACTGGCCTTCGCGCAAAAGGGCGGCGTTCGACATGCGAATGACGTTCTCGAACGTCGGCAGAACGTCCTTGCGCGGGATCGGACCGGCGGAGACGAGCGTCATCACGCCTTGCACACGTTGGTCGACGACGAAGTTCAAGCCGAGCGTGTCGCCGAGCAGCGCTTTCGCGACGGTCTGAATATCCGCCTGTTCGAAATTGATCTCGACGTCGTCGCCATGCGTGGAGACGCCCGGCTCGGCCGGCGCCGCGTCCGCTCGCGCCGATGCGCGCCAGTTCCCCGCCTCGCCCGGAAAAAGCATGGGACGCGACGCCTGCAGGCCTTGGCTCGTCCCGCCGGACGGAATGGGAAAACGTGCGGTCAGATCCGCGTTGCGCGCTACATCGACGCTGTCGCCCGGTCCTATTCCCATCAATTGTTCGGAAGAGGAGCAGGCCTGCAGCGCGCCGAGGAGCGGAAGGAGTCGGCAGAGCCTCATCGCGCGCAGGAGAGAAGACCACGGCGAGCGCAGCAGCGCGACCTCACGCGTCACAATACGCATCAGATACATATGACTATCACCATATGATTCTTATTTTACATAACGATAGAAGGAAAATCAGCCATACTCTCGATTTTTCGATCGAGCAATGCGCCGCGCTGCTCAAATATCCTCCCTCATGCCCAAATTATGAAAGACATGTTCCATCGTATGCGAATCTGCCACAAAATGGTCATAAAATAAAACGCTACTTAGTCATAGGAAAGTCCTTCGTATAGAGAAAATATCGATTCTCGTTATGCAGCGTAATGCATTTGTAGAATATCTCGTCGGCAAAGGCGTGCTCCGTCGTCCCGAGGGCCTCGAGAGGGGGCGGGGCGGGCGGGGCCTGGACGTTGCAGGCCAAATCGACTGGGCCAATCTCACGCGATTGACGCCCTCCGCTTTCGCCGACGAGCTCGCGGGCTTCTACTCCTGCAAGCGCATCGAGCGCGGCCGCCTGGGAAGCGACAAATTCGCTGGCGGACCGCTCTCCCACCGCTTCTTGAAGGAGGGGCGTCTCTTTCCTTTCGCGGACGCGGATGGCGGCGTTACGCTCGCCATTGCCGCCCCGCTCGACGACGAAACGCTGAGAGCTCTCGAAATCGCGCTGGGACGAAAAGCGGAGATCGCGGTCGCGACAGCCGAGGAGATCGAGGCCGCTCTCGCGATCACGCAGGACGAGGCGCAAGCAGCGCCGGCCGCCGATTTCGCCGAGACCGACGTCGCCTCCGACGAACTCGACGATCTGCGCGATCTCGCGCGCGGCGCGCCGGTCGTGCGGGCGCTCGACAATCTCTTGCGCCTCGCGGTCGAGCAGCGTGCGACCGACCTGCACATCGAGCCGTTCGCCGGCGCGCTGCAGGCGCGGCTGCGCATAGACGGGCTGTTGAAGGCCGCGCCGGCGCCGCCGATGAGCATGGCCAAGGGGTTGCTGTCGCGTCTCAAGATCATGGCGGGGCTGAACATCACCGAGCGCCGCCTGCCGCAAGACGGGCGAGCGCGAATCCTCGTCGGCGGCGCGGAAATCGATCTGCGCGTCGCCACCATGCCGAGCCTCCATGGCGAAGGGGCCGTCATCCGCCTGCTGCGCAAAGGCTCCGGCGTCGTCGCGCTCGACCAGATCGGCCTGACGCAGCGCGACGGAGACGTCTTGAGACGTAATCTCCAAGCGCCGTTCGGCATGATCGTCGTGACCGGCCCGACCGGGTCCGGCAAGACGACCACGCTCGCCGCCTCGCTCGCCGAGATCAACGACTCCACGCGCAAGATCCTCACCATCGAGGACCCTGTCGAATATCAAATTCCCGGCGTCAATCAGACGCAGGCGCATCCGGCCATCGGCCTCACCTTCGCGACGGCGTTGCGTTCTTTCCTGCGTCAAGACCCCGATGTGATCATGGTCGGCGAGATGCGCGACGGCGAAACGGCGCATATCGGCGTCCACGCAGCGCTCACCGGCCATCTCGTCTTGACGACGCTGCATACGAATACGGCGGCCGGCGCGATCACGCGCCTCATCGACATGGGGATCGAGAGCTTTCTGCTCGCCTCCAGCATGCGCGCGATCATCGGCCAGCGCCTGGTGCGCGTCTTGTGCCCCGATTGCAAGCAGCCGCATGCGCTGACGGCGGAGGATATCGCCGGCGACGCCCGCTATGCCTCGCTCGGCTTTACGGAGGACGACGTCGTGCATCGCCCCAAGGGCTGCGAATGGTGCAATTTCACCGGCTTTCGAGGCCGTCGCGGAGTTTTCGAGATCATCGAGACGTCTTCCGCCCTCCGCAGCGCCATCGGTCCCAGAACCGATGCGAGCGAGCTCGAAAAGGTCGCCAAGGCCGAAGGCATGACGACGATGATGGAGGACGGCGTCGCCAAATGCCGGGCCGGACTGACGACGATCGACGAAGTCTTCCGCGTCGCGATGAGCGCTTGACCATGCCACATTTTCGCTTTCGCGCAGTGGCGGCGAACGGAGAAATCGTCTCGGGCGAGGTCGAGGCGCCGACGCGCGAGGAGGTCTTGCGCCGCATCGAATATCTCGGCCATCTGCCGATCGAAGCCGAGGTCGCGGCGAAGGGCCTGTCGAATAACGCCTCGGGCGCCGGCAAGCCGCCGCCGGCGCGCGACGTCACGATCTTCCTGCGGCAACTGGCGCTGCTGGTCGGCGCTGGGCTGACGTTGGAGGCGGCGCTCCAGACGCTCGCCGAGGACGCAAACAAACCGATGCTCCGCTTCATGGGCGGACTTCGTTCGATGATTTCCTCGGGCGACAGTTTCGCCGAGGCGCTGGAGCGCTATCCCGCCATCGTCGAGTCCGCCTATGTCGCCATGGTGCGCGCCGGCGAGGCTTCCGGCAAGCTCGAAGCCGTGCTGCGCGCGATCGTCGAAGACCGCAACCGCCGCGAATTGCTCGGCGAGCGGATGAATTCCGCCATTCGCTATCCGCTGTTTCTCATCGGGTCGGCGATGCTCGTTCTTTTTTTCTTCCTTGTCTATGTCGTGCCGCAGTTCGAACCGGTCTTCAAGGATCTCGGCGACCGGCTCAATAGCGGCGCGGCCTTCGTGCTGGCCGCCTCCGCTTGGTTGCACGCCAATCTGTACGCATTTTTCGGCGGCTGCGCGGCGATCGTCCTCCTGCTCTGGTCGATCCTCGGTCGCCGCGAGGCGCGCTCCCGTCTGATCGCGATGATCGTGAAAGCTCCAGGGATCGCCGGGCCGATGCAGGATGCGCGCACGGCGCGCATCGTCGGCACGCTCGGCCTGCTCGTGGCGAATGGCGTGCCGTTGCCGGCGACGTTGAAAATTCTCCGCGACGTCGTCGCCGACGGCCGTGTCGTCGCGGCGATCGACAGGGTTCACGAACAGGTCCGCAACGGTCGACGCTTCGCCGAAGCGCTCGCCGACACGGATCTTCTGCCGCCGCTCGCCGTCCGCATGCTGAGGGTAGGAGACGAAACCGGCGATCTGCCGTCGATCGCCGCGCATGCGGCGCAATTTTACGAACACAGGTCAGGCCTTGGCCTCGACCGCCTCATGGGAGCGATCGGCCCAGCGGCGATCGTCTTCGTCAGCGTCGTGATCGGCGCCTTGGTCGTCTCGATCATGAGCGCCCTGCTCAGCATAACGGAGCTCGCATTATGAACATGTCGTCCTTTTCGATGCGCGCCCCTCGTGTCCTGCGCGCGGCGAGCCCCGGCTACACGCTCGTCGAAATGCTGGTGGTTCTGACGATCATCAGCCTGATTCTCGGGCTCGTCGGTCCGCGCGTGCTGAACTATCTCGGCGAGTCGCGCGTCAAGGCGGCGAAGCTGCAAATCGAGAGCTTCGCCTCCGCGCTCGATCTCTTCTATATCGACGCCGGAAGATATCCGAGCTCTTCCGAAGGGTTGGCCGCGCTCGTGCAGCGTCCGAGCGGCGTCGACGTCTGGAGCGGTCCTTATGTGAAGGGCGGCCGCGTTCCGAACGATCCCTGGGGCAAGCCTTATCGATACCGTTTCCCGGTCGATCACAATCCGCCATACAAAATTCTTTCGTTCGGTTCGGACGGGCAAGAGGGCGGCGCGGGAACGGCCGCCGACATCTCCAATGTCGAACGCTGAGCGCCGAGCCGGTTTCACATTGATCGAAATGGTCGCAGTCATGATGCTCATCGCCTTGATGTCCGGTCTCGTCATGACGCAGACGCCCGGCACGGGCCGCGCGAAGCTGAAGGCCGTCGTGTTCGACGCGGCAGCGTTGTTGCGTCGCGAAAGGCTCGGAGCGATGCTGAGCGGTCGCGCGCGCCGCGTCGCGCTCGATCGGGATAGACGCGCTCTCATCGGCGACAGCGGCCGGAAGGTCGTTCTTCCGAATGATGTCGAACTCGCCGTGCTCGGCTCCGAAGACGCGCTCGGAGCGCTGCAGGCGGTCGTCGTCTTTCAACCAGACGGCGCGTCCACGGGCGCGGTTCTCACTTTTGCGCGCGAGCGCGTCCAGTATGAGGTACGCGTCAATTGGTTTACCGGAGGCGTGTCGATCGATGCGTATTGACACGCGCGACCGGCGCGCCGGCTTCACGCTCATCGAGGCGCTGATAGCGCTCGCCGTCATCGTCTCTTTCGCGGGCGCGCTCGGTCCGCATCTCTTCCACGCACGTCGTATTGTGGCGAATGGAGCCGGCCGGGCGGCCGCCGCTCTCCTCTTGCGTTCGCTGATCCAAGCGCCTTTCGATCGCAGCGGCGTAGCCGGCGCGACGGAGGGCGCGGCCAACGGCTTCCGATGGAGCGTCGTCGTCGAGCCGATCGTTCTCGACACGCCGGCGTTCGACGATCCGGCGTCCGCCGGCGCCGCGAAGGATATGCCGAAATGGGCGCCCTATCGCGTCCTCGCCCGCGTTCTCTGGGGAGAAAATCAATCCATCGCCGCCGAGACGGTCCGTCTCGGGAGAGCGCAATGAAGGAGGCCGCGATGACGCGAAGAGACCGCGCGGGAGATGGCGGCGGAGGCTCCGATCGTCGCTCGGGCTTCACGCTCGTCGAGACGCTCGCCGCTCTCGCCGTCGCTTCGTCGGTCATCATCGGCGCGGCCGCGCTCGTTCACCATGTCGCAATCTTCTTCGATCGAGGCGTGCGCGGCGTAAGCGATGCGGAACGCTTCACGCTCGCCATGGAGCGTCTCTCGCGCGATTTCGCCGCGGCGAGTTTCGTCGCCGCGACGTCGGCTTCGGCGCGCGCCGATCCCCCCGGCGAGAATCGGCGCAAAGAGCCAGGAAAAGACGCCGAGAAACTGCCGCCGGTCGCCTTCGAGGGCGACGCTGCGAAAATCATATTCGTCTCGGCGAGCGCCGTCGGCGCTCGGGCCGCGCAAGAAGAGGCGCTGACGTTGTCGATCGAATCGGCGGCGGACGAGTCGACGCGCCTCGTCCGCCGCCGGGCCGTCTGGCTCGGCCCGCGGGCCGGCCTGTTCGCGGGGGAAGCGCGAGACGCGGTGGTGCTGCTCGAGGGGCGCTACGCCATTTCCTTCAGCTACGCGCGCATGAATGCGCGAGGCGAATTGGCTTGGAGCGACCGCTGGAAGGGCGAGATCGAATTGCCGCGGCTCATCCGTTTGAACCTGCGGGATTCGACGACGGGCGCGAGCCTCGTCGCCGCCGCCGACTTCATCGTGCGCGCCGATGCGCCGCCGTTCTGCGTGTCGACGCCGGAGACTTGCTTCCTCGACAAGCCCGGCGCGAGCCTCGAACCGCCAGCGCGGGAGCCGACATGAGCGAAATGGCCCTTCGTGACCCCCGCCGGGGCGTCGTCCTCGTCGGCGTCTTATGGACAATCGCGTTCCTTTCGGCGCTCGCCATGGCCACGGCGACGAGTTTTCGCGGTTTCGCCGGCGTTCTCGCCATCGACCGCGACCGCGTGCAGGCGGACGCGCTCTTTACGGCCGGATTGGAGGCGAGCGCCGATCTTCTCTCGAAATATGGAGAGCGGCCCTTGGCGCCTGTCGAGACGCGGCTCGCGCTGTCGACCGGCGCAGTGCGCGCGCAACTCGGCGACGAACTCGGAAAGATCGACATCAACAAGGCGCCGGTCGAGGTCTTCGCCTCGCTATTCGCCGAAGTCGGCGTTCCCAATGGGGCCGATGTGGCGCGCGCGATCGTTCTTTGGCGCGATGGAGAAATAAAGAGCTTCGAGGAGCGCGCGGCGAGCGAGCCGGAAAAACCGATGTCGATCAAAACGGGCGAGCCGGCCATTGCGGCCGCGAGGAGCGGCAGGCCGAAAGACGCTCGGCGGTTCGAGCAGGTTTTCACCAATGTGGGCCAATTGGCGCAGATTCCGGGGATGCTTCCCGATCATGTGCTTATGATCGCGCCTTATACGACCGTGTTCGGCGATGAAACGGTCAACGCTTCGACGGCCGCGCCGGAGATCTTACGCGCCTTGCCGGAAATGAACGAGACTCGTATCGAGCGTCTGCTCGACGCGCGTCGCTCCTCGCCCGTCGATCCGGCGCGCATCGAGCAGATCCTCGGGCCCGCCGGCCGGTTCGTGAAACCGAAGACAAATAGCGTGGCGCGCGTCGAACTGACCGTGACGCTGGCCGACGGCTACAGGACGGCGGCCGAGGCGATCATCGTCGTATCGCCGAACGGCCGACAGCCCTATCGTGTTCTCGCCTTCAAGCAGTCGCCGACGCCTGTGGCGTATGGCGGCAATTTCTGAGTCGATTCTCATGCCCGGTCTCGGCTGGCTCATTCATTCGATCGATATTCTCGCGGCGATCGTCGGGCGTCTGGGCGAAGCTCGGCGTGCGCGCCGCGCGCTCGTCGTCGCCTTTCGAGGCGGCCGTTGTCTCGTTCGCGCGGGAACGGCCGGCGACGCGCCGCTCGTCGCTTCGGCGGAGGCGGGAGCCGCTCTGCCGGAGGAGATTTTTCGCCGCGGGCGCGGCGAACTCGTCCTGCTCGAATGGCCCTTGGAGCGGACCGTGATCCGCAAGATCACGCTGCCCGCAAAGGCGCGCGAGTTCACGGCCGGCGTTATCCGCAACCAGATCGAGCGTCTGTCCCCCTGGCCGGTCACGCAAATTCTCTATGGGTTCGTTGCGGAGCCGGGGAGCGGCGCGGACGGTCTGGACGTGCGTGTGCTCATCGCGGAGCGCAGCGAGATCGAAAGCGCGCTCGCGAGCCTCTCGGGCGGCGGGCTCACGGCCGATCGCGTCGTCGTCGAGCAGCGCAAATCCGCGGGCGAGGCGCCCGTCGTCCTGTGGTCGCGCAATGCGCAACAGGCTCATCAGAAACGAAGACGCCTATGTTTCGTCATCGGCGGCGGCCTCGCGGCCTATGCGTCGCTCTGCGCGGCCGTGAGCCTCTGGGCGCTGAACGCGGCGGCCTCGCTGGAGGCGGAAAGCGAAGATCTAGTCGCTCGTCTGCGCAATGTGCAAAAGTCGGCGCAGGTCGCAAAGAGCCCACAGGCCATCGCCGCTCTGAGCCCGCCAGAACGGGCCTGGGTCAGCAAGGAGACGTCGATTTCCACGGTCTTTCTGTTCGAGTCGCTGACGCGGGCGCTGCCGGACGGAGCCTATGTCACCGAACTCCAATTCGAGTCGGATAAGCTGCGCGTCACTGGAGTCGCCGACGATGCGCCGCCGCTGATCGGCGCGCTCGAAACGTCGGGACAACTTCTCGACGCGCATTTCGTTGCGCCGACGACACGTGGTCCAGACGGCAAGCTCTTCCGTTTCAGCATCGAGGCGAATGTGACGCCTCGCCTCGTCCTCGAGGGGGAGTAACGGAGTAATTCGATGCGTTCGGATATGCGTTTCGACCGCGAACAGGGCGTCACGCTGGCGGGTGCGGCGATGTTCGTCCTGGTCTGCGGAACGGCGACCGCTCTGGCTCTCGGCGCTCTGAGCGACGCGAATTACGAAAATGAGGAGCGTCGAGTCCTTTTGGAGCGGTTCGAGGCCGCGCATCGGCGGGGCGTCGGCGTGGCTGGCCGCGCGCATGAGGCGATCGCGCCCGCCGCGGCCTTTCTCGACGCGCCGACGATGGGGCAGGCGAACGCGCAATTACAGGCGTATGTCACGCGCCGCGTCGCATCGCAGCGCGCCAGTCTCGCTTCTTCCGGCGTGCAGCCCTCGACACGGAGCGACGCCGCCGACGCCATCCGGCTGCAGGTGAGCTTCGAGACGAGTCTTCCCGCTCTGCAGACACTGCTCTACGAACTCGAGACCGGAACCCCTTATGTCTTTGTCGAAGCGCTCTCCATTCGACCGCACGGACCAGCGCGCGCGGCGGAGCCGCTTCTGCACGTCACTTTGAATCTGCGGGCGCTCTGGCGTCGGACGCGCATATGAAGAATCCTTCGCATCTCGCGCTGAGCCTGCTCTGTCTTCTGCCGTCGCTCGCCATTGCGCAGGAGGCGGCCGACCGTGCGAAGACCAATCCGATGGCGCGCCTCCCGCTCGAGCGTTTTTCCGAAACACGCCAGCGACCGCTGTTCTCCGCGACGCGACGCCCCCCACCGCTAGAGCCGGTCGCGGTCCGCCGCGACCCGGAGCCGCCGTCGCAACCCGAGCCGCCGAGCCTCATGCTGGTCGGGGTCTTGATCGGAGGGCAGGCGCCGCGCGCGCTCGTGAGATCGGGCCCGGCAGACAAAGTTCGCAACGTCGAAATCGGCGACGACGTCGGCGGCTGGCGTGTCGTAGAGATCGCGCCGCGGCGAGTCGTGCTCGCCCGCGACACGCGCACCAGCTCCATTGCATTGTTCGAGGCGAAAAACCGGCCGGCAAAAGCGCCGGCGAACGCCAAGCCCCGCCGCCCCGACTAAACGTATTGCACTGCAGTGACGGGCTCCAAACGGCGCCGTCGACGCTGTAAGGCATGGAGACGGGGAAGGCCCTCCGCCTCGGCGGCCGTCGACCCGGTTCGAGATCGAGTAGATCGAACTCGGAGCGCCGGCGAGAAGCGGGTGTTCGCTCGCGCCTTTTTCTCGCCTGCGGCGTGAGACTCATATAGGATCTGTCGGTTTCTTTCGGCAGCGCGCGGAACGGCGGATGCGACTGTCCCTAACGATCGGGCTTTGTTCGACGTCCGCTCGCGGACGGAGGGCGGGGCTTTTTGTCTTGCTCCTCATGCTGTCGCTCGGGCCGTGGCTGCAATCTGTGCTCGCCGGCGGCGCGGCTTCGTCCGCGCTTTCCGTCGTCGAACTCACGGATTCGCACGCCGACGATTGCGCCCACGATTACGGCGGCGAACAGGATCGGCGCCGGGGCGACGCCCCTTCGCCCGACGATTGCTGTTGCCCGTTCTGCGATAGCTCCACTTTTGTGGCCGTGTTGCCGACGGCCCATGAGCCGGCGGCCGATCGTACCGCGTCCTTCGCGCCTTCGCGCGCCGAGGCTGCGCCTTTTGCCCTGCCCGCCGCGCCTATCTTCATCCAGCCTCGCGCTCCGCCGTCGATCTGATCCCGACCGCAATCGTCGAGCCGCGGGCGACGTCGCACGCGGCTCTCGAGATCATAAACGTCGAGGCTGATTCATGACGCGCAAAATCCGAGGCTCTTTCGCGGCGGCCGCGAGCCTGGCCACGCTCTTTCAAACGGCGCACGCCCACGCCCATTGTTTCGTCGGTTCGAGGTTCTTTCCGGCGACGCTCGCGGTGGACGACCCCTGCGTCGCCGACGAACTATCCCTGCCCACGGTCTCCGTGCTGAAGAACGGCGACGATCCTTCCGCACGGCAGATCGATATTTCCGGCGAGTTTTCCAAACGCATCACCGAGGATGTCGGCATCTCCGTGGGCTCCGCCTTCACGCGCCTGCGCGTGCCCGGCGGGCCCAGCGCCAGCGGCTGGCAGAACTTGGAAACGACGCTGAAATATCAGTTCCTGACCCATCCCGAAGCCGAATTCGTCATGTCGGCGGGACTTTCAGTCGAATGGGGCAAGAGCGGCAACCCTTCCGTCGGCGCCGAGAAATTCTCCGTGCTGACGCCGACTGTCTGGTTCGGTAAAGGATTCGGCGATCTCGCGCCCGATGCGCTCTCCTGGGCGCGGGCTTTCGCGATCACCGGCCAGTTCGGCTATGCGGTCCCCACCTGGCCGCGCACCGTCACCGTGGCCGGATTCGATCCGGACAGCGGGTTCGACCTGGATATCGAGCATAATCCCCGCTTCCTGGTCTGGGGCGGAACGCTGCAATACAATTTCCGCTATCTGCAGAGCAATGTGGTCGATATCGGCCTCCCCGACGCGCTCGCCCGGCTCATTCCGATCGTCGAGGCCCAATTCCAGACTCCGGTCGCCAATCGGCTCACCTCCGGCTTCACCACGACCGGCACAGTCAATCCCGGCCTCCTCTGGATCGGCAATTATTTCCAGATCGGCGCCGAGGCCATCATCCCCATAAACCGCAAAAGCGGCCGGGACGTCGGTTGGATGGCGCAGCTCCACTTCTACCTGGACGATATTTTCCCGAGGAGCATCGGTCGCCCGATCATTCCTGGCGTGCTGCCGACGACCATCGGCCGCCCGACCGTCGTTTCATATCAAGGGGGCAGATAATCATGCGTCGCTTTGCTGCTTCAGCGCTCCTCGCGTTTTCTCTCGGCGCCGCCGGCGAGGCGCGCGCCCACGCCCTTCTCGAACACGCCGATCCGCGGGTGGGGAGCACGGTCGCCGCCGCGCCCTCCGCGGTCTCCCTCTATTTCACGCAGGACCTCGAACGTTCCTTCACCTCGGTCGAGGTCCTGAACTCGGCGGGAGCGAGGGTCGATTCCGGCAAGCCCCGCATCAACGGGTCGACCGTGCAGGTCGGGGTCAAGTCTTTGCCGCCGGGCCATTACACCGTCCGCTGGCGGGCCTTGTCGGTCGACACGCATACGACGCAAGGAAGTTTCGGCTTCGACGTGCAGCGGTGAGCGACATGCTCACGGCGATGCTCGTCGCGGCGCGATGGGCGCAATTCACGGCGGCGACGATCCTCCTGGGGGCGTCGCTGTTCCCTTTCTACGCCTCGCCGCGGCGCGGGGACGCTGACTGGGCGCCGGTCGAAGAGACGATGCGTCGATTGTTGCTCGCGTCGTCGGTTGTCGTGAGTTTTTCGGCGTTGCTCTGGGTCGCCGTCTCTGTCGTCGATCTCGCGGGGGAGGTCGGCGGGCTCTTCGACGCCGAAATATTGGGAGCGTATTTTCTCGAAACCAGTTTCGGGAAGGTGTGGGCGCTTCGCTTGATCGCAGCGGTCGCGCTTTCTGCGGCGGCGTTCGTCGGCAGGCGGAGCCTCCTCGCCCCGAGCGGGCCGGCGGCGCTCGTCGCCGGCCTCGCCGCCTTTCTGCTCGTGAGCCAGGCGTGGATCGGCCATCCTGCGTCGCTGCCCGGTCCCCAACGCTGGATCGTCATCGCGGCGTTCGGGCTGCATGTGCTCGGCGCCGCCGTGTGGCTCGGGGCCCTGCCGATGCTGGGCCTTCTGCTTACTCTTTCACTGCGCAGAGAAGACGTGAATCACACGGCCGTGGAATTCGCCCTTCGCCGGTTTTCACCCATAGGCATGGTCGCCGTCGCCGCGATCCTTCTCGGCGGAGTCGTCAATGCGCTCTCGCGGGCGGAATCGCTCGAGGCCTTCGTCGACTCGGGATGGGGTCGGATCGTGATTTTCAAATTCGTGGCGGCTTCGGCGATGATCGCCGTCGCGGCCGTGAATCGTTTCGTCCTCACGCCACGCTTATCCGAGTATCCTCGAGACGGCCTCGCGAAGCTCGCACGCAATGTGGCGCTCGAGCAAGGGGCGGGGCTCGTCGTTCTGGGGGCTTCGTCCTTGCTGGCGGTCTTTCATCCGCCGGGCATCCACATTCATTGACGCCTGCCGAGCGGCGGCGCGGCAGGACGATAGGAGCGATCGGATCGACCGCTTCGGCGAATGTGTCGATAGTCTCCCGTTCTATCGACATTTCGGCGGCTGTTCGAATTCGGTCTCCCGGCCTCCCGATCGTCCTTCACGCCGCATTGCGGTCGTCGATAATGGGGAGGGTGACGGACGGCGCCTCGTCGGCGACAAGCGGAGCGGCCGGCCCATCCGGGTGAGCGGCTGCGTTCGAAGCGCTTCGAGTCGATCGCGTGAGGGGCCTTGCCGGCTTCGGCGCATCGACAAGCCACGACTTGAAAAATCCGCACCGGCCGCAACGAACGGCCGCCGTCCGGGAATTTCCTGCAAACGGAGCGGAGAGAAAACTTTCGCGCCGCTCGTTGACGTTCGCCGATTCTCGGAACTAAGTATTGCCGTATGGCTCTGTTCCCGCCTCGACGACGCCCTCCTCTACGCGCGCTCATCGCGATCGTCGTTTCCTGTCTGTTTGCGGTTCAGGGATCGAGCTACGCCGCCTCCCCGCATGTCGCGGGGTGGGCCGACGACGAGATTCGATCCGGCCTCGCTGCGTATCCTTATTTCGAGCACTGCTCGAAAGACATGGGTCGTGACGGCGATTCGGCGCCGCTGCGCCGAGACCATTCTCACTGCTGGGCGCATTGCTGTCAGGGCGGCGGACGAGAGGACGCCGTCGTCTTCTTCGCCGTTTGGAGCGTCGCGGCGAGCCTCGTCTCGCCGCCGGCGAACGATTCGAGCGACGTCGGCCCACCGCCGCCGAACGACCGTCTCACGCGACCTTCGAGCGGCTGGGCCAGTTCGTGGTCGTCGCGCGCGCCGCCGGTTTTTATTTAGCAAGCGATCGTCGTCGAAAGACGACATTTCCGTTGTCCGACGCAAGCTTCAACGTCACGTCAGGACCTTTCCGATCACCCGCTCGTCGGATCCGCGACGTCCCTCTTCCATTCGAGGAGGGCGCGACGATCGTCAACGAGCGATGAACCATGGACATTCCGATGTCCGACAAGACCCCTGATTCGCTTCGCGACACGATCGCCCGTCACGCACGGGACGTGCTGCGTTTTCTGATCCGCAAGGTCGGCGTAGACAATGCTCCCGACCTCGCCCAGGAGACTTTCGTCCGCGTTCTGCGTCACGCCGAACGCGGCGCCGTCGTCGATCCGGCGTCGTTGCTGCATGCGACGGCCGCCAATCTGGCGAGGGATCATAGGCGCCGTCGGCGAACGGAAAACAAGTATATCGTCAGCGGCCTGACGATCGACGAACTGTTCGGCTCCACGTCGTCGCCCGCGGCCCGGCTCGATGCGGAGGAATCCGTCTCGCGGTTTTTCGAGGCGCTCGACGATCTGTCTCCCCGCTGTCGACAGGTCTTCGTCATGCGCAGGTTCGAGAACCTGCACCAGGAGGAGATCGCGCGCCGACTCGGCATCTCGCGCAATATGGTGGAAAAGCATTTGCGCACGGCGTTCAGGGAGCTGAAGCGGGCGTTACATTGATCCGGGGAGCAGGAGTTTTGTTTTCCATGCGCCGCGCGTGCGTCATATGATGAGTGCGCCGGACGCGACGACGCGCGCCCGTGAAAGAAAGCGACAGCCGGCCGATGCCCGAGAGCAAGCAAGACGACGGCGAAACATCGGACCGCCTCGACACGGCCATCCAATGGTGGGTCCGGCTCGACGGGGGCGCGCTGTCGCCCTCGGAGCTCGCCGCGTTTCGCGCCTGGCTCGCCGGCGATCCGAGGAACGAGGCGGCGTTCGAGGAAGCGTGCGATTTCTGGGGGTCGTGGCAATCCCTTCCCCAGCCGGCCGTGCAGGCCTATCTCGCCTCTCGGCGGCCGGAGCGACGGCGCGCGCGAATCTGGCCCGCCATGACGATCGCCGCCGTGGCGGTCGCGGCGCTGTTTTTCGCGTTCGACGAACTTTGGATCATGTGGCGCGCCGATATCCGCACCGGAATCGGCGAATTCAGGACGGTCGCTCTGCCGGATGGGTCGCGCGCGCATATGAACGCCGTCTCCGCATTGTCGTTCGACTATTCGGGAGACAAGCGGCGGCTGACCCTGCTGGCGGGCGAGGCTTGGTTCGAGGTCGAGAAGGATCCGAGCCGCCCGTTCACGGTCGAAGCCGCCGGAGGAACGATCACGGCGCGCGGCACCGCCTTCGACGTCGCGACGAACAAGGCGCGCACGGAAGTTACCGTCGGCGAGCACAGCGTCGAGGTCGCGGCGGAAGGCGCCGCCGTCGTCGTCGAAGCCGGCCGGCAGACGGCCTACGGACCGAATCTTCCCGCGCTCGAGGCCTATGAGGCGGATCCGGAACGCGTGACCTCCTGGCGGCGCGGCAAGCTCATTTTCAAGGACAAGCCGCTCGGCGACGTCATCGCCGCGCTCGGGCGCTACCATCGCCGGATCGTTTTCATCGCCAGCGCGGATGTTCGCAACAGACGTGTCACCGGCGTTTTCCGCGTCGATCAACCGCTCGAAGCGATCCGCGCCATCGAAGCCCATCTCGGCGTTCGATCCACGCGTCTTTCCGATTATCTAATCGTTCTGCATTCGTGACAGAAATGTCACAGTGAGCGAATTTTCCTCTCCTTCGACTCCTGTTTTTTGGTCCTCCGCGTCTTAGGGGCGGGCTCGAGGCCCGTGCCGAAATTCGAGGAGGCCAAGTTGGCGGAGATGAGGACATTCATTATCGAACGCAAGAATCCAACAGCGACCGCGACGGCGATCGGCCTGTTCATCGCCGGCTCGTCGGCTTTGGCGATCGAACCTTCGCCGGCATGGGCGCACATTTCCGCGCAGGCGTATGAAATCCCGGCGGGGCCGGTGGCGGACGCGCTCAATGCGCTGGCGGACGAAAGCGGCGCGCAACTGGTCTATGATGCGGCGCTCACCCGCCGCGTGAAGACGCGCGGCGTTTCCGGCAAGCGCACGCTCGCCGACGCGTTGAAAGAGCTGCTGACGGGCACCGGCCTCGCATATGAAATCGACCCGAGCGGCCAGGCCGTCTCGATCGTATTGGCGCAGGCGGACACAGGAACGCGCCGTGACGCCAGCGGGGCGCAGGAACTGCCTCCGATCGACATCGGCGCCGAGAGACGGACGACGCCGGCGAAAACCGCCTCCACGCCCGGCGCGACCATCCTCACCGAAGAAGATCTGGCGCGCCCGAAGGCGACCGCCGTGGATACGACGGAGTTGTTCAAGCAGGTTCCCGGCGTGAGCCTCTACACCGGCGGCGGAGTCTCGAATTTGCCCGTGATCCGCGGTCTTGCGGACGACAGGCTCAACATTCTGGTGGACGGCGTGAATGTGACGTCGGCCTGCGCCAACCACATGAACCCGCCGCTGTCCTATATCGATCCGAACCGCATCGGGAAAATCGAGGTGCTTTCCGGCGTGACGCCGGTCAGCAAGGGCGGCGATTCGATCGGCGGCACGATCATCGTCGAACCCGCGGCGCCCATCTTCGCCCAGCGGCCCGGGGAATATGTCGCGTCTGGCCGCATCGGCGCCTTCTACCGCAGCAACAACGACAGTCCGGGCGTCAATGTGACGTTGCGCGCCGGCGTCGACGCGGTCGCGATCGATTATAGTTTCGCCTACAGCAAGGCGCGCAGCTACCGGCGCGGCCGGGGCGGCTCGCCCTGGGACGCAGCGCTGTGGGAATATGATGGSGCCAACAATTACTCGAGGTTCCTCGGCGACGGCGCGCCGCTCGACGGTTCGCTCTATGARGCGTTCCACCACTCGGGTCGGATCGCGTTCAAGACCGACAATGGCCTTCTGTCTTTCGACCTCGCCGGGCATCACATTCCCTATCAGGGCTTTCCCAATCAGCCGATGGATATGACGCTCAACAATTCGATTCAGGGCGGCGTGCGCTATCAGGGAGTCTTCGACTGGGGCAATCTCGATGTGCGCGGCTATTATCAGCGCACCAATCACGAGATGGACAATCTCCTGGAGCGCACGCGCGATTCGATGAGCCACATGCTCATGAAGGACGTCGGCGTCGACTTCGGATACCGGCTGAAGGCCGAGATTCCTTTTGACGAGCGGCATTTGCTGCGTATCGGCAACGAATACCATCAGCATCGGCTCGAGGACTGGTATCCCGGGACCACTCCCTGGTATCAGTTGCCTTACGATTTCATCGGCCTCCACGCCGGCCGGCGCGAGCGCGTCGGCACATATGCGGAGTTGCAGACGAACTGGAGCAACGAGTGGAGCACGTTGCTCGGCGTCAGAAACGACGTCGTCTGGACGAACGCCGGAAGCGGCGTGCACGGATATTTCAACAATGCGAGAGATAGCCTGTATTCCAATGCTTTCGACGTTTCGAGCCGCGCTCGGACCGACGTCAATTTCGACGCGACGGCGTCCGTGCGCTACGCGCCGACGAATTGGAGCGCATACGAGCTGGGCTTCTCCCGCAAAACTCGCTCGCCCAATCTCTACGAGCGATACGCCTGGTGGGATCACAACAGCATGATCACGTGGTTCGGCGACGGCAACAGCTACGCCGGCAATCTCGATTTGAAGCCCGAGGTCGCCTATCAGTTCGGTTTCAACGCCGAATGGCGCGACCCGGATGGAGACGACTGGTTCGTCCGCGTGGCGCCCTACTTCACCCACATCGATCAATTCATCTGGGGGCGCGCGGAAACTGTAGGTTTCACCGGCTTCAGAGGCCTGCAATTCGTCAACGCCAATTACGCGCAACTATATGGCGTCGACCTCAGCGGCCGTTACGCCTTCCTCAAAGGAACGCCGCTCGGCGACTTCGCCTTGCGCGGCTCGTTCAACTTCGTGCGCGGAACATATAATGACGACGCTCACGGGAGGCCGTGCCTCGTCGCCCCTATCTACGGCGGCGCGTTGTGCAACAGCCCAACGAGCGTGGGCTGGCCGCTCGCCGGTCTGGTGGGGCCGACCAGCGGCAGCCTCTATCACATCATGCCGCTCAACGGCCGCATCGCGCTCGAGCACGTCTTCGGCAATTTCACGAGCGCGCTCGAACTGCAATTGGTCGACAAGAAGAGCTATGTGTCGGTGAATCACGGTGAACCGCAGACGCCAGGCTACGCCCTGCTCAATCTGCGCGCCGGCTACAAGTTCGGGAATTTCCGCATCGACGCCGGAATCGACAACATCTTCGACAAGCTCTATTACCCGCCGCTCGGCGGCGTCGCGCTGGACGAAGCCTATCGGCCGATGGTCTATCCCAATCCGGTCGTCAAGCGGCTGATTCCCGGCATGGGGCGCTCTGCCTGGGTGGGCGCCAGCGTCGAATTCTGACGCGCGGCTTCCCTGTCTCCCGGTTCGGCGGCGCGGGCCGCCGAACTCCAAGAAATGAAAGCCCTGAAGGGAAAGAAGAGTCCGCTGGTCGGAAGGTTACGTGCGTTTCACGGGGAGTTTCTCAAACCTCGCAGCTTTTGGCGAAATGGCGAATCCAAAACGCAAAGCGGCGAGGACTGCCTCGATTGTCCCGAGGCCGCAGCTTGTTGACCCCGCCGCCCCACAAACGCCGTCGGACTGGCGCTCGCATCCCCTCGACCATCGAGTCTGGATCAATTTGCCGCATCTTTCGCTCCTCGATCGAGGCTATATTAGAATTATATATATTAGCAATATCTAAGTTTACGTGACGTTTGGGCGAGCCGTGCCCGAGCCAGGAGGAGTTCCAAATGACGAATACGCAAATGGCCGCGCGCCGCGCGCCGAATATAGACTGCTGTGAGCCGTCCAGGGTTTCGCCATATGTCGCCGGACTTGTCGGGACTTGCCCGCGTTGCGGGAAGGGGCGGCTGTTTTCTGGCTTGCTCAGGCTCGCGCCGTCTTGCAGCGAATGCGGCCAGGACTATTCCTTTGCCGACACCGGCGACGGACCGGCGATTTTCGTGATGACGATCGCCGGTTTCATCGTCTGTGGCGCCGCCCTTTGGGCGGAGGTGGTCTATCAGCCGCCCTATTGGGCGCACGCCCTCATCTTCCTGCCGTTGTCGGCGTTGGTGTGTATCGGCCTGCTGCGGCCAACCAAGGGCCTTCTCATCACCCTGCAATATTTCCACAAGGCGGAAGAAGGTCGCCGCGCCAGCTAGAGCATTTCCGGCCGAAGTGGATACCGGTTCGGCGTCGCAAACGCGTCGAAACGAGAGGCTGGAGTCTTTTCCGTGTTTCAACGAAACACGGAAAAGACTCCAGAGTGCGTCGAAGCTGCTGGAGTGGGCGCGTCGCCGAGCCCATCGGCCAACAGGGCGGTGAGCCACGCAGAAGTGATATCTCGGCTATCCACCGGCCGTTCGACCCGCTCGTCGCCGACGACTGGCGGATCGAGCACGACCGTTCGCCCTGTGCTCGAAGGATTCATCGAGACTTTCGGTCAATCCATTGCGATACCGCATCGCGGCCTTTCGATGGTCATAGCGCCCCTTGAAACTGGCCGAACGTCGCGCGCTCGAGAGCGCCGAACCTTCGATCCCGCTCCAAAGGACGCCAGATCCCGGCCTGACCCGCGCCGTAACGGCGAATCACATTTTGCCCATGCTCATCCCGAACCCCATCAGGCCGGTCATGGTCTCTTCTGCTGTCTTCTTCTGTTCGTCGGTCAAGACGCCGAACAGCGGCTCCGCTGCGGATTTGATCGCGCGGACGGACTCGAGATGCGCCGTCATGTTGCGCTCCATCAAACCGAGCTGCTGGAGTATTCCGCTCGGCTTCTCTTTGCCGCTTTCTTCCTTCAGCGACGCGCAATAACGAGCTACCTTCTGTCCAGATGTGCGGACGGCGTCCGCAAAACTGTTCCATTGCGGCGTCTGCGCTTCGGTCACCTTCAATTCCGCCTTCAGATAAGCGAGACGTCCTTCGATGCGCTCGCTGGTTCGGCACATCATATGTCCCATCGTCATGCCGCCGCCATGTCCGCTTGCGCCATGACCCATGCCATCGGACTCGGACCCCGACATGCCGCCGCCCATTGCGCCGTGGCCGCCATGGCCCATGCCGCCATGGCCCATCGACATGCCGCCGTGATCCTGTCCATGGTCCATCGCGCCGTGCTCCATCCCATGACCCATTCCGGCCGGTCCAGAACCGGCCGAGGTGCCAGGACTCTGTTGAGCCATGGCCGCGCCCTGGCCCCAGACCATGAAGCCGACGGCTGCGGCGGCCATCAACCACTCCCGCTTCAAACTCTTCGTCATTGTCGCGATCCCCTTGACTTATGTCGTTCACGCGTTTCGATCTGCGCGGATGCTCGACCTCACCGTCAACTCCGCCAACACGCCGGGTTCTCTTGCATGAGATTTCGACAAATGAAGCCGGCGTTTCGCCTCGAATTGTCGAACGGCCCGATGGTCCGGGCGCGACCGACACGCACCCTCTTGTCTTATATAATGCTAATTTACTATTATCTAATATAAGTGCAACCGCCGAACGTCCGAGTGTGGCAAAACGCCCCAGGATCTGCGAAGCATTCCCCATCCCATCCCGAGATCGTCACGGCCGCCGCCGATAGCGGCGGAACCATCGCTCGAGAAGGAGAGGCCGTCGTTCCCGACATGGCCGATCAGGCGCCGGCAGCCACGCCGCCTCATATTCCGCCGAACTCGCCGTTAAGAACCGGGCCGAAAATTTGCTCTCCGGCCCTGTTTGCCAGAGCGTCATTCCCGACGCTCGCGAAGCGAGTGATCGGGAATCCAGAGCCACGGGCGGAGTTTCTGGTTGTTGCCCCTAGATTCCCAGTCAGGCCTTCGGCCCTGCCGGGAATGACAATGGCGAGGGCTCCGAGTGTTCGTCCGGACTCTCAAGGTCGCGGGCGTCGAGATCTTGCCGAGCGCTTCGGTCTCGCCTCGAGCGTCGCGGAAATATGTTTCCGTCCGCCCTTCTTCGTCGGAATGGCCCTTACGGGCGTCTTCCGCGCCCCGTTTTCTTTCACCGGCCTGCAGTCTTGCGCACAGTAGAGCTCGTAGAGCAGGCCGATGACGCGCGAGACGTCGGCGTTTCCGAGGGAGTAGAAAATCGTCTGCGACTCGCGCCTCGTCTTCACGAGGCCGTCCTCACGCAGACGGGCGAGATGCTGAGACAACGAAGATTGGCTCAACTGAAGCGCCTGCTGAATGGCGGAGACCGACAGTTCGCCCTTGTGCAATTCGCACAAGATCATCAGGCGGTGGCGATTGGCTAACGCCTTCAGAAAACTTTCGGCCTGTGCGGCTTTAGGCGCGAGTTCCTGCAAGTCCATTTCAATTAATTTATATATTTCTAATATATGCGTCAAGCGGAAATGAATTGCGAGTCTCGCAGGCGCACCGTGTCGGCGCCGTCGAGGAGCGACCGAAGCGCCAGACAATGTGACTTAGTCACAGACTAGAGCTCCAGGTTGCGGGAATGTCGAGCCGACAAGGGCGCATCCGCGGCCATGCACCGACGAGAGCGCGAACTCAGAGGGCCGAGGGAGGCCGCGAAGGAGGAACGCATATGACGCATGTCGTGGTGCTGGGCGCAGGCGTAGGCGGCGTGGCGGCGGCAATAGAGATAAGGGACGAGTTGAGCAAGCAGCATCAGGTCACGGTGATCTCGAAGCTCGAATCCTTTCAATTCACGCCCTCCAATCCATGGCTGGCGGTGAGCTGGCGCAAGCCGGAAGAGCTCACCGTGCCGCTCGGTCCGGTCTTCAAGAAAAAGGGGATCGCCTTCATCCCGGTGGGCGCGAAGCGTGTTCATCCGGAGGAAAACCACGTCGAGCTCGAAGACGGCGAGAACGTCCATTACGACTATCTCGTGATCGCCACGGGGCCGCGTCTCGCCTTCGAAGAGGTGCCGGGCCTCGGTCCTCATGGCGGACACACCCATTCGATCTGCACCCTCGACCATGCGGTGACGGCGTCCAAGGCCTATGAGGAGTTCTGTAAGGACCCTGGCCCCATCGTCATCGGCGCGGCGCCCGGCGTGTCCTGCTTTGGGCCGGCTTATGAATTCGCCATGATCCTCGACACCGATCTGCGCCGTCGCAAGATCCGCGACAAGGTCCCGATGACCTATGTGTCGTCCGAACCTTACGTCGGACATCTCGGGCTCGGCGGGGTCGGGGACACACGCGGCATGTTGGAGACCGCGTTCCGGGAGCGTCATATCAAATGGATCGTCAATGCCAAGACGACATCGATCGAGCCGAACCTGCTCAAATGCTCCGAACTCGACGACAATGGACAAGTGAAGAAAGAGCATGATGTGTCTTTCAAGTTCGCGATGGTCATGCCGGCGTTCAAGGGAGTGGACGCCACCATGGGGATCGAAGGCCTGGTCAACCCCCGCGGCTTCATCGTCATCGACAAGAACCAGCGCAATCCGAAATACCGCAATATTTTCGGCATCGGCGTCTGCGTCGCGATCCCGCCGGTGGAGGCGACGCCGGTCGCGACCGGCGTGCCGAAGACCGGCTACATGATCGAATCGATGGTCACCGCGACGGCGCACAATATCTCGGCGCTGGTCGACGGTCGCGAGCCGACGGAGATGGGCACGTGGAACGCCGTCTGTCTCGCCGATTTCGGCGACAAGGGCGTCGCATTCGTCGCCAGGCCGCAAATTCCGCCGAGGAACGTCAACTGGGCGAGCGAAGGCCGTTGGGTCCATCTCGCCAAGATCGCCTTCGAGAAATACTTCATTCGCAAGGTGCGCATGGGACAGAGCGAGCCGGTCTATGAACGTTACATTATGAAGCTTCTCGGCGTCGAAAGGCTTCGGCGCGCCCTGTAGAGCTGGGTTCGGATTCACTTCAAT
This sequence comes from Methylocystaceae bacterium, assembly GCA_003105285.1. Lineage (GTDB taxonomy): Bacteria > Pseudomonadota > Alphaproteobacteria > Rhizobiales > Beijerinckiaceae > Methylosinus. The sequence goes on from PQAN01000208.1 coordinate 37,104, forward strand.
TCGTAGGAGGGCATGAAAATGAATGTTGGAACCATCGACCGCATTATCCGCGTCATCGTGGGCTTGGCGTTGATCGCCATCGTCTTCATCGGACCGAAGACGCCTTGGGGCTGGATCGGCCTCGTGCCTCTGCTCACCGCGGGCATCGGCTTTTGTCCGCTCTATCGCATCATCGGCCTGAACACCGGCGCTGGCCCCAAATCTTGACGGTCTGGGCCCGAGTTCGGCCACTCGTCTTCGATGGGCCGAAGCAGCCCTTTCTCGTCGCTGAGCGTGAAAAGAGACGCGCTCCGCCGCTGCGGAGCGCGTTCGCTTGCGACCCGTCAGGACGAATGCGATCCGTAGGTCGATGGGAACGCCAATGGCGTCGTCGACCATATCTCGATTCGATTCAAATCGATCGCTACGAACGGCCGTTGCTCTACGGTGCGCGCCGGCGTTCTGGCCAGAGTCTTTTCCGTGTTTCATTGAAACACGGAAAGACTCTGGCTTCTTGTTTTGACGCGTTTCCGACGCCGAACCGGTTTCCACTTCGGCTGGAAACGCTTTAAGGCGCCGGCGGCGATGGAGATCGCGAGAGCCGCATAACCGGCCCCGCTGGGGGCGGCGTCACTTCTCGAGCGCGCCGCCGCTCTTCGCCCAGCCGCCGGTTCCCGGAGCATAATGGCGCACGTCCTTGTGGCCGGCGTCGAGCGCCTGGCGCAGCGCCTTGGCCGAACGTCCGCCCGCCAGGCAGACGATCACGACTGGCTGATCGCGTGGCAGATCGGCGACCGGAGAGAAGCGCGAGAGAGGCCGATTGATGGCGCCAGGAATATGGCCTTCGGCATATTCGTGCGGCTCGCGCACATCGACGATGCAGCAGGATCCGCGGGTGACGGCGCGCTCCAGCGCGTCGTGATCGATCGTGGGCAGAGGGACGTTTCCGCCGAGGCCGAGGATGTTCGAGAGGGACATGGTTCGCTCCTTCGTTGACGTCGCTGTTTCAGCCGGCGGCGGATTGCCCGGCCTTCGCGTTTTCGAACTGCGTGAAAGCGGAGAGCGCGTGGCTCGCGTACATCACCGACGGGCCGGCGCCCATGTAGATGGCCATGCCGAGCGTCTCCAAGATCTCCTCGCTCGTGGCCCCGCGCTCGGAGGCTGCCTTGGCGTGAAAGGCAATGCAGTCGTCGCAGCGCGTGGCGACGCCGATGGCCAGCGCGATGAGCTCCTTGGTCTTGGTGTCGAGGGCGCCGGTCTTGAGGGCTGCCTGCGCAATGCCGGAAAACGCCTTCATCACCTCGGGGGCGCCGCCGCGCAGCTGGCGCAGGCCGGCGCTCAACGTGCGCGTCGTCTCGATCCAGTCCTTCGACATACTGTCCTCCGTCTCAGATGCAGTCGTTCAGCGCCGGCTCTTGGAAGGCCGCCGCTCGCGCTTCGTATATTCACGAAAGCTAATTTAGGAGTCTCTTATATGGCATCAAGCGCGGCTTAGCGCCACATCGCACGCATCTTGGCGCCGACGTTGATCCGTACGCCGGAGGGGCGGCCGGGCGCATTGACATTGCTCATGGCCGGAGGCCAAGCGGTGGCTTCGAAAAGCTGCACGAGCGAGCTCGGGATGAAACGGGTGCGCGCGGCGTAGACGTGGCGGTCGCCGCGGGCGTTCTGTGCGTGGGTGTAGAAGCGCTGCGGCACGAGGAGATGCAGATCGTCCTTGGCGCGCGTCATGGCGACGTAGAGCAGGCGCCGCTCCTCCTCGATCTCGGCGCTGGTGCCGGTGCCGAGGTCGGAGGGGATGCAGCCGTCGACGACGTTCAGGACGAACACCGATTTCCACTCCTGCCCCTTGGCGGAGTGGAT